>JANPLG010000327.1:0-5837 GCA_031426395.1 Actinomycetes bacterium
TCTCTGCCGGGACGGACGCGATGGGTTCGGGCTTGAGGCACATACTACACACCTCCTCTTGGCGTCGAGCTTCACAGGTCTGCGCTCGGATTCCTTACCCATTTCGCACTCAACATTCGCCACCAGTATCGGGACGCCCGCATCAACCTTCGGTATGCCGAATCCCACTTTGCCTTGAGTCTACTCGCTTCATTCGATTCAAAATCCGCAACTCGAAATCCGCAATCGATCAGAAGCGGGAAGCGCCGAACGTGAACATCATCCGGCCCTCGCGGCGGCTCCAGTAGAGGCCCAGCTCCCGGCTGCCGAACGCGCGGGACAGCCCGAACTGGAGATCCGAGTCCCCGTAGCCGCCGAACTGGAACATGTTGTGGAGCATATCCATCCGCCACTTGTTAGTGAGCTGGTAGCTGGCCTGCAGCACGCTGTGCTTGTTCTGGCTATCCACGCCCATGCTTCCGAACGCCGATAGCCGGAGCCGGTTGGTCACCGGCCACGAGAGGTTGAGCGTGGCATTCATCCGGCCGTCCTGCGGAAGCAGGTCCGTCACGGTGGTGAGGTGGTTGTAGTTCACGCCGAAGGTGAGCAGCCCGTTCCGGGGCAGCGTCTTCTGCAGCGAGGTTTCCAGCGTCGGTCCGAAGCCGTTGCGGCGGTTGCCGGTGACCGCCTGCAGCGTGGCGGTGCTGTTGAAGGTCAGCCCTTTCGACAGCGTCACCGGGGCTACGGCGGCGCGGACGCCCACCGATTGGTATTGCTCCCCGGCCACATTCGCGCGGATGCCCCGGCCACCAAGACCGATGCCGTTGCCGCGGAAGACGCGCACTTCCTGCTGATCGCGCCGGTAAAAGTTCGCCACCCCACTCAGGCCAAGCTTCCCGCCGGCAATCTGCTTCGGCTTGGTCTCAAAGCCGAGCGCCATGGTGGTTGCCAGCGGATTCAGGCGGGTCTTGGCCCCGTTGAACGAGGCCGTCACGTTCCCAATCGGCAGCCCGCTGGTGAGGTTCACGCCTCCGTACAGATCACGGTGCTGCGGGAACTGGAAGTTCGCCGCCATGCGCGTGGTCTTGGTGATCTGCTGGTTGTGCTCCCACAGAACGCCCCATTGGCTGAGGCTGGAAAGGTTCGTCAGCATCGCGGTGCCTTCGCTGGCACCGGAGAAGCCGTACTTCTGCACCAGGTCCAGGCTAAGGCCGTTGTTGACCGTGAAGTTGCCGATACCGCCCGTGCGTGAGCCGTACCCAAAGTGCAGCGCGGTGCTGCTGCCGGGCGTCATCCGCAGGTAGAGCGGGAGGTCGACGCTGATCCCGTCAGAGCCGAAGCCGACATACTGGTCCGGTCCGTTGAACCCGTTTGTCAGGTCGGTCTGGTGGAACGGCATGCGGAACGTCTTCATGCCGCCCACAAAGGCGCGGGCACCCTGCATCTGCACCCGCTCGCCAAAGATGTAATTGGCGCTCTTTCCGACCCACATCAGCTTGCTGTCGGAAAGGTCGGCCAGCTCGAAATCCGGGTTGAGCTTCTTCGGTCGCTCCGGAAGCTCGGTGAGGCCGTAGGCGCTGAACCACTGCCGGTTCCGGATCGCGATGACGTACCCCTCGAACGACTTCAGATCGAGCCAGACGCGGTCGCCGACCAGCGTCTTGTCACCGCTGGCGATCTGCACCTTCCCCAGCGCCTTGACCGTCTCGCCGTTCAGGTCCACCTGCACGGAATTCGCCTGAATCTCCACGCCTCGGAAGCGGAGCTTTACCTGGTCATCCGCCTGGATGTAGCGCTTGTCCTCGCTGAAGGCCACGTAGTTGGCGGTCAGCCGCATCACTCGGCCACCCACCGCCGCCTCGACCACCTTGTCGACAATCGGCAGCGTCATCACCGCCTGGTCGATCCCGACGGAGACGCTGATGTTCGCGGCCTGCGGGATGGTGGAGGACTTCAGCGTGGCACGCGCCACCCCGCCCGAGGTGAACGCCACCTGCGTGATGGTCCCGGCGGTGGTGTAGAAGCGCACTTCCGTTCCATCCCGCACCGGACGTCCGTTGCTCCCGCGCACGTCCGCAGTGACGGTGGCGGTGCTGTTGCCGTCGGCCAGCAGGACGTTCGGGTTCGCGGAGATGCGGATCGCGCCTGCAGCCCGGGCCGGCTGTTGGACCGAGAGGCTCGCCAGAGAGACCAGCGCGACAGCGGGGGCGAGGTAGCGGGTGTTCATAGAGGAAGAGGGGGGACCAAAGGGGGCCAGCAGGCGGGGGCCAGGACGGCGCTCGGGCGATCGCCGATACCTTCAGGACTTGGTTTCCGGTTCCCCTGTTCCTTCACCGAGTCGTAGGTTTCCTCCCTCCATCCCAATCTCAGGATGCGAGCAACGATCCCGAGAACGTGCGGCCACCTTCTGGCAAGCCGACCGCGGGATGCGAACAACCCGTCTATCCTGATGTGGCAGGCCGATTCCGTAGCTTGGAGGCCGCTTACCCAATGGGTAGCGACCCAAATCCGGGGCCCAAATCCGCAATCCGAAATCCGCAATTCGCAATTGGAGGTCCGCCGCCCGCCGAATATAGGTCTGAGGTCCCGGGACAGGGGACCCCTCCAGGCTGTTTACTCAGGACAACGAAGACCCACGCGGCTCAGCGCAACGATGCGATGAACCGCGCAGCAACGATGAGCGACGGAGGTCGAGTCACCCTATGCACGCATTAACCCTGGCCAAGCAGCGGCTCCGAGACCGGATGCATCGCCCATCCACCCCTAGCACCCTGCGTCTCGCCCACGGTCTCGCGGAGGAAGGACGTGGGCGCTACATTCCCGTTCTCTCCAGCGCCACCGCCCAGGACCTGCTGGCGAACGGATACTCTGCCGCAACGCTGGACCGGATCTACCGCAACCGGCCGGCCGGTGATGTCGGGCCGGTGGGGCACATGGCGGACCGCATGGTCCTCGCGCTGCCGATCCACGAAGGATTACGGGAGCGACTGGATGCCGTGACGGGCGAATGCCTGGCCGCGGCGGTTCTGACCCTGGCCAAGGGGCAATCGGAGTTCCGCGCGGTGTTCGCTCCGTGCGGGCACGCCGCCGAGGCCCTCGGAATGGCGGAGCGCCTCCAGGAGCGGGACGCCAGTCTGCTCAAACGAATCCGCTGCTGGGGCGTCGACTCCGATGCTGACGGCCGCGTTCTCCCGGAAGCCCGCCGCCGTGCCGCAGCCGCCGGATTGAACCTTTCCACCGTCCGCGAGCACCTGCGCCGCCATCGAGACGTGACCACGGTAGTGCGGACGGAAGGCCAGTTCCACCTCGCCAGCCTGATCGGAGCCAGCCAGCAGTTCGCCGGCGAGGAGTTCGCCCAGCTCATTCGCTTCTACGCGGAGACGCTGGCGCCGGGCGGCACGCTGCTCCTCGACCGCTGGGTGCCGGTCAGCCAGCCGCAGATCGCCCGTGGCCTCGGCGTGGCCCCGCGCACGCACTCCGCGGCTGAGATTGCTTCGGCCCTCCGCCGCGCCGGCCTGGTGCTGGATCGCGAGCATCCCACCGGCGAGGGCGGATGCGTCGTCGTGGTGGCGCGGAAGCCGGCCGCCTGACGGAACGAGCGACATCGTAGGGGTTTCGAGGGTCCGGGGGCTTCCTGCTCCCGGACCCTTTCGCGTACAAGTGCTAACCCCGGGCCAACGGATGGAAGGGCGTCCCGCCGTTCATCCGAAGTGATCCAGGACCCAACCAACTCTCGTCATCCTCGCCAGGCAACCTGGGTGCGAAGCGGCCTGTGACTTGCGGGGATCCAGCCACGCCCGTACCGCACCGTAGATGAACCCCACGCGGAACCCCGACGCAAAGACCGTTTACAGCTGGATCCCCGAAGGAGACGTCTACCGCGCCCCTTGCGACCGCCCTCGAGGATGACGGATGGGCCAGCGGAGAGACCGCGTCCCATTCGACTCCGCATTCCGCATTCCGCATTTGACAGGTTCCTACGTTTCGCCTTTCAATTAGCCCTGCTCATGATTGACCTCCACTCCCACACCACCGCCTCTGACGGCTCCTGCACTCCCACTGAGCTCGTCCGCCTCGCCCGGCAAGTCGGGCTCTCCGCTCTCGGCATCGCCGACCATGACACGGTGGACGGTCTGGAGGAAGCCTCCGTAGCGGCGGAGACCGAAGGGGTGGAGCTGGTTCCCTGCATCGAGCTGAGCGTCGACTACCAGCAGGGTGAGTTCCACCTGCTGGGCTACTACGTCGATTTCCGCAACGCCGATTTCCTCAGCCGCATCCGCTACCTGCAGGAGAACCGCTTCAATCGCAATGGCGTGATGGTGCGGAAGATGCAGGAGCTCGGCTTCGACATCTCGATGGAGGAGATCGTGGCGGAGAGTGGCGGCGGGCAGGTCGGCCGGCCGCACATGGCACGCGCGCTGATGAACAAGGGCTATGTGACCAGCGTCCAGGACGCCTTCGACCGTTTCCTGGCGGATGGCAAGCCGCTCCACGTCCCCAAGGTGAAGCTGAACCCCATTGAGGCGATCGACCTGGTCCACCAGGCGGGTGGCGTGGCCGTGATCGCCCACCCCAAGTTCATGGAATTCCCCACCGAGGATGGCCTGCGGGATGAGCTCTCCCGTCTGAAGGACGCCGGCCTCGACGGGATGGAGTGCTACTACAGCGCCCACAGCGAGGATGAGACCATCCAGTACCTGCGCCTCGCTGATCACTTCGGCTTCCTGGTGACGGCGGGCAGCGACTTCCACGGCGTCAGCAAGCCGGATGTGCCGTTGGGAGTCGTCTACCAGGGCCGCCCCGGTGATCCTGCGCTGCTCCAGCGCCTCAAGGCAGCGGCCGGCCGGTAGCGAAGTTCCGGAACAAGGGAGATGGCCACGCAATTCGTGGTCACTCCCGAGGTCAACAACCTGACGTCGTGCACGGATCCTGTCAGGGTCGGCTCTGTTCTTGTAGACGTTCCCAGTTGGCGTCCAGCCATTCGGGCTCGTGCTCAAGCTGATCCTCATCAAGAGCTGAAGGGTTAACCCACTCATCGGGAACCCCACAGGAAGCATGGTCGAACCGCAAGCATGCGGGGCACCAGATCCAGAACCCGCCGTGAAGGTCCGCTTCTTCCTCCGTCTCCTGCGATGATCGAGCAAAGAAGAAGCGCAGGATACCATCTCGACACGAGGGACAAACTGCGGCGAGTTGTAACTCGCCGTTGAAGATCCGGCTTGAGATAGCTTCCCAGCGACCCTCATCTCCCTCCGGCACTGATTTCCAGAACCGCATGCTGCCTCCGATCCCGCACACAGCCTCGCGATGGGCTCTCCGACAGTAGTTTCGCTGCCGCTGACGAGCTACTCTGTCTTCAAAGACCTCGCCCCTATGGCGCGACAATCTCTCTGCGTCTAATCGAGGCTGTCGACACAGGAGACGATGACGGGAACCATTCCTGCGTCAATGATCGGGACCACGATCATCTTGATCAGCCGGGAGTAGTCCGTTAGCCCATGCCCGTCCAGAAGTCGTGGCTGTCCACCGAAGAACCAGAATTCGACGGATGTCATCGAGTTCGAGGTGAAGTAGGTGTCGATTTGCCCAGCCTCGTAGAACAGCGGGAACTTCGCCCGTGATCCGTGTTCGCGCCACCCGTCCACAACTCTCATGCCGTCCTGAAGGCGATCCGCAGGGGCAGCATCAATGATGAACTGTTCATCCTCGGTTTCATAACGAAACACTTCTACTTGCAGCTGATGATCTGCGATCTCCCAACCGCACGCCAGAAGTGCTGCAAGCATCGGATACCCATCCACCGGATGTCGGAAGGAGATGTTCAAGGTGGCCTGCATCAACTCGACTCCCTAGCAGTA
>JANPLG010000328.1:0-48604 GCA_031426395.1 Actinomycetes bacterium
CCGGGGAGGAGCCGCTCTCTGCGGGGTGTAGCGGCTCCGCTTGCGGGCGGGGGTTCCGGTTTCGGCCGGAACCCGCGCCTGTTTCGTTGGTACCGGGCCCAGCGAACGAATGGCTACGGCCCGCTCGGTTCTGCCGATGGAAAGCAAACAAGGTGTTCCGCTTCCCCGAGGAGAACAGGTGCGCCAAGCTCCGTTGGTGACCACCTCGACCCATCCCATGCGTTTCGCCATTCTCCTGGGGCTCTTCGTAACCTTGATCGCCGGGCCTTCCGCAGCCCTGATTGCGGGGCCCACAGAGGCGTCCGGCGACGAGTTCTTCGAGAAGAGCATCCGCCCGCTGCTCGTCAAGCGCTGCATTGAGTGCCACGGCCCGAACGCGCAGCAGGGCGGCTTGCGGCTCGACTCGCGTAGCGGCTGGGTGTCCGGCGGCAAGCGCGGCGCGGCAATCCAACCCGGCGACTCCGGCAAGAGCCTGCTCATTCGAGCCCTGCACGGCGACGGGGTGCCGCGAATGCCTCCCGCCGGAGCCCTTGGAGATCGCGAGG
Organism: Actinomycetes bacterium; assembly: GCA_031426395.1. Classification (GTDB taxonomy): domain Bacteria; phylum Armatimonadota; class SYMT01; order SYMT01; family SYMT01; genus JANPLG01. Next base: position 546 of record JANPLG010000328.1, read on the forward strand.
TCGCCACACTGACGCGGTGGGTGCGGCAAGGCGCGCGGGACCCACGCACCACCGCCAGTGAGCGGATCGGCGGCCTCACGGTCGAAGCGGCGCGCTCCTGGTGGTCGCTGCAACCGGTCCGTCGCCCCGTCCTGCCGGCAAACCGGGGCGGAACCCCGATTGATGGCTTCCTTGAGGCGCGCCTCGCCGCCAAGGGCATACGACCCAACCCGGCGGCGGACCGGCGCACCCTACTCCGGCGCGTCACCTATGACCTGTCCGGCCTTCCGCCAACCCCGGAGGAGACGGACGCGTTCCTCGCCGACGGCGCTCCGGGCGCTTATGAGCGGGTAGTCGACCGCTTGCTCGCGTCACCGCGTTATGGCGAACGGTGGGGACGGCACTGGCTGGATCTGGTGCGGTACGCCGACACCGCCGGCGAGAACAGCGACCATCCCCTGCCCCACGCCTGGCGCTACCGGAACTGGGTGATCGACGCCTTCAACGCGAACAAGCCGTACAACGAGTTCCTACGCGAACAGATCGCCGGCGACCTGATCGCGCCGAAGGGTCCGATGGACCAGTATGGACCACGGATTGTCGCGACTGGCTTCCTGGCACTGGCGCGGCGCTTTGGGCACGAAATCGACAAGGACCTCCACCTCACCCACGAAGACGGCATCGATACGCTGGGCAAGGCATTTCTCGGGCTGACCGTCGGCTGTGCCCGGTGCCACGACCACAAGTACGATCCCATCACCGCGAAGGATTACTACGGTCTCTACGGAATCTTCGCCAGCACGAAGCTCTCCTTCCCTGGCTGTGAGCCGGAGCAGCAACCCCGCGATCTGGTGCCATTGATCCCGGATGCCGAATGGGACCGACGGACGCAGCCCCAACGGCAGGCCCTGGCGCTGCTCGACGCCCGACTCGCTCAACAGGCGGGGACCACCGACAAGGCACGGCAGACGTTCGGCTCCCCCCTCACACGGAGCCCCCTGGCAACCGAGGTGGTGCCGGATGCCGGAGAGCGCCCCATCGCGCTGTCAGAGGTGGAGGTGCGGGCGGGCGAGTTGCTGCTCCTCTCCATCCTGCCCCAGGCGAACCACGGCGCGGATACCACGCAACTCGAGCTGGAGATCGACGAGATTGGGGGCGTGGGGCGACGCTGGAACCTGACGGCTGACGCTCTCCTCAACCTGACCGCTTCCAACCCGCTACCCGATGGCGGAAAACGGGAGCGGGCATGGTGGTTCTTCGACGGACGGCAGGGGCTGAGCCTGCTCCCGGAACCGGTGCGCGACCAGAACGGCACGGCGGGACTGCACTCCTGGCGGAACGGCGAGACGCCCATGGTTTTCGTGAACAGTAACGCGCAGCCGGTCACCGTCTGGACCACGCTCCCGCCTCGATCCTTCTTTGTCCACCCAGGCCCGGAGGGTCCGGTGGCCGTCGGCTGGGCGAGTCCGCTTACCGGGAGGGTACGCGTGAGGGGGCGGGTGCGGGATGCCCATCCGGGCGGGGACGGCGTGGCCTGGCGCCTGGATCGCCTCGACGCCGCGCTTCAACCCGCGCTGGGGGTCCTGGCCGACGCGCAGGCTGCTCGGACGTCGCTCACGCAGGAGCGCTCGAAGCTCCTGGCCGTCATGCCGCAGCGAGAGGTGGCGTTCGCTGTCTCCGAGCGACCTGCCGCCGATGCCCGGGTCCACGAGCGCGGGGACCCGCAGCAGTTGGGCGAGACGGTGCCGCGCCGCTGGCTCACAATCCTGGGCGGGACGCCGGTACGGGTGCGGACGTCGAGCGGACGGCTGGAACTGGCGGACTGGGTGGCGTCACCGAAGAACCCGCTCACGGCGCGGGTGATGGTCAACCGCCTCTGGCTGCATCACTTCGGGCGGGGCCTGGTGCGGACCCCAAACGACTTCGGAACCCGCGGCGACCGTCCCACGCATCCCGAGCTGTTGGACTGGCTGGCCTCCGAGTTCATGGAGAGCGGCTGGGATGTGAAGCGGATGCACCGGCTGATCGTCCTCTCGCGGGCTTACCGCCAGTCCAGCGCCGCCACCGGGGCCTCGGTGATGCGGGACCCGACCAACGCGCTGTACTGGCGCTTCGACCGCCGCCGACTCACCGCCGAGGAATTGCGGGACTCGCTTATCTTCACCAGCGGTGAGCTGGACCCCACCCCGGGTGGACCCCATCCTTTCCCGCCGGAGGCCACCTGGCGCTTTAGCCAGCACGAGCCTTTCAGCGCCGTTTACGAGACGAACCGTCGCAGCGTCTATCTCGTTCAGCTACGCAACCGGCGGCACCCCTTCCTTGGCCTCTTTGATGGAGCGGATCCGAACGCATCCACCCCGCAGCGGCAGACAACGACGGTCCCGACGCAGGCGCTCTACTTCATGAACGATCCCTTTTTCCACGCGCAGTCCGCCGCGCTGGCCCGTCGCGCAAAGGGGGAACCGGACGGCATCGACCGCCTCTACCGCAGCGCATTCCAGCGGACTCCCTCGGCGGAAGAGAGAGCGTTCGCGACGCAGTTCGTGGCACGCTATGAGCGGGATTCGCAGGAAGTGACGGTGGCCGAGCGCCCGGAGCAGGCCTGGGCGGCGCTGGCGCGAATCCTGCTCGCCACCAATGAGTTACTCTACCTGGACTGACCGGAGCGCACGTCATGAACAGTCGCCGCAGCTTTCTGACCTCTGCCGCCGGATCGGTCCTGATGTCGGGCATCCTCCACGAGATGCTTGCCGCCGACACGGCCGATGCCGCCCCGCGTGACCCCCTCGCGCCCCGGCCGCCCCATCAGGCCGCGAAGGCGAAGCGAGTGATCTTCCTCTTCATGAGCGGGGGCGTCAGCCACGTCGACTCCTGGGATCCCAAGACGGCGCTCCAGGAGAATCACGGCAAGCAGGTTACGTTCGACCACCCCGAGACGGTCAACCGGCCCGGCTACGAGCGCCTCTTCCTGAAGCGATCCCTTTGGAACTCCGCCCCGCGCGGGAAGAGCGGGATCGTGACTTCGGACCTCTTCCCGCACCTCAACGAGCAGATCGACGACCTCGCGCTCATCCGCTCGATGCATACCAGCCACTCCAACCACTACAACGCCACGCTGGGCATGCACACCGGTTCGTTCGCCTTCGCACGGCCGAGCATTGGGTCCTGGACGAGCTATGGGTTGGGGACCGTCAACCGCAACCTGCCTTCGTTCATGGTCCTCGCGCCACAGATGCCCTACGCGGGAACGCAGGTGTGGGCGTCCGATTTCCTGCCGGGAGCGCACCAGGGCACCCGCGTGGTCCCCGGAGCAGAGCCGATTGCCAACCTGCGGCCACGCGTGGCCTCGCGGGAACGGCAGCGGACCGAGCTTGACGCGTTGCGCGTGCTGAACGGCCAGCATCTCGCCACTCGCACCGACGACCCCTACCTTGCGGCCCGCATTCAGAGCTTCGAGACTGCCTTCGGGATGCAGTCGGAGATGCCGGAGGCGCTGGACCTCTCCCGGGAGAGCGACGCCACGCTGGGGCTCTACGGCCTGCAGCGGGGCCAGGCCGATGGGTTCGGCTGGCAATGCCTGGTGGCCAGGCGTCTCGTGGAGCGGGGGGTGCGATTTGTGGAGCTCATCCATACCGGCTCGAGTGGCAACTGGGACTCGCACGGGAACATGGCGGATCACGGCCGGCTTGCGCCGCAGGTGGATCGCCCGATAGCGGGGCTGCTGCGCGATCTGAAGCTGCGTGGCCTGTTCGAGGACACGCTGGTGGTCTGGACCACCGAGTTCGGTCGCACGCCGTTCAACAACACCGCCGACAATGCGGGCCGCGAGCACCACAACTGGGCGTTCACCTCATGGCTGGCCGGGGCCGGGGTGAAGCGGGGCATCGCCTACGGGAGCACGGATGAGCACGGGATGCGCGCTGTAGAGAATCCGGTCCACGTCCACGACTTCCATGCTACCATCCTGCACCTGATGGGGCTGGACCACACCCGGCTGACCTATCGCCACGCGGGCCGGGATTACCGGCTGACGGACGTGCATGGCGAGGTCACGCGGGGGGTGCTCGTCTGACCTGCGCGTGAAACCGATCACTCTCCGCGGCGAGGTGGATCACGGGTGAACCCAGCATCTGCCTGGCGTACCCTACGAGCCGGCCAACGTCTTCTTACTCCGTCCAGAATCCGTAGTTCCCCTCGGCGGAAGGTGCTAGTGATGCGGTCCATTCCCCTGGCTTTGGCGGTACTTTTGTTCTGCATCTGGGCTTCGGCTCACGAAACGCGCACGCCGGACAAGGCCACGCAGCAGAAGCTTCGACAAGTTGCCGTGGACCTTTCCGCCGCCCAGAAGGCGGAGGACGGGGCCGAGGTCAAGAAGGTGGTGATGCGGGCCGTCGAACTGCTCGGCGATCACGGCGGGGTGCCCGAGGTCGCCGACGAGTTTCGTCCTGTTCCCAAGGATGCCACGCCCCTGTCGCCCGACGAACTCGCCACTGGCTTCGATCCCTACATCGGCTTCATCAGGCGGCAGAAGTGGTGGACGATCGGCCTGGACCCGTCCAAGACCAACCACGGCCTGCGAGAAGTCGCCTCCGTCATCGAAGGCTGTCTCGCCGCGCGCGGAGCGGGTGCCGCCAAATCGGACGAGCTGCTCCAGATCGCAACGGACGCCGGGGATTTCCTCATCTGGACTCAAGAGCAAGCGGGGACCGGTGTGTTCCCGTTCCCCGCCGTGAGGAATGGGAACGGCCGACCGTTCGAGGTGGCCGAGCGGTTCTATCGGCAGGCCGAGAGGGACGGAAAGCTGGACCAGATCATCAAGAACGGCTGGTCCGTCGAGGACTTCGACGACGGCGGCCTCCAGTTCGACAACGGCCTGGCGGGAGTCGGTTTGGTGCGGCTCTTTGAGGCGACGAAGGACGGGAAGTACAAGATGTCGGCGATTCGGGCGGCAGACTGGGCGATGAATCGCCGGGTCGTGCCGAACTGGAACTACAACAGTTTCAGCGTGTACCTACTGGCGGAAACCTATCGCATCACCGGCGACAAGAAGTATCTCGCATCCGCCAAGAAGAAGACCCTGCTCGGCATCTTGCCGGGGCAACTCACTGAAGGACCACGCAAGGGCCGGTGGGTCGACGCCCACAATGCCCGGCCAGCTTACCACTACATCTTGGTGCGAGGATTGGCCGCACTGGCGGCGGTGACTCCGAAAGACGACGCCGACCTGCCCGCCGTCGTGGAGAGCTTGCGGCTCGCTTTGAGCGCACGGAACCCGGACTTTGAGAAGGGCATCGTCAATGCGGATTCTTCGGTCGAAGCCCTTGTCCAGGTGAAGGAGCTACCGCCGCATGTTGCCGAGAAACTGCGCGAGTGCAAAACGAATGAGGCTCTGGAAACCCTCGAACGGTATGCGGCTGAGGGATTTCGGGCGAGGAAGCCTCCACTCGCCCCCGGCGCTTGGGGTCACTTGATGGCTTATCGTAAAGGACGGGATCGGTGAGTGGCGGGTCGCTGATCATTTGAACCTACCCAACTCGCGTTGCCGTCCGCCCTACCTTGATCGACGCAGACTCCAACTTGAACGGCCCGGTCGAACCCAACACCAACGCCCGCTAACCCGTCAGTTCAGGACACGCGCGCTCTCCAGGCCGCTTCCGCTGCGGCAAGCAAAGTAGCCGAAGTCGGGCAAACCCTCGTCCTCAGTCTCCAGGAAGAGCTCCGGGCGGTCCACCTGCGGGATGCTCCGCTGCCCGGCCAGCTTCGCGGCACCGCTCAGCACCGCCGCTAGGCCGAGAGAGAGCAGTTCCCCAACCACCTCTTCCTGCTCCAGGCCCCCCGTCTCCTCAAGGATGGCGCTGGCGACCTGGAACTGGACGGCACCCGTGTCTTCCAGCCGGAAGCGGGCGTCGATATCGAGCGCGAGCGACTGCCCGCGGCGCTCCCGGTCGCGGGCGTCAGCAAGGATGCCATCCACGCGCCGCGCAATGCGCCGTACCACCACCGTGTTACCGCGTTCCGAACCAGTCACTTTCCCGCTCCTTGGGTCTCGCCGCCAGTGCCTCAGGCGCACTACCAACGTTGCGGCAGCCCTGGGCCGCCCCGGATGACGGACTATACCCGCCACCTGGAAAGGTCAACCTACAAGCGCCAGGCGCTATCAAGTAGCGTGTCAAGTTTCTTCTGGCAGGTGGAAAGGGAGAGTAGGGGGATGGGGGACATCGTGGCCTGAGCCATCTCCCACTCACCCTCTCTCCCATTCCGCCGGAATCTTGGCGGACTCCGGACGGGGAATCGTCAGGGGGCCTTGGTACCTACGTGAACGCAGACCATGCCTCCGGAGAGGTCATGGAAGTGGACGTCCCGGAGTCCGGCCTGCTTCATGGACGCCATGAGCTCCTCGCGCGTCTTGAAGATCTTGAGCGAGTTCGGCAGGTACTGGTACGCCTGCGGATCGCCGCCCAGCATCCGCGCGAACCAGGGGGAGAGCTGGTAGAAGTAGAGGAAGAAAATGGAGCGCAGCAACGGGTTCCGCGGCTTCGAGATCTCCAGCGCCACCACCTTGCAGCCGGGCCGCACGGCTCGCGCCATCTCACGGAACGTAGCGTCAATATCGGTCACGTTGCGGAGGCCGAAGCCGATGGTGGCGCAGTCGAAGGCGTCCGAGGGAACCGGCAGCGCTTCCGCCTCGCCCGTCACCATTCGGATGCGGCGGTCCAGCCCCATGCGGCGGAGCTTGGGCAAGCCTTCGCGTAGCATCGGCTCGCACAGGTCCACGCCGACCGCCGTTCCGCCCCGCTTGATCGTCTCGATGGCGAAGTCACCGGTGCCCACGGCCACGTCCAGCGCGCGGCCTCCCACGGGGAACTCGCATTCGCTCACGGCGAACCGCCGCCAACCGTGGTGCATGCCCATGCTGAGGATGCTGTTCAGACGGTCATAGCCGCGAGCCACGCGGCCGAACATCACCCGCACACGTTCGCGCTTCGTTTCGGTCACTGCGGTTCCTGGAACGGAGGACGATGCGTCCTCATCGGGTAGAGTGTGGCTGGCGGTCGCCCGCCGACGTGGGATTATATCCCCTGCCCAGGCCGCCCATCGGCCGCGCACCCGAACTGCTGCCCCCAAACATAGCCAGCGGCCTCGTGCCGCGTTCGATCACGGTGGAGGCTTGGTGACCCGCAAAACCCTTGGGATACGGTGGCTTTCGATCACGGAAACCGACTCGCCGAACGACTCACTCCAAGGGGTCCACGAGGTACCCCATCCGGGTACCGTGATCGAACGCAGCGCAAGGCTGCTGGCTATGCTTTCCGATCCCCGGCCGCCCAAAACCGCGTTCATGCCTCGCACAGTGGCTTCTGGCTCATCCCTCGTGGGTGCGGATCAGCCTTCCGGCGAGGAGCAGCACCGCCACGGTCACCACGCTGATCACCAGCACCAGGCCGTTCGCGAGGCGGTCGTTGCCGGCCTGAACAGCGTCGTAGATGGCGATGGAGAGGGTCTGCGTTCGCCCTGGAATGTTGCCCGCCACCATCAGCGTCGCACCGAACTCCCCCATGGCGCGGGCGAAGGCGAGGACCGTTCCCGCCACGATCCCCCGTCCCGCAAGCGGTAGGGTGACCAGGGTGAAGACCGTCCACTCGGAGCCGCCGAAGACGCGGGCTGCGTCCTCCAGGTCGCGGTCGACCCCCTCGAAGGCGGCCTGCGCCGCCCGCGCCAGCAGCGGGATCGCGACGAGGGCGGCGGCGAGCACGGCGGCTTCGGGCGTAAAGACCAGCGTGAAGCCGAGCCGGTCTTCCAGGAACCGGCCGACCACGCTCTGCCGACCGATCATCGTCAGCAGATAGTACCCCAAAACCGTGGGTGGCAGCACCATCGGCAGCAGGAGGAGGGAGCTGAGGAGGCCGGAGAGAGGCACCTTCCTCCTCGCCAGGAGCCACGCGAGCGGCAGCCCGGCCACCAACGCCAGAAGGGTCGCCAGCAGGGCCACGCGCAGGGAGAGATAAACGGGAAACCAGGTCACGGGACCCGCTTCCCTGGAGCTGACGGGAGGCTCTTCGGGGGCGGCTGGAATCCGTGGCGCTGGAGCAGGGCCTGGCCCTCCTTGCTGAGCACCCTCGCGAGGAACGCCCTGGCGGCGGCTTCCTGCCGGCTCCCCTTCACAATCCCGGCGGCCTGTCGGAGTGGCGCGTGTAGCCTGGCACTTACCGCGTGACGCCAGAGTTGCGGTCCGGCGGACATGGAACGCGCGAGCATCCCCGCTTCCGTGTTGCCGCTCTCCACAAACTGGTAGGCCTGCCGCACGTTCTCCGCCAACACCAGCTTCGGCTGCAGCGCGTCCCAGATGCCTGCGGCTCGCAACGCCTCGCGTGCGGCGGCACCGTAGGGCGCGTGGTCCGGGTTGGCCAGCGCTACCCGCTTCACGCGCGGGTCGAGGAGCCCCTTGAGGTCACGGACCTCGACACCGGCCCGCCTGCTGCTTGCCAGGACCAGTACGCCGAGGGCGTAGAGCCGACGCGAGCTAGCGACGATCCTCCCCTTCCGCTCGAGGTCGACCACGAACGACTCGTTGGCGGCGAAGAAGGCGTCGAAGGGTGCGCCGTTCTCGATCTGGCGGGCGAGGTTTCCGGTCGAACCGAAGCTGAAGACCACCGTCGTCCCGGTGGCCTTCTCGAAGAGCGGACCCAGCTCATTGAAGGCGCCCTGGAGGTCGGACGCGGCGGCTATGGTGAGCGGCTCTGGCGCGGCTTCCGTTGGGCTGAGAGAATTCAGCACCCACGCAAAGGCACTGCCAGCGACAAGTGCGCGGCGGCTGATGCCAGTGACCTTTCGGTGGGTGAGAGAACTTTGCTCTCCGCGTGCGTAACTGCCAGATTCACAACCGCTTGGCGGCGAGGGGAGGGTCCTTCCGTGGCTGGGCCCCCCGGCCCCCAATTCTGGGGGAGAGTACCGACCCGGCGACGAATACCGAGGGGCATGGTTGCTCCTGATGCGGAAGGGGTCCTCATGAGGGATCATGACACCCCCACTCCGCCAAGCTCCGCGACCACCTCCCCCGTCCGCGAGGTGTTGTAGCCGCCGAGGACCGCCAGTTGCGAGCGCACCCAGCGATTGTCGAGCGTGCTCAGGAGCTTCCGGACAGGCGGGTGCTCCAGGAGATCGCGCGGGATGGCGAGGTCGTAGCGCACCTGCGCGAGGGGGAGGAAGTCGAGCCCGTAGGCCGCCGCCACCGCCGCTGAGGAGACACCGGCGGAGGCGCTGCCCCCGGCCACCGCCCGCGCCACCTCCTGGTGCGTGGTCACCTCGTTGCTCCAGCCGTCCAGATGGGTTTCCGTCACCCGTTCCTGACGGAGCGCTTGTTCCAGCAGATGCCTGGCCCCGGCACCTGTCTCGCGGTTGACGAGCCGGACGCCGGGCCGGTGGAGATCGGCTACGGATCGGATACGCAGCGGGTTACCGGGCGCCACCAGGAGCCCTTCGTCCCAGATACCAAGGTTGATCAGCGCGACCGGGATCTCCGGGATCACCGCCCGGACCAGTTCCTCATTGCCGGTGCAGGGCTCGGACGAGGAGCGTGTCGCGGTCGAGAAGTGGATGCCCGCCGCATGGACCTCCCCTCGCCGCAGCGCGTGGAGCGCCGCAGTGCTGTTCCGGAAGGCCCAGTGGACGCGGAGACCGGGCTGCCACCGTTCCGCCTCTCTGGCCCAGAGGGAGAGGACCGGAGTGCAGGCGGCCAGGAGAACGGTGTCACCGTAGGCTTGAAGATCTTGCAGCGGGGTGAGGTGGACCGCTCCAGCGGTGCCGTCCCATCCGCCGGTCGCATCGGCGGGCACCATTTCGCTGCGGAAGGCCGAGTCGCCGGTGAGGGGGTGGGCCACCCACTGGTCGCGCACCTTCCCCAGCGTCCAACGACTCGCCCGCTCCGAGTCCGGGGCTTCGGCCGGAATAGCTTGAAGCGGGGGAAGCGTCTCTTCCAGCCAGAAGAGGTCCTCCACCCGGCAGGCCAACGCCCTTGCCATGCGCAGCGCCACGGACGCGGAGGGCGCGTAGAGGCTCGCCTCAATGCCGCCGACCGTCTGCCGGGTGACGCCCGCCTTGGCAGCCAGCTCCTGCTGACTCAGCCCGAACCGTGTGCGCACAGCCTTCAGTCGATTACGAACCACGCCCTCCGGGGTGCTCATTGCTCTCTGCTCGAATCGGGTTGCAGGTTCATTGAAGTCATGAAGTTGGCCCCTCTCTCCCGTTCCCCTGGCTGAATCCGACCGGTGAATCGCCCCCCGAACCATAGCCAGCAGCCTTGTGCTGCGTTCGATCACAGCGATCACATGGTCGCAGCGCCTAGCCGGACATTCGGTTCCGGACTATGGATCTCGATGGGTGGCGCTGTGGACGAGACAGCAACTGTGATCGAACGCGGCACAAGGCTACTGCATTCGAGGCGAGGTGACCGCGCAGATCGTCGACAGATTGGCAGGAGACAACGCGTCACCGGATGCGGAAAGCATTTCTACCAGTATGTCAGGAATACCTGCCTTCGGAGCATTCATCCGAGCGGCGGCGATGGATCCCGGGCTGGCGGACATTCGGCGCAGCGGTTAGACTCTGCGGGCTAACCGCCGGGCCGGGCGGGACCCCTGGAGATAGTCTTTGATCCGCTTCCGCATCACCGATACCACACCGGATGGCCGTGAACAGACCTGGGTGCTCCTGCCTGACGCGGAGAGCGCCCGGATGCAGGCGCTGGAGCATGCCCAACGGAGCAAGCACTTGCATGTGCGCGTCTACCGGGAAGAGACGGAACAGCCACGTGAGCTGGTGGGTGAGCACCTGCCTAAGCTGCCTAAGGCGTAGCGATCCCTATTGGCCTCGCGCCGTGGCGGTCTCGCTGCGGGCTGGGCCTACACTGGGGGCCAGGAAGAGCGGATCGCGGCGCAGGCCGGCGCGGTGGAGCCGCCACCGCAGCAGGATGACCAGCGTGCGCCAGCCGTACTTGACGCTTTCACGGAAGCTGATCGAGGAGCTTTCGTCGTTGTAGACGGTGGCTACGGGCACCTCCGCGATCCGCTGGCCGAAGTGGACGGCCTGGACCATGATCTCGGAGTCGAAGACGAAGCCGGGGGAGTTGCGCTCGAAGGGGACGGTCTCCAGAAACCCGCGCGTGTAGGCGCGGTAGCCGGAGTGATACTCGGAGAGCCGCTGACCGAGGACCCAGTTCTCGAGGCCGGTGAGCGCCCGGTTGGCCCACCACTTCCAGCGCGGCATCCCTCCCGCCAGAGCCGCTGCCGGATCGGTCATGCGGGAGGCGAGGACGAGGTCGGCTTCGCCCCGCAGCAGGGGCGCGGTGACCACGGGAACCAGGCGGGGATCGTACTGGCCGTCCGGGTGGAGCATCACCACCACATCCGCACCGGCCTCCAGGGCGGCGCGGTAGCAGGTTTGCTGGTTGCCGCCGTAGCCCCGGTTCTCTGGATGGACGATGACATGGAGCCCCAGCCCCCGCGCCACGCCGACGGTGTCATCCCCGCTGGCGTCATCGACGAGGATCAGGTGGTCCGCAGCGCCCGTGGGAATCGCCGCTACCACGTCCGCGACGGTGCGGGCGGCGTGATAGGCGGGCATGACCACGATAACGCGGGGCGATGGCATACGGTGTGAGAGGGCGCGGCCACATGACCAAGGCGAGGATCAAGGCGATGAGCGGGACTGCTGGCCGCACCTAATCCTATCGGGTCGGCACCGTCGGGAGCACAGACGGGAGCACCGTTGGGAGCACAACCAGGGTTGTCAGCTCTCCAATGGTGATCTCATCGCCTTCAGCGAGCGGATGCTCCGCGTGGGAAGGCAGCGGCTCCCCATTCAACTGCGTGCCATTAGCGCTGCCGAGGTCGACGAAGTAGAAGCGATCGTTGCGGCGGGCGATCTGCGCATGGCGGCGGGAAACGGCCTGGTCCGGCCAGAGGTCGAGCTCCGGGCGGTTCTGCCCCGCCGCGTCCCGCCGCCCGATCACGGCGATTTCCCCATCGAAGCTCCATTCCTTCTGCTGTTCTCCAATGGCGATGGAGAGGCGCAGGGTCGGATTGCCAGAAGCTGGCTCGGCCACACCGGCAAGTTCAGGCTCGGATGCCGATGTGCCTGGAGCGGGGTTAGTCGTCTCCGGAGTGACACGGATGTCGAGGTCCCAGCCGAGGAACGCTGGAGAAGAAGTGGGTGGCAGCGATGCGGGTGGCGGCGATGTGTGCGCTTGCCCGTTGCCTGTGGGAGGGCTGGAAGTCGCTGCGAAGTCCGGGATGCCGGATGCGAATGGGTTTGCGCCAGCCGGAGGTTCGGCGTCTGCCGGAGACGGAACCTGGGATGAGTCACCGCCCGAAACAGGGTCAGTGGGACTCGTCGGCGGGGGACCGGGTGGCGCGGTCCAAAAGCGCTGGAGCACGGTATGCCAGTCCTGCTCCTGCCCGCCGGCATCGACGGGCGCCACGGGATTTGACTCTGGTTCGGACGCCTGGGTCTCCGGAATGGGGTCTTGCGTCTCCGGGGCGGGCGACAGGGTTTCCAGGGCAGGCGTCGAGATCTCCGGAGCGGTCCCAGTGGCTTCTGCGGCAGCAGCCGGCGTGGAAGGATCGGACGGTGTAGCGGTAGGCCAGACACCGTGAGGACCCACGTCCCGGAGCGTGGCCAGCGCATGTCGCGCTCGCTCGTGAAGCGCTTCCAACTCCGCCGTCAACGCCTCATCGCGCACGGTTGCCGAAAGGTGGGCGAGGTTCTGCAGGCGGCGGTCGGCGGCTTCCAGGAAGGCGCACCGCTCTGTCCAGCGATCATGCAGTCGACCGCTGACGCGCGCGAGGTAGGCTTCAAACTCGGCCGGATCGGTGAGCAGCGCGTGGCTGGCGGCGGTGGGTTCCACTAGCGGCTCCTGGAGAATGGCGCGGTGAGGATACAGACAAGGGCGATGCGGTCAGGCATCGGCACCCGAGAGGGCAGACTTGAGGGCGGCAAGCTGCCCCTCCGCGCCACGGATGTGTCCGCCCAGCTCGGCAACAAGGTCCGCGTCGCCCAGCGCTTCTGCGGAACGAAGCAGTGTACGGAGACGGTCGATGCTCACCTTGATGAACTCCGTTCTCGCGCGTCCCCGCTCAGCGATTGCTGATTCAACCTGCCGACAATAGTGGTCGAAGTGCTCCGGTGCGGCTAGGATGTCTCGGTCGGTTGTAGGGTCCATCAGTATTCCGTCGTTCGGGGAGCTTCCCCGCATCGCGGCGCGGCGCGGCGCGTCCGCCGGATGAATTGCCGTTCCGGAACGGCAGCGTGCATGGTTGCGGCGTCCGAGCAACCTGGAAGCCACCCTTTGCCTTTGGCTGCCGAGGCGGCCGGTCCCTTCTTGAACAATGAACCGTTCCTTCCGGCTTGAAGGAACTCGCCCACAGTTGGTGAAGTAGCGTTTGCCGCCGCAGCTCCGCGAGGCACACTGGTACGACCATGCCGACGCTTCTCGAAAAAGACCATGCCCTGGAACCCGAGAGTCTTCGTGCATCCGCCCTCGCGGCTCTCCGTGGCGGGAATCTCCCTGAGGCGATTCCGCAGCTCGAGGAACTGGTGCGCTGCTCTCCGCAGGATGCCGAAGCCCACGGCTACCTGGGCGTAGCACTCGGAGCGAATGGCGAGGGTCGCCGTTCAGTGGAAATCCTCGGGCGTGCGGCGTCCCTCGCTCCCAGGTCCGCGGCCATCCATTACAACCTGGGTCGAGCCCTGGAGCAGGTGGGGGAGGTTCCGGCCGCGCGAGACGCCTACCGGCAGGCTACCCTTCACGAGCCCCGGCACGCGCTATCGCTGGAAGCATTGCGTCGCCTGGCACCAGCGGAAGAGCATACCGTTGCGATTCCTGCACCGCCACAGCCGGGCGTTGGCCCAAGCGCCGCCGAAGCGGTGGCACCGACGAACGGTGAGGCTTCGGACGCAACCCAGTCCAGCGCGGCCGACCTCAGCGCCTATCTCGCCGCGATGAACGCCCCCCGAACGCCGCCGAAGCAAGCGTCACGGTGGAAGGCCGTGGGCGAGTTGCTGGTGATGGTGATGCTGGTGATCGCGGCGGCGGTGGCGCTGAGCCAGGTGGCGGTGCGGTTGTAGAATTCAGAATGCAGAATTCAGAATGCAAGGCTTCGCATCTTATGGGGGACGCAGGCTGAAGGTTGGCGGAGCGTGCTTGGGCTGGGGTGAGGGAAAGAGCAAGCCTCGCAATCGTGAGGGACTAAGACACGGGATGACGCTGGGGTGCCATCCCGTGTGGTGAAACTCCAACTCCCCTGGATGCTAGCGGTCGCCGCGTGGTCCGCGATCACGGGGGCCGGAGGGGCGATCGCCGCCTCTTGGGCCACCTGGGTTAGGACCTCTTCCACCTGAGCGGTCGCCGCCGGGACGTTCGCCCCTCGGACGGTCGCCGCCGGGGCGGCTGGGACCGCCGTAGCCACGGTCACCGCCGGGGCGGCTGGGACCGCCGTAGCCACGGCCACCGCCAGCGCCTCCACGGAAGTCACCGCCTTCGGGGCGCGAGCCTTGCGGTCGGCCACCACCGAAACCACCTCGGAAGCCTTCCCTGGTATCCGGACGGCCTTCGCGCGGCCGGTCATCGCGCGGCCGGTCATCGCGCGGACGCTGGTCGCCGCGAGGATCGCCGCCTCTTGGACCCGCGTCGCGACCACCCTCGCGGGGATTGCGGCCCTGGAAGCCTCCTGGGCGGGAGTCGTCGCGCGGGCCGCCGGGTCGGGGGCCACGGTCAGGGCGATCGTAGCCGCCACTGGAAGGACGGTCGCCGCGGTCTGGGCCGCCACGATCAAATCCACGATCACCTGAAGGGGGACGCGAGCCGAAGCGATTGTCCCCTCCTTCGGGCCGGCCGGGGCGCGGGCCACGGAAGTCATCTGGGCGGCCAGGACCGCGCCCGCCACCATACCCGCGACCGTCGTCCGGGCGATCACCGCGGGGGCGATCTCCGCGCGGACGGTCATCGCGCGGACGGTCATCACGCGGACGATCGGGGCCAGAGCGGTCGAAACCTGGACGATCGCCGCCACGTGGAGCAAAGTCAGGGCGGGTTCCGTATCCGGGTCGGTCGGTGCCGCGCCCACGGGAGGGTCCGCCGGGGAAGCCGGGTCGAGGCGGAGGCGCGTTGCGGTCACGGCTGCCAGGCCGGGGGCCGTCGGGCCGGGGACCCCTCGGACGACCGCCGTCGGGCCGCGGGGTGAAGGAGGGTTCGCCGTCAGTAGGGGTGGCCTCGCGCGGCTCGCGTGCCGGCGGTTTGTAGCCGTATGTAACTACGGAACGCCGATCCCCGCTGCGATCGGAGTTGCGACGCGACTCCGGGCGAGGAGGGGCGGGAGCGGTCGGCCTGGGCTCGTCCTGGAGGCCGGGGTTCTCCGCAATCTTCATGAGCGTCGCGACCTCGGCGGAGGTGAGGAAGCGGAACTGTCCCGGCTTCAATCGCTCCAGCGTCACCGGCCCGATGGCGACCCGCTTCAGGCGCGTCACGGGGAAGCCGACGGCCTGCAGCATCCGGCGGACCTGCTGGTTCCGGCCCTCGCGCAGCTCCAGTTCCAGTCCGCTCACCTGCTTGGCGCGGTCGATGCGGAGGTTCCGCACGCGCGCTGGCATCGTCCGCTTCCCGAAGAGGGGCACGCCGGACTCCAGCTTATCCTTGGCTTCGGCGGTGAGCAATCCACGCACCTCCGCCTTGTAGAGCTTCGGCACCTGATGGCTGGGATGGGTGATGGCGTGGGTGAACTCGCCGTCGTTGGTGAGCAGCAGCAGGCCCTCGGTCTGCGCGTCCAGCCGACCGACCGGATGAAGGCCGTTCAGCGCCGGGTTATCCTTGCCCATCCGATCCTGGAGGATTGGAAGGACCACGTCCATCACGGTGGTGGTGGCGTGGGGGTCGTCACGGGTGGTGACGCAGCCGGCGGGCTTGTGGAGTACGAGGTAAAGGCGCGGAACCTCCCGAGGGATGCCGCGCCCTTCCACCGCAATATGATCCCGCTCCCGGTCCACCTTGTGGCCCTGGTCGCGGACGATTTCGCCATTAACGGCGACTTTCCCCTGCGAAATGAGTTGTTCCGCTTCGCGCCGGGAGGCGACGCCGGCGGCGGAAAGCACCTTTTGTAAACGCTCGAGCATATCGGGGTCCCAGGAATACCGCCGTCAGTAGAAGCGAGACCGCTAGCCACCAGGGCGAGGACGGGAACATCGATGCCAGGCTGGCTGTCCAGACCGCAGGAACGGGGCTGACAGCCACCACCGGCACTTCGGCCACGGGATGTCCATTCACCAGGCCGGTCACGGTGCCCGCCGCCTGCTCTGCTCGGACGGGCGCCTCAACGCTGCCGGAGATGCGGACCACCCGCTCGCTGCGGATCTCCAGGGAATCGTTCCCAGTTCCGCGACGGACAATCGCCATCATATCGCCGCCGGCCATTACCGGCACGTTTGGGAGTACCCCGTTCCGAACCTGCGCAACCCCCAGCGGCTCGCCTTTTCGCGCGAAGGCGATGGGCTGGAAGTACTTGCGGCCCCAATCCTGGAGGCGCTGGCTGTCCCCGTAGGTGTCCGGACTGTTGAGCACCACGGTGATCAGCCGCCACGGCTGCCCGCCATCCGGTCGCGTGGCGGAGGCTACCAGGCACTTCCCGGATTGGCGCACGTAGCCGGTCTTGATCCCATCGCCGCCGGCGTACTTGAACAGGAACTTGTTGTGGTTCCGGATCAGGTTGTCTTTCCAGTTGATGGAGCGCTGGATGATCCGCTCTGGCGTGCTCGCCACTTCGTTGAAGAGCGGGTACTGAATGGCATGCCGGGTCATCACGGCGAGATCGTGTGCCGTGCTGTAGTGCTTCGCGTCGTACAGTCCGTTGGTGGTGACGAAATTGGTGTCGAGCGCGCCAAGTTCCCGGGCGCGCTGGGTCATGCGGTTGGAGAACCTCCACGCCTTGCCTTCCAGATGCTCCGCCACCGCCACGCAGCTATCGTTGCTGCTGCGGAGCATGATGGCGTAGAGGAGCTCTCGGAGCGGGAACTTCTCACCGGGCTTGGCGTTGAGATTGGCGTAGGGCGTGGCGCGGGCGTGCTGGCTGAAGGTGACCTGGTCTTCCGTGCCCACAATGTCCAGGCGCCCGCTCTCGATGAGGAGCGTGGCGGTCATGATCTTGGTGGTGGAAGCGATAGGACGCCGCACGCGCGCGTTCTTCTCGTAAAGGATGGTGCCAGTCCGCGCATCCACCAGGACGACGGAAGCGGCCTTCACCAGCGGCGCGGGGAGCGTCGGCAAGTCCGGCTGGAAGGGCGGGGTGATCAATCCGCCGGGGCCAGGCAGCGCGGCGCCGGCAGGGGTCACGGCGCGGGCGCCTGGAAAGGCGGAAGGTGGAAGGAGGGTAGGCGGAACTTCCGGGAGGCCGGACGGAGAGAGGACAGGCGCGCCCTGGGCATTCCTCACCTCCGGCGCGGGCTGCACCGTCGCCAACGGACCCTCTGGCATGGGGCCGGCCTGGGCCGAGAGCACGCCGGAGAGCGCCCCACCGGCCAGCACGGCCGCGAACAGGGACCCAGCCAGCCGACGGCGCGGCAGATTCTCGGCCGTACTGCTAAATCGGGAGAACACGCTTCTGCGGCATTGCGGCGCCAAGACTCTCCTCCAGGCTCGGTAACTCGCTCAGGTCCGGTAGACCAAAGTGCTTCAGGAAATAGTCGGTGGTGCGGTAGAGGATCGGACGGCCGGGGGCGTCCTTCCTACCTGCTTCACGGATCAATTCGCGCTCAACCAGCGTCTTGAGGACGCCGTCGCTCTTCACGCCGCGAAGGGCGTCGATCTCCGGCTGCGTGATCGGTTGCTCATAGGCAACAATGGCCAGCGTTTCCAGCGCCTGTCTTGAGAGACGCTGTGCCGCCGGCCGTAGGAATGCTGAGACCACACTAGCAAACTCGGGTCGGGTCCGCAACTGATAGCCACCCGCCACCCGGACAACCTGGAGACCGCCTCCATTCACATAGTGGGAGCGGAAATCTTCAAGCAGAGCCGCCGCCGTGCCCTCTTCCAGTTCTAGCACTTCGCCGACCTGCCGGGGCTGGACCGGCTCCGGCGAGACGAACAACAGGCACTCCAGCGCCGGATAAAGTCGGCGCAGGGCTTCCCGCTCGTTGGCGGCTGGGGCGGGGTGGAAAGGGACCGTTACGGACATCGACTCTCTTCAGGACTCTTGTCGGCAGGCGGGGGGTGGGAATTCAAAATTCAAAATCAGAATGCAAGGCTACGTAGTCTGGCTGGACGGAGATCGCGAGCGTAGCGATCGGTCAATTCGCGGTGCCACTTGAAATGCCCTCGCGGGGGCACCCCACTTGTAAGAAAGTGGGCCGGTTGCGCTCGTAACAGAGCAGGGCGAGCGGTACGCGTTTTCGGGTCGGCACTCTCCCCCAGGATTGCAGGATTGGGGGCCGGGGGGCGGAACCTCGGCCAAGCGGCATCCGAGTGCCCTTCAGCCATCTTTCAACCGAAGGCAGTTCCTGCAATGCCTCATGCGGGGCTGGTCGTTAGGGCGGTAGCGGGGGCGAGGTCCTGAAGCGCGTTGGGTCCGGGCAGCAGGAGGATATCGCCGAGGATGCCTTCCTGCCAGCCGGTGACGTGGCCCATGCGGACCAGTTCCAGCACGGCGAGGAAGGTCACCAGGACTTCCTGGCGCGGGATGCGGCGGCCCGCGAACGTGACGAGGCTGCTGAAGCGGACGGGGTCCTCACTGGCCAGGACGCGGCGCAGGATCTCCGCGATCCGCTGCTTGAGGTTGATCGACTGGCGGCGCACGCGGAGCGGGGCGTTCTTTCGGGCAGTCTCCTCCGGGTCTTCGACTTCCGTCAACCGTCTGATGGCGGCGAGGAGGTCGCCGGGGCGAAGCTCAATGAGCGGGACGGCGCCCTCCCACTGCTCCACGGCCCCTCGCCCGAACGACCGGCTGTTCTCCGCCGCCAGTTCCCGAAGCTGCTCCGCTACGTTCTGGAACCGCTCGTACTCCAGGAGGCGGTCGACTAGCTCCTGGCGCGGGTCGATGCCGTCGTCCTCGGTGATGGGCGGGTCGGGCCGGGGAAGGAGCATCCGGCTCTTGATCTCCATCAGGGTGGCGGCCATCACCAGGAACTCGCCGGCGATGTCGAGGTCGAGCGCTTCCATCAGGGAGAGGTAGCCGAGGTACTGCTCGGTCACCGTGGCGATGGGGATGTCGCTGATCTCCAGCTTGTGCGTGCGAATCAGATGGAGGAGCAGATCCAGCGGCCCCTCGAAGGCAGGGACGCGGATGGGGTAGGCCTCCCGGCGGCGGAGGGAGTTGCCCGTGCGCTGGTTGGCCAACGCGACATGGGGGGGCTCCGCCTCGGTTGGCGCCGCCAAAGCACCATTGCGGTGCGTTTCGTCCATCCGGCCTGCAGCTTCCACGAAATCCAGCTTCACCAAGGGGGGAGAAAAAGCAAGAGCCGCCCTCTTTCGAGTGCGGCTCAGCTACCCTCACCGT
This sequence comes from Actinomycetes bacterium, assembly GCA_031426395.1. Lineage (GTDB taxonomy): Bacteria > Armatimonadota > SYMT01 > SYMT01 > SYMT01 > JANPLG01. The sequence continues at coordinate 20,057 of JANPLG010000328.1, forward strand.
GCGGCGCGGGTGGACCTTGACGAAAGTCTATCATCGATTTCTCGACCGGTCATTCGCCCCAAGAACCATAGCCAGCAGCCTTGTGCTGCGTTCGATCACGGTAGCAGCTTCGGTAAAACGTGCCCCCTTGGGACATGGTCATTCCGCCGGGCGGCTTCCGTAACCGTAAGTCACTGTATCCGCAGGGTTTTGCGGGGCCACCGAGCCTACACCGTGATCGAATGCGGCACGAGGCCGCTGGCTATGGTAGCGACGGGACGGTGGAACCGTTGGGCGAGGCAGAGATCGAGCCGAGACGGATGGATTACAAAGTGCAAATTGAAAAATGCAAATCGCAAATTGTTACTGGGCTGCGAGGCTATCCAGCACGCGCTCAAGCTCCAGATGCGGCATGTCCCCAACGATCAGGTAGAAGTAGGCTCCGTGGCGCCGGAAGGCGGTCATCTGGTCGCGGGGGTCGCCGCCAAAGCACTTGGTGTTCTTGGGGCAGCGTGGGTGGCCGCACTGGAAGAGCGTGAGGGCGGTGAGGCCATCGGTGTAGGCGAGGCGGGCGGCCTGGTGCGGAACCTTGCACGCGCACGGCGTGGGGTAGGCCCCCTCCAGCCGGTACCCCGCCGGGAGCGCCGACGGCTGCCGGATGGGGAAGCCAACGAGCTTGCCTAGCTGCTCCGGCGAGAACCGGGAGGACGTATCCCCGCGGCGGGCGCTGGCGTAGCGGCGGATGAGGTCCGCCGGGGGAGAGAACTGCGCTTCGCTGGGAGCTTCGCCGGGGGTGAGGTAATGAACCGAGGTGAACTGGGAACTGCGAAGAAGGTTCTTATCGGTTCCCTGGTGCTCCTCGCTGGCGAGCAGGAACCAGGTCTTGGGGTCGATCCAGAGGCGGCGCCAGTGGGCGGCGTCCCGGCGAGAGCGCAATTCCACCACCAGCGCCTGGCGGCCCGCGATGGGGGCTTCGCCATCCAGCCGCGCGGTGTAGTTATTGAGGAGCTGGACCCCTTCCTGGGACAGGCTTGCCGTGGCACCGGGGCCGCGACGCCGGGCGACCGAGAGCCGCTTGGTCTCCGGGTTGAACCGGTAGGTCTGCGCCTCGTTCTCCCAGACAATGACGCCTTTCAGACGGCCGGTGAGGTACTCGATGCGGAGGTTGCCCTCCGCCGACTGGAGCACCTTGGCCTCGACCTGGATCTTGCGGGACGGGACCTGGACTGTCTGCTGCCCTTCCAGGGGTACGCGGCGTCCCTGGGTCCAGGCTCTCCGCACTACTTCCTCAGCGGGAAGGGGGCCGGCATCGACGCGCCGCGTGCGCTGGTACAGCAGACCGCCGCCCACCGCGAGGCAGAGGGCGGCCACTAACCACGGCGCGCTGCGCATCATCGCTGGGACCGCCCGCCATTCTCCACAGCCGCATCCGAAACGGGCTCACGCTCGCCATTGGCGAGGAGCGCCATCGCTTCCCAGGCGACCCGATCCGTCAGCGGTCCCTCGCCGGCACTCATGGCGTGCTGGCGAATTGAACTGGCGAGAGCGCTGGACGTCACTTCTGGCCCATCCCCATGCATGGAGATTTCTATCGGCTGGTAGCTGGGCTGGACCGGCACCGTAAACGGCAGGGCGATTGCAAGCACCGCCATTCCCATGGCGAGCGACCGGGCCGGTGTGGTGTTGAACCAGAACCACCACGGCCGACGCTCCCGCACTGCCTCTCCCGCCTCAATCCGGTTGCGGACCGCATTGAAGAGTCCAACCGGCGGCTGCAGGCCCCCGTGCTGGGCCACCAGGGCCACCGCTGCGTCCATCGTCTTCAGTTCCCGGCGGCAGACCTCGCAGATCTCAAGGTGAGAATCCACTGCGGCCTCCGTCCGGTGGTCCAGGAGGGCCACGGAGTAGTCCGGCAACAGCTCAATTACTCTCGTGCACTTCAACATCACAGCCCCCGCCATCCCCTCAAAACGATCTCTCAAACTGGCCTTGAAAGCTAGCCCTCAACGAATCCAGCGAGCTTACGCCGCAGGTGGTCCCGGGCTCGCGAGAGGCGAGATTTCACCGTCCCCACGGAGCAGTGCATCGCCTGCGCGATCTCCTCAACCGGCATCCCCTCAATGTGGTGCAGGGTGACCACCGACCGGTGATCCGCCGAGAGGCCCGAGATCGCTCGCTTCACCACATCCTGCATCGTATACGTCTGCAGCTCATCAGCCGGAGTGGGCCGGCTGTCCGCCACGTCCCGTTGACCGCCATCTTCCTCATCTCCGAACGGCTGGTCCAGCGACTCATGCCGCACCCGGGTGTTGTCCCGAATCCAGTTCCGCCCCAGGTTGGTGGCAATCCGGTAGACCCACGAGGTGAAGGCTTCCGGCGTCTCCAGCCGCGGGAGCGACTTCCACACCCGCACAAACACGTCCTGTGTCAGGTCCGCGGCGTCCGACTCGCTGCGGACCATCTGGTAAATCACGTTATAGATGCCGCGCTGGTAGTGATTGAACAACCGCTCGAAAGCTTCGAGGTCGCCCGCCTGCGCTTCACGCACCCATTGCGTAATGGAGTTGTCCGCCAAAGTCGGCTTCGCCTCGCGCCCGCTGGCCCCGCTGATGCTGCCGGCGCCGTTGCGGTCCACGATGGCCCCACTCCCATGCCCGCTGGCGGGTGAGGTGAAGGGCAGCGTCGGGAACGTTCCCACAATCTGGGCCGCAGTCTGCATATCATATCCTCCGCGCTTCCCTCTGGCAGCAAGCGCTGTTTGCACGCTCTGAGCGCAAGCTCATTGGCCGCTGCGTAGTCGGATCGCCCTTGAGTGGGCGGGGCCGTGAGGGACGGGGCTTCGTTGCCCGCTGTCTTCTGCCTGTCCGGACCCGGCGCGCGGAGGCGGGTTCCGTGTGGATTGCAGAGTTGCGGCGACTTCCAAGCGTACCCGGCACTTCCTGACGGCGAGGTTGATTGAAAAGAGGATGCGAGGGTGCCGGGCGATGATTTACTGGCATCGGACCGCCGCCTGGCTCCTTGCCCCGTCGCTTCACGCGGATTCCCTCTCGCCGAGCTCTCGCTGCCACCATGCTGGACTACCTCTGGCTCTACCTCATTGCCATCACCGCTTTTCCCGCCCTCGCGCGACTGCGCCGGGAGTACCAGCGCCGTCAGCGGCTGCTGGACCTGGAGAAGAAGCGCGGCAGTCGGCTCATCACTCTGATTCACCGCCAGGAGACGATGAGCCTGATCGGGATTCCCGTCTCGCGCTACATCGACATCGAAGACTCGGAGGCGGTGCTGAGCGCCATCCGCATGACGCCGTCGGAGACGCCCATCGACCTGCTCCTGCATACGCCGGGCGGGTTGGTCTTGGCTGCGGAACTGATCGCGGAAGCGCTGCGGAAGCATCCGGGGCCAGTGCGGGTGCTGGTCCCCCACTACGCGATGTCCGGCGGGACCCTGATCGCGCTGGCCGCGACGGAGGTGGTGATGGACGCCAACGCCGTTCTGGGGCCGGTCGACCCCCAGATCGGGGAGTACCCGGCGGCGTCGATCCTGCGGGCCATGGAGCGGCCCAACCCCAACCGGGACGATCGCTTCCTAATCCTGGCCGACCTCGCGGAGAAGGCGCTGCGCCAGGTGAAGGAGACGGTGCTGGGGCTGCTGGAGGGCCGCATGGAACCGGAACGGGCAGCGGTGCTCGCCGATGCGCTGACCCAAGGGTACTGGACGCACGACTACCCCATCAGCGTGGAGCAGGCGCGCGGCATGGGGCTGCCGGTCTCCACGGACATGCCCACCGAGGTGTACGAGCTGATGGCGCTCTACCCGCAGCAGGGGATGCGCCGCCCCAGCGTGGAGTTCGTGCCGGTGCCCTATGGCCCGCAGCCGGGCACCTCGCCGCACCCCCCTACGCGAGAGCCGGGCTCCCGGTAGGAGCGGACGCGGCGGAGTTGCCATAGATGAGGGGAACGCGACTGACACACCCGCGAGCCAGGGGACGCGTGATGGGCGACTGCTAGAACTGGAAGTAGATGAACTCCGACGCTACCTCGCTCCCCAGCACGAGGACGCCCAGGAACAGCACAACGGCCAGAGCGGTTCGTACGAGCCAGAGTACCCCGGGCCGCAGGGGCTTCTCAGCGTGGGTCCGCCGGAGAGCCAGCGAGTCATGGAGTGCGTGGAGCCAGAGCGGCAGTGAGTAGATGAGCACTACGAGGCTGAGGTACCCGGCCACCTGCCACGCCTCCAGCGTTGACCCGAGCGGCGAGAGCGAAAGGGCATTTCCCAGGTAGGTGAGATTGCGCTCCCGGAAGAGGAGCCACCCGAAGCCCGCGACCAAGAACATCCCGGCAACCTTGATTGCTCCAGGCAGCCGCCACTTCCGTAGCGGACTTTGAGCGGCGGATCGCTCCAGTATGATCCACACTCCCCAGTAGAGCCCCCAGAGGACGAAGTTCCAACTGGCGCCGTGCCACAACCCGCTGAGGAGGAAAGTGAGCACCGTGTTGAAGGCGACGCGGGCAGGCGGCACCCGGGACCCGCCAAGAGGGATGTACACGTAGTCGCGGAACCAGGTCGAGAGCGAGATGTGCCAGCGGCGCCAGAACTCGGAGGGGGAGCGGGAGAGGTACGGGTGGTTGAAGTTCTGCACCAGGTCGAACCCAAGCAGCCTCGCCGATCCTCGGGCAATGTCCGTGTAGCCGGAAAAGTCCGCATAGATCTGGATGGAGAAGGCGAAGACGCCCGCCCAGAGCACGGGGAATTCGGGCTGCCCCAGCGCGAAGACCTTATCGGAGATCACAGCCACGTTGTCCGCGATGACCAGCTTCTTGAAGAACCCCCACAGCATCAGCACCGCGCCGGTGGCGACTCGGTCGGCCTGGAACACCCGCGGCGCCTCCACCTGCGGGAGCATGTGTTCGGCGCGCTCCAGCGGCCCGGCCACCAGTTGCGGGAAGAACGTCACGAAGAGCGCGTAGTCGAGCAGATTCCGCCGCGCCGCGACCTTGCCTCGATAGACGTCGAAGATGTATCCGAGGCTCTGGAACGTGTAGAAGGAGATTCCCACGGGCAGGGCGAGCGCGAGCGCGGGCCGGAAGCTGGGCAGGCCGACCGCCTCCAGGAGCGCGCCGGAATTCTCAACAAAGAAGCCGTGGTACTTGAAGGTCCCCAGCAGGGCGAGGTTGGTCCCAACGCTAAGGAACAGGAGCGCCTTCCGCCAGCGTGGCACCTCCGTGATCCCGCGACCGCACAAGTAATCGAGGAGCGTTGCGCCGATGAGGGGGACGAGGTACCAGAGGTGGACGTACCCGTAGAAGGTGTAGCTGACCGCCAGAAGCAGCACGTTCTGCCACCGGCGGGGGAGCAGCCAGTAGGCGGTGAAGACCGCCGCAAGGAAGACCAGGTAGTCCAGGCTGTGGAAGATCACTGAAAGAGCGTGCCCAGCTTGCCATGGAAGTGCGCCGTGTAGGTGCGGCGGGCGTCTTCCCGTAGGTGATCGCCATCCCGATACATCTGGAGCCCTAGCGCGGGATCGTCGGTTTCGTCATGAAAGAGGTGGTCGCTGCTCTCCACGAATGCCTTGAGCGATGCGACGTAGCGACGAAGATCCGGGTCCTGGCGGCGCGCGTTTCCCGCATCGGGTCGGCGCTTCACCCGCACCAGGCAGAGGCGCAGCCCGTGACGATTGGCCTCCTCAAGAATGTGGGGCAGGAACGATGCGCTGGGGTCGGCGCTGAACGGGGTTGTCTGCTCCTTCTCCTCGAGTACCAGCTCGCTAGCGAGGTCCGGGCGAAGGTGGCGGACGGCAAAGCGCGCATTGGCCCGGTCGATCAGCGCGTCCCGCTCCGTGTGTGAGCTTGCCAGTTGGGCGGCGAGCTTGTGGAGTTCTTCGCGGACGCTACCGCGGTGTCCCAGGACCGGGTAGGCGCGCTCCGCCAGGTCCCGCAATGTCGAGCCAGAACCGGCGGGGTCGTCGAGCAGGCGCCGGACCACCGGCTCCTCGGCTAGCATGGAAGCTTCCAACTCCGACCGGTACCGCCCCGCGGCGCGGAACCGGGGCAGGCTGAAGTAGCGATCACGAAAGAAGAGGAACACCACGCGCGGCCGGGCACCGCTGGGGATCACATAGTTCTTGAGCGCCAGGTACCAGCGCGCGGTGGCGCTCCCGCCAGGGGCGATGACGGAGACGGGCCGCCCACCGAGCAACTGACTCAGATAGGGGCCATCAAGACGGGAATCCAGCATTGAATCCCCCAGGAACACATACTCTGGACGGGCCTCACGCAAGCGGATCAGCGGCGAGGGGTCGAACGGGACCCGGCTGCGTGTGGGCCGCATCACGAGCGCGGGAACGACCAACAAGACAATGCAGAAGAGGACGAGCCACCGGGGAGCGGATAGGGGAGCGGATAGGGGAAGGAGCGGCGGGAGTACCGTCGCGGGCCGAGGTTGCATGGCGTCGAGTATTCGCGGAGGGACAGTGGAACTCTATCCCCGGCGCCCACGCTCAGCGCGACCCTTCTTCACCGGGGTGGGCTGGAAGAGCTTTTCCGGCACCTTCACGTTGAACTTGACCTCGCGGGTGGTGATCACCGTTTTTCCCTGGCCCGGCTGGAACACCTCCGTTCGGTAGGGGAGAACGACTCCGTCCACCGTGTGGAAGTCACTGAAGGTCTCGGAGACCGCTCCCTTGGTGCGCTTCACCACCATCCAACTGCGGGTTGAGACGTAGTCCGTGATGGCGGGTCCCGTCTCCGGGGTCTTCTCGACCACGTAGACTTCGTCGTCACCCACCCGGTCCATCTTCTTGAGGGTCACCGTCTTGTAGAGGGTCTTCCAGTCCGCATCGGCGGCGAAGTTGCCCTCGATGCGGGCGGCGGCAAGCTCCGTGGGGCTCTTCGTCTCGGTAAGGGTAAAGGTCGTCTCCTCCCCGCCGTTCTTCCCGTCGAAGTACTCGCGGATCGAGAGGATCTTCTCGCCGCCCGCCTTCATCGTGATCTGCATCGCGTAGCTGTTGGGAGCGCGGAAGGTCTGCACCGCCTCGCCCGTGACGCCCTGGTTCTCCAGGTCGAGGGTGGCGACGTGCTGCCGGACCCGGTGCTTGCGCAGGTTCGCCTCACCGCCGGAGGCCTGGACCACCTTCGCCATCAGCTCATCCACCGTGATGGGGGCCTTGACCGGCTCGGCCGCTGTACCGGCGCGCTTCAGGATGAGGGTGCTGCCTCCCTGGAGCAGCGCCATCTCCGGCACGTCCGCCTTCTCTGCGCTGGGCCGGAAGGTCACTTCGGTGCCGGGAGGCGCGGGCGCGCTCACACGGTAACGGCGGCCCCCTATCGGCTCCAGCGTCATCAGCGGCACGCCGGGCTGCTTCAGCACCAGCTTGCCGTCCTGCATCAGCACCTCAAGCGTGAGGTTCGCCTGGGTCAGCAGGTAGCTTCCCACCTCCTGCTGCGGATTGAGGGCCGGGCCGGTGGGCACCGGGCCGATGGGCGTTGGGGGAGCGGTAATCACCGGCTCGCCGACCAGGTGCTTCCAGATCACCGGCATCGCTTCCGCCCCCAGCGAGGTCGCGTTGGCGTTGGTCAGCAGCGCGAAGCCGAGCCGCTGGTCCGGCATCACAGCCACCTGCGCGGTGAACCCGTCGATGTTGCCTCCATGCTCCCAGACCGGGTGTCCGTTCCATGTGCGGAGGAACCAGCCCAGGCCGTAGCCGACGCTCCCGCCCGGGTTCACGTTGATCCGCTTGACGCCCAACTGCGCGAAGTTCGGTTCCGTCAGAAGCTGCTGCCCCTGGAAGTTGCCCCGGTTGACGAGGAAGCGCAGCCACTGGCCCATGTCGCGCGCGCTGGAGTTGATGGAACCGGCGGGCCCGATTTCCCGGATGTCCCGCATCGGGAGGTGGACCGTCTCCTTCGCCTCCGCCTTGTAGGTGTAGCCGAGGGCGTGGTCCGCATCCTTCAGGGTGACCTGCGCCGAGGTGTTGCTGCGGACCATCCGAAGCGGCCGGAAGATGCGGCGCTCCAGCACGTCTTCCCAATCACCGTCCTGCACCTCGCCCACGCAGAGGCCCGCCGCCAGGTACATCGGGTTCTGGTACTGGAACTTCTCTCCCAGCTTGGCGGTCGGCTTGGCGGTCGCGACGGCCTTGAGGATTTGCCGCCGGTCCAGCTTGCCGCTGATCCAGCAGAGGTCCGTCCGGTCCAGGCCGGAGCGATGGGAGAGGAGATCTTCCAGGGTGATCTTCGCCTCGGTCTCGGCGTCGCGCAGCTTGAAGTGGTCCAGGAACTTGCGCGGCGAGTCGGAGAGGCGCAGCTTGCCGTCCTGCTGGCTCATCAGGACGGTGGTGGCGGTGAACGCCTTGGTGGTGGAGCCGATGGCGAAAAGCGTGTCCGGCGTCACGGCCAGCTTGCGGCCGTGGTCCCGCAGCCCGAGGCCCTTGAGGTAGATCACCGTGTCGTTCTTGACGATTACCAGCGAGGCGCCGGGGACGTTGAGCGCCTGCCGCCGCGTGTCGAGGGTCTTCTCAATCGCATCCAGCTTCGCCGCCAGCTCGGTCGCGCCCACCGGCTTGCCTTCCGGCGTGACGAAGGGTGCGTTGGGGCCTGCCTGTGCGTGAGCCGGGAGGGACGGGGCAAGGGAGGCGAGCGGGATCAGCCCGAGCGGCAGCCCCCAGAGCAGCGCGCGCAAGAGCGGCTGGTGCCGAGAAGTAGAGGGGCGAGACACGGGGGAGGGGTTGGACATCAATGAGCGCTCCACACGCACGGAGAACCCCGCGCCCAACGCGGAGACCGGTAAGAGAACGGTGATCAGTCGGCGAGGTTGCGCGATCGGTCGCAAACAGCCACGGCGAAGGGCAATCCCATCCCATTATCGGTTGCTACTCGGCTTGCACCAAGCCTGCTCGTAGCTTCCCGGCGAAAGCGTCGGCGGTCTGAGGACCACCAGGAATGGTGGAATGAAGCCAAGCCGGTGCCCACCCACAGGGGGTATAGGGGTGCGAGAGGGAAGCAGTGGCTGACCGCCGGATATAATTCGGCAGCCGCTGGCTTGCCTCATGCACTCCTCAACCCTTTCCTTGCTGGTGATTCATTCCTGGGCGGCGGTCCTGCCTCAGAATTGGGAGGGGACGCTGGCCTCATCCGCCGTAGCCTTCGCGGTGCCGCTTCTGCTGGCTGGAGTGGGGGAGTGCATCGCGGAGCGGGCCGGGGTGCTGAACATCGGGGTCGAGGGGATGATGCTGGTGTCCGCGCTGGCCGCCGTTGTCGCTTCCCACGCTACCGGGTCGCCGTGGGTGGGAATGGGTGCGGGGCTGCTGGCCGCGATGGCGCTGGGTGCCATCTTCGGCCTCCTGGCGATCTATCGGGGCGTGAACCAGGTGGTTGCCGGGACCGCCGTCAACCTGCTGGCCCTGGGGGTCACCGGCGCGGCGTTCGGCACGATTACCCTTCGGTTGGTAGGGGAGGGCCGTCGGCTGGAGGGCGTCAAGCTGCCGGACTGGCCGGTGCCGCTCCTCTCCAAGCTGCCCGCCCTCGGCCCGACCCTCTTCAACGCCAACCTGCTGGTCTACCTGGCCTTCGTCCTGGTGCCTCTCTCGGCCTGGGTGCTGCAGCGCACGCGGTTCGGGCTTCAGTTGCGGGCGGTGGGGGAGCTGCCCCAGGCGGCGGAGACTGCGGGGCTGAACGTCCACGGACTCCGTCTTCTCGCTGTGCTGGTGGGGGCTGCCATGGCGGGGATGGCGGGGGTCTTCCTCTCCATCGGGCACGTGGTCACCTTCGCGGACAACATGACCGCTGGCAAGGGGTTCATTGCGCTGGCGTTGGTGATCTTCGGACGGTGGAGTCCCTGGGGCGTGCTGGGAGGGGCCGCCGTCTTCAGCCTCGCCTGGGGAGTCGCCACCGTCCTCGGCACGCAGGGACGCGGCCGGCCGGAGGAGGTGATCCTGCTGGCGCTCCCGTATCTCGCCACGCTGGTCGCGCTGGTGCTTCGGTCTGGGCGCACCACTGCGCCTGCGGCCCTCGCGCTTCCCTATCAGCGAGGCTGAGGGGCTTCAGCCGGTGCTGAGCGACTCCAGTTGCCGTATCCACTGCCCGAAGTGGGGGCACCGGGCAGTAAGTCCCGCCATCCCGATCTCCTCGACAATGCGTTGGACCACCAGCGGACCGACCTGCGTCTTCTCGTAGGCGTACCCAGCCAGGTGCTTGATGATCCGCTTCGAGGGTGCAGTGTGCTCGCCGTCGTTGATCCGCTCCGGTTCCTGACCGGCGACTTCCGCCTCGAGTGCCGCAAGCGCCGCATCGTGTTCCAGATACTGCCAGTCGAGATGCCGCGGAGCGGCCAGGATCAGTGCCTCGAACTCATGAAGTTGAACGTAGGGGATGAACCGGTAGTCGCCCAGGTCATCCGCAAGCGCCTTCTCTACGATCTCCGCCTTTCGATAGGGATCCGGCGTACCTTGCAACTGTTCCGACCCGGGAAAACCCTTCGGCAGGGAGTATAGATCGATCATAGACGTGAAGCGTGCTTGCGGGTCCACGACTTCAACGAACCACCGGATCAGGTCCTTACGGACGAGGTCGTAGGAGCGGCCGCCGCCGCGTGCCCCTGGGATGACACGAGGTCCATGCGGCGTGTATCGGACCTTGGGTTCACGGGTCTCGATGGACCGTGGGAAGACGAAAACGTTGTGTGGAGCAAGGTGCCCGGCAAGGACGCCTTTGACGAAGCCCTCCTCCGTAGGACCTTCGGTCAGGATGTGCAGCCGGACCATGGCTACGGCCTACCCCCGAGGACATTCTTCTGCCACAGCTCACCCAGCGAATAGTCCTCAAGCCACGACTGAAGCTGCTCACGATCGAGTCGTCGCAGGGTGGTCGGTGCGGCGGGGTCAGGAACCAGCGGCTGCCGCCGCTCAGCGATGATCAGGTCTTCGGGTTCGAACTCGTCCACCAATCGGACGGACTGAGTTGTAACCAGCACCTGGGTCCGCTCACTCGCTCCCTTGAGCAACGCGGCAAGCGATGAGAGCGCGGCGGGATGCAGGCCAAGCTCCGGCTCGTCGATGACAATTACGGACGGCGGATCAGGCTGCAGCAGGACGGTCGCCAGACAGATGAAGCGCAGCGTCCCATCTGAAAGCTGATGGGGCAGCAGCGGGTAATCCGAACCGATCTCTCGCCATTCCAGGCGCAGCAAATCCGGCTGGCTTCTGAGCGGCTCCAGGACAAAGTCGTCGAAGAAGGGAGCGACGGCGCGAACGTGGCGAATGATGCGGTCGTAGTAGGGCCACTGCGTCTGGCGCATCTCCCGCAGGAAGGCGGCCAAGTTGGCTGCGTCTGGACGCAGGTAAGCCACGTCATTGAACCGTCCGCCCAAGCGCACTTTGGCAGACGAACTGGTGTCGTGAAAGTGATACACCCTCAAGCCGCTCAAAGCACGAATGACGCTCCGGAAGAGTTCCGACTGTGCCGAAAGGGCATCACCGTCACTACGGAGTCTTGTTTCTAGGTGGCCACTTCCAAGCCAGTCAAGGGCCGGATCGTCTTGGTTTCCACGGAAGTTGAAGAACTCCATCGAGAAGACCAGGCTCTCTCCTGGAGTTGGCTGCCATACAGCAGAGTATCTCCTGGCACCAAACATAAACTGAACAATTATCTCGGAAGTGGTTTGCCGGCCGCGATACAGGAGAGCTTCCGAACCTCCGGCTTTTTGCACAGCCAGTTGGAATCGACCGGCGGACATCTCGCCCAAGAGCTGGAAGAGGCTGATCAAATTGCTCTTTCCGGCCCCGTTCGCGCCGATTAGCACGTTCAAGGGACGCAACTCTAGCTCCACGTCCTGGAGCGACTTGTAACCCATCACGTCGAGGCGGCTTAGTTGCATGGTCCCATGATGAAAGCGGGCCGGGGAGATGGCAACTCCCCGGCCCGCCAATTCCCTCAGTCGCCGGCCGGATTATCCTGCCTGGGAGATGAGCTGCCGGAGCACGAAGGGGAGAATGCCTCCGTGCTGGTAGTACTGCACCTCGATGGGGGTGTCGATGCGGAGGATGACCGGCTCTTCCGCGGAAGTGCCGTCCTTGCGGTGGATGACCAGGGTGACCTCCTGCTGCGGCTTGATCTCCCCGCTTTCCAGCCCCGTTAGATCGAAGGTCTCCGTGCCGTCCAGCTCCAGTGTCTGTGCGCTGACCCCCGCCTTGAACTGGAGCGGAAGAACCCCCATCCCGACCAGGTTGCTCCGGTGGATTCGCTCGTAGCTCTGCGCCACCACTGCGCGGACGCCCAGTAACCGGGTGCCCTTGGCGGCCCAGTCTCGGGAGCTGCCGGTGCCATACTCCTGTCCCGCAAGAATGATCAGTGGCACGGACGCTGACTGGTACCGCATGGATGCGTCGTAGATCGAGGTCTGCTCGCCGGTGGGCTGGTAAAGGGTGACACCGCCTTCAACGCCGGGAACCATGAGGTTCTTGATCCGCACATTAGCGAAGGTGCCGCGCGTCATCACGCGGTCGTTGCCGCGCCGGGAGCCGTAGCTGTTGAAGTTGCGCGGCTCCACCCCATGCTCGCAGAGGTACTGGCCGGCGGGCGAGGCCGTCTTGATCGCGCCGGCCGGGCTGATGTGGTCCGTGGTGACCGACCCGCCGAAGATCGCCAGTGCGCGCGCTCCTTTGATCGGCTTCACGGGCTCCGGCTCCATGCTGAACCGGTCGAAGAAGGGCGGCTCCTGAATGTAGGTGGAGCCTTCGTCCCAGTCATACACCTGGCCGGTGCTGCCCGCGATGGCGTTCCAGAGCGGGTTCTGACTAGTGAAGTCGCTGTAGAGCGCGCGGTAGGTCTCCGGATCGGTGGCCGCGCCAAGGTGCTCCGCGATCTCTTCCGTGGTCGGCCAGATCTCTTTGAGGAGGACGGGGTTCCCATCGCTGTCCTGCCCCAGCGGCTCGCAGGTGAGGTCGATGTCGACCGTCCCCGCCAGCGCGAAGGCGACCACCAGCGGCGGACTCATCAGGAAGTTCGCCTTGATCGCCTGGTGGACGCGCGCCTCGAAGTTCCGGTTGCCGGAGAGGACGCTGGCTACGACCAGGTCATTGCTGTTGATGGCGTCCTCAAGGCTCGGATCGAGCGGGCCGGAGTTGCCGATGCAGGTGGTGCAGCCGTAGCCGACTGTCGTGAACCCTTGCTTATCGAGGTAAGGCTGGAGCCCCGTCTTCTTCAGGTACTCCGTGACCACGCGGGAACCGGGTCCCAAGCTTGCCTTGACCGCAGGGCGGATGGTGAGGCCGCGCTCTACTGCCTTCTTCGCCAGCAGGCCGGCACCGAGCATGACGCTGGGATTGGAAGTGTTGGTGCAAGAGGTGATCGCGGCAATGACGACATCGCCGTGGCCCAGGTTGAACTGCCCGCGCGGGAACTCGCTCTCCAGGCTCTTTTCAACGCGGTCCGGCGTGGGCCGGTTTTGCATCATCTCGATTTCGGTAGTCGGGTTGGTGTTGCGCTCGCTGGTGTCAAACGAGACACTGGCAGGCACCGATTCGGGAGTCTGACTGCCACCACCTACGACGGGCAATTCGAATCCGGTGGTGCTGCCCGTGGTCACGGGGACGCGCCGCGCAAGATCGGGAGCGTCGAGTCCGTAGCCGCTCTCCTTCACCGGCGCGAGCAGGAGCTCCTGGAACTTGGACTTCACCTCGGGCAGGTCGATACGGTCCTGCGGACGCTTCGGACCGGCCACGCTGGGGCGCACCTCGGCGAGGTCGAGGTGGAGCACCTGGCTGTAGTCGATCCCTTCGCCGTCCGGGATGCCGAACAGCCCCTGGGCCGTGAAGTACTGCCGGACCGCGTCTACCTGCTCCTCGCTGCGGCCTGTGTTGAGCAGGTACTCGCACGACCGCTCATCCACCGGGAAGAAGCCCATCGTGGCGCCGTATTCCGGTGCCATGTTGGCGATGGTGGCCCGGTCCGTCAGGCTCAGAGAAACCGCGCCCGGTCCGTGGAACTCGACGAACTTGCCGACCACGCCCACGCGCCGAAGCATCTGGGTGATGTGGAGGACCAGGTCGGTGGCAGTCACGCCGGGCCGCAGCTCGCCGGTGAGGCGCACACCCACTACGTCCGGGGTGAGGAAGTAGATCGGCTGGCCGAGCATGCCCGCCTCGGCCTCAATCCCACCGACGCCCCAGCCAACCACCCCGAGGCCGTTGATCATGGTGGTGTGGGAGTCCGTGCCGACGAGGGTGTCCGGGTAGAAGACGCCGTCCTGTTCAAGCACGCCCTTCGCCAGGTACTCCAGGTTCACCTGATGGACAATGCCGATGCCAGGGGGCACCACGTTGAAGCCGTTGAACGCCTGCATGCCCCATTTCAGGAATTCGTATCGCTCCCGGTTGCGTTTGAACTCGATCTCCATGTTGAGCTCAAGGGCGTTCGGAACCATCGCGTAATCCACCTGCACGGAGTGATCCACCACCAGATCCACCGGGACGAGGGGCTCGATAATGCCGGGGTCCTTGCCCGCTCGCGCCACGGCGGAGCGCATCGCAGCGAGGTCCACCAGCAGCGGGACGCCGGTGAAGTCCTGCAGCACCACCCGCGCGACCACGAACGGGATCTCATAGGTGCGGTTCGCTTCGACCGCCTTCCACTGGGAGAGCGTTGTAACGTCATCTTGCGAAACGCGCTGCTCGTCCACATTGCGGAGCACCGACTCCAGCACGATGCGGATGCTGATCGGCAGGCGAGAGACAGGGGCGATGCCCTGCTTTTCCAGCTCGGGAAGTGAGTAATAGCGACCGGACTTGCCGTCGCCGTAGGTGAACGTCTGTAGGGTTCCGAAGAGGTTGTGCGGTTCCGCCATCGAGTGCTTCCTTAACCAGGCTGGGAAGGGTTGCGCGCGGGTCGACCCGCCGAAACGGCAATGCGGGCGAACGGGCCATTCGAGGCGCGAGGCGCGGCTTAGTAGTGGTATCACAGGCACCCTTAGGCCGCTCGGGGTGCCTACGCCTGGAGCAGTGCGACTGTTGCTGTGCTTTCAGTCTCGGAAACAAGGGTGGGGGGGACACCACCACCGACCGCTGGGTAATCTGGCGCCGTTAGTGGTGCTGGCCATCTGAGATTCATCCTCACGGTCGGTGGATGCGAGTGTGCATCGGGGTGCTGCTCAGGGCTCGCGATAGCCATGCGTGCGAGGAGCGGGTTCTGTCCGATGAAAAGCAGATGAGTCTTGGGAGCGACCGGGGACGAACCGCCCTATCTTGACCCGTAGGCGGTTGCGAACGCGGATCAGTGCGGGGACGGGTTCCGTTGGTGTGACGGTTGCCATGATCGAACGCAGCACGAGGCCATCTGTACCAACAAAATGGCCGATCACTAAGTACTTCGGAATTCTGCTGCGCACGAATCCCAAATGGCCAGTGCGATTCCGTGGTCGACGCACGGCCGTGAACGACCGGGCTGACTTATTGGGAAAGACCGCTGAAGCGGCCTGATGGTGCGGGTAGGTGCCGTTGGGCGTTGAGGTTGGTGCCTCATTCCGATAAGAACTGTGGCTAACCACCCTGACCCATAGCTAAGTGAGATCGCATTTTGTTGGTATAGATGAGCACGAGGCTGCTGGCGATGCTTGAGGAGCCCGTTATCCGGTTTCTGTTCGTCTGCCGCGCGACGGGCACCCGGTGCTGCGGCTGCGGCTTCCTCTGGACCCCTCCTCGCGGAGACGGCCTTGCCTTTGCATAATGGTCCGTCGTCCCTGAACCGTAGAGGACTTTCACCTCCGAGAACGGGCACATGCCCGGCGTACCGCAAGAACAGGCCTCACGGAGAACCGCGAGGCCTGTGCACTTTGATCACCAGTGGTTACTGGATATGAGGTCAGCGCTTGCGGACTTTGGGCTTCTTGTCCTTGCTGTTGCGGATGCCGTCTCCGTCGCGGTCCTTGTCCCTGCTGTTCGGAATGCCGTCCCGGTCAAGGTCCCCGCGGCGCTGGCCGCGGGTGCTGTACCACTGTCCGTTCTGGTACTTGAGTCGCTGTCCGCGGACGGTGTACCACTTCCCGTTCTGGTACTTGCGGTTCGGGATGCCGTCCCGGTTCAGGTCCGAGCGGCGCTGGCCGCGGGTGTTGTACCACTGGCCGTTCCGGTAGTTGAGCCGCTGACCGCGGATGGAGTACCACTTTCCGTTCTGGTACTGGTACTTGCGGGGCGGTGCTGCCTCTCCGGAAACCGGCGCGGCCACGATCGAGCCGAACATGAGGGCTGTGAGGCCGAGCACCTGAAGACTTCGCTTGAAACTGAATGTCATTGTCCAACCTGTTTCTTGAGACATATCGTCTCGCGTGACCGGCTGGGTCACCTCGCCGTCTGTCGCCTGACGGATGTGCCCAGGCATCTCTACCCTGCGGTCGGATGATAGGACACCTGCGGGGCGCCGCCGTTCCCCACAAACTCGACGCCCGAAAGCAAAGCAAGTAGGTGACCCTTGAGTTAAAGGCTGGTGGGCAAGTGTGGGTGCCGTCGTGACGGGATCAGCCAAACATCACGTACTGTCTGACGACACGCTGATGGCGATCCACTTCGGAACTCTGATGCACGGTTCGTAACCGATCACTTCCGGTTCGGACCATGCGTTGTCACTCTGCCCGCTGCTCCGCTCCGGTCGAACTCAGGGACTGCAGCGCCTGCTTTGCCAGCGGGGCGTCGAGCGGGTGCCAGGCTGGATTCAGCGCAACCGCCTTCCGCAGCAAAGCCGCTCCTTCCGACCGGCGCGCGGGCAACTGGAGTGCGATCATTCCGGCGTGATAGAGGAGCTTCGGGTCTCGCGTCCCGAGGCGGCGCGCTTTCTGCGCGGCGGTCCAGGCTCCATCGTACTGCTTTGCATGGTAGAGGGCCCATGCCAGCGTATCGCACGCCGCGATGTCCTTTGCGTTGGCCGCCTCTTCCTGAGCCAGGGCGAGGGCGCGCTCAGGGCTGCGGCCCCGATCCGCTAGGAACTGCGCCAACTGGTGCCCGGCATCGGCGGTGGGGTCCTTCAGCCGGTCGCCCAGGTACTTCTCGACCGCCTGATACTCTGCTTCTGCTTTGTCCCGCTGCCCCATCGCCTGGTAGAGATCGCCCAGGGTCGCCATCCAGTGGGGGCGTTGAAATCGCTTAAGGCCTTCCAGGATGGCGGCAGCTTCCGAAAGCTTCCCCTGCGCGGCCCGGAGTTGTGCCTGACCGGCCATGGCGAGGTAGTAAGCGGGTTGTCCCTTCAATGCAGCAGCATAGGCGTCCTCCGCCGCCTTCAGGTTCCCGCGCTGGAATTGGATGTCTCCCATCTGGGTGTGGATCCAGGCACGGCTCTCTGCTTCACGTGGCCCCGTCGCTTCCAGGGCCAGGGTGTAGAGCTCCAGGGAGCCTTCGGGGTCGCCGTGGAGACGCCGTTGCTCGGCGGCACGGGAGTAGGAGAGCGATCCTGGCCGGAGATCGACCATCTTCTGGACCGCCGTCAGGGCCCCCTCGTAGTCACCCGTTTCCGTCAGCGCGTCTCCGATGACACCGTAGTTCCAATAGTCACTGGGATTCTGTCGGACGCATTCTCGGGCGAGAGTCAATGCTTCATCAAAGCGGTGTTGCCCGGCAACCACCCACGCCAGAAGCTTGCGGGTTTGGTAGTCCTCCGGCTCAAGCCGCTTGGCCGCTGCAAGCGCCTGCTCCGCACGAAGGTAGAGCGCCTCGTCTCCAGTCTCCCGCTGCGCCTGCATCAGGGCGACGGCGAGCCGGTGATGGGCGGAGACGCTGTCCGGCTCCCGGCTGACCCGTTCCTCGGCCTCCTGGAGCGGCGTCCGTTCCGCCTTCGCGGCGGTTAGGGCTGCCTTCCCCGCAGGCGACGCCGTGCCTTTGGGGTCACGGGCGGCCAGGGCGCCGACGGTCATGGTGGCTGCGGCGCCGAGAATGAGCCAGCCGTAGATCTTCTTGGTGCGCATGACACGTGTCCTCAGGGGATGACCTGTTGGTCAGGAAAATGCATCTGCTTCAGGCGCTCGTAGCGACACCAGGCGGTATGACCATCCACGAAGGTGTAGTTCGCGCCGC
Source organism: Actinomycetes bacterium (assembly GCA_031426395.1). GTDB lineage: Bacteria > Armatimonadota > SYMT01 > SYMT01 > SYMT01 > JANPLG01. Next base: position 38,082 of record JANPLG010000328.1, read on the forward strand.
CAGTGTGACGGCTCACGTTGAAGAGGCGCTCCACCTCCGGCACCCCGTTCCGGGCCGGGATGAGTTGGAGACTGGAAGGGAGGGGCGGAGTTGCCGCCCCTCCCAGTCCCCCGATGGCGGCGCGGCTCCGGCGGAGGAAGCCCGCGCCGCCATCGACCGTGCTCTGCCTACGGGCTGCCCTGCGTTCCTTCCCGCTCCGGATCGTCGAACCCGATGTGAGCCGGGTTCGTGCCGTTGTGAGCGATGGGCAGGAACGGGAACGTGCTCTGGAAGCCGACGCGTCCGTTCTCGTGCGTGTCCACGCCATCACCGAAGTTGATGGACTGCAGGAACTCGCCGCGCGTTCCGGTGAAGGCGCCGACCGTAATGGTGCCCGGAACCAAGGCTCCGGCGGCGGCACGCATGAAGATGTCCGTCACGTCGTCAATGAGGCGACGGCCGTTCGGGAAACCGGCCGCGTCCCCACCGAGGGCACCGAGGCGGTTCCCGTTCAGGTTGGGCGCCACGGAGACATCCAGCCGCAACAAGTCGGGGACGAAGTCCAGGAGCGGCGTCGCGCCGCCGAGGAGGTCGTTCCGCGGGCCGGTGAATCCGGTCGGGTTGCCCTGCTGATCGTACTGGATGTTAGGAATGACCGGCCGCAGCGCCGGATAGAGCTGCGCCAAGCGGAGGGCGGGCTCCGGGAACTGGAAGAAACGGGCGAATCGCTGGTCGTTGCGCGGCTCGCTTCGGTTCCAGGCATCCTTGGTTCGACCGCTGTTCTCCGCGATCGGGATGAAGAGTTCGTTCACCAGCGGCGCGCCGAGGCGGGACACCTGGACGAACTGACCCTGATCCTGCGTGCGGTCGTCCCGCAGCACGGAGATCTGCTGGCGGCTCGCGCTGGCGTAGACACCCAGGATGCGCTGCGGGCTGCTGCCGTCAGGAACTGTAGAGGTTCCTGTCAGCGCCGTGATCGGCACCTCCATGGTGATGGTGTGGCAGTTGAAGCCGGAGAGCATGTCGGGTGCCTCAGGGCGATCCGGCAGCGGCACGATGCTGTTGGCGACGTGCAGCGAGCGGAACGGACGCACCCGGAGCAGGTCAAAGAACCCTCCCAGGTCGATGAAGAACGGATCGTCCACCTGACCCGCATAGGTGCGGATGCTCGAACCGGGGATCGTGTGGATCGCCTGCGTCACCAAAGCCTGGAAGTTCGGGGTGGTGGTGGAACCCGCGTTGTTCGGGGGCACAATCACGTTCCGCGCCAGGACCGTTACGCGATCCCGGCCACGGCCTCCGCTACCGCCACCGTTACTCCCACCACCGTTACTCCCACCACCGCCGCTCCCACTACGGCCCTTCTCCATCATTGTGTCCGGCGCACTACGCCCGCCACGGCCACGCTCCACCATGGTGACGGTGTAAGTCTGGTAGCGGTTGTAGTTCGGGTTGACGTTGTTGCCAGACACCACCGTGCTGCCGTTCGTCGTCAGTTCGGTGATCGGTCCCAGGTAATTCAGGAAGGTGTTCGGCGTCTGGATGATCGTCTTGAACTTGAACTGGAACGTCACGTCTTCCACGCCGTCGTTGTTTCGGTCCACGTGGATTTCGTAGAGGACCCGATCGGAGAAGGTGTAGTAGTTCGGACCGCCGCTGGGCTCCTCATGCGGGATATAGTTGGCGACCAGCACCACCTTGCTCGGGTCTTGTCCGCTTCGGAAGAAGTAGACATCCGTGTTGTCCGCCGTCGGATCCTCACCAATCATCGGCGCCTCGCGGTGGCTGGATGCCAGCGCGGGGAAAGCCGAAAAGGTCATTGCGGCGCCAGCTGCAAGCAGTGCCGCACGGTTCAGTAAACGCATCCCGAGTAGTCTCCTTTGAGGACGAAAAGGCCAACACCTTGCCGGGTCCGGCAGATAGGCCTGTCGTGGGGGGATGCTTCCTGTTACCCCGGTTTGGTAACACGAGGGTAACAGCGAGATAAATCTCGGGTAACAGTGAGAGCCCGGCCTTCGGCGTTCCAGCCATGCCCAGAAGGAGACGGACGGCGATGCTGTGGTCCTACCGCGGAAAAGTCAAGGAGAAGCAGGTGCCTCCCTCAAGGCGAAGGCTCACTTCCACGGTTGCGCCGAGCGAGGTGCATGAATGCTTCACGATAGCGAGGCCGAGTCCCCAGCCGCGTGGGTAGTTCGCCTGCACCTCACAGGCGTGGGCTTGCGGCGCCTGGTAGAACTCCTCGAAGATGCGCGGCACGTACTCCCCAGCAATGCCGATTCCGTTGTCTTCAACCTGCAACTGCCAGCGGCTGCCGTCCAGATCTCTGGCGCGCACTGCGACCCAACCCGGCTCCCGTGCCGGCGAGTCTTCAGCCGGATCGCGGACCGTGAACTTGATGGCGTTCCCCAGGAGATTGCGGACGACCTGTGAGAGACGGGTCGGGTCCGTCATCGCCATTCCGAGTCCGGCCACATCCACGTCCAATTGCACCTGGCGAAGCTGTGCGTCTGGCTGGAACTCCTCGGTCAATCGTGCGAGAAACTTTGACAACTCCACTGCTTCAAGTTCCGGCGGCTTCTGGGAGGCCTCGATCCGCACGTACTCGAGAAGCTCGTCCACCATCTCGTTCAGGGATAGGATGCGTTCGTTCAGGATGCGCTGGCAGTCGGCCCGTTCGACCGCATCGTCCTGCTGAGCGAGGACGAAGAGTAGAGTGCGGATCGCGGCAACGGACTGCCGCAGGTCGTGGATGACCGTGGCGACGAAGCGGCGTTTCTCCTCGGCCGTCTGGAGCAACTGCGCGTTCAATTCCGCGAGTTGCGCCGCCGTCGCCTGCTCCTCCGCTATCCGGGCCTCGATCATCCGCTCGCGTTCCAGTTCTGCGCTCGCGCGCATCGCCAGCATGGAGAGGAATTGCACGTCGAGTTCCCCGATCAGCTCGTGAGAGCGGTTGTCCACAAAGCAGAGCGTGCCGATCGTTTCGCCCGTGGGACGGGAGACTGGAACCCCTAGGTAGCGCGTGAATCCCCAGCGGACAGCGGGGTGATCCTCGCAGCGAGCGTCCGTGGCGGCATCCTGGATGAGGACGGGAGACCCGTGACCCAGGCAGAACTGGCAGTACGTATGGGGAAGCGCCAGGGACGAGTAGCGCGTCATTAGCGGGTGCGGGTTCACAACGGCGCGGAACCGGACCACGTCACCATCCAGCAGGTTGATCATTGCCATCGTCCCACCGTATTCGGCGGCCATCACCTCCAGTACCCGCTGGAAAACCACCGCAGGGTCGGGATCGTGGAAACCGCAGAGGTCTACTAGAGCCTGCTGCTTTCGGGGGAGCATGATGGAACCTCTCAAATGGCGTCAGCGCACGGGTGGGGGGAGTGCCCGGGGTGGGTATCATGCTTGAGATGGTACTCCATTGAGGACGAACAGTACGAAGGGCCGTTTCCCTGTGGACAATGGTCTTGGCCTGCCGTCCGCAATAGAGACGCCCCTGCCTGGACCACCTGATGGCCCGACCCTGTAGAGAGGCCCGATGCCGCGCCTGCTGTTGGTTGACGACGACCTCTACCTGCTTCAAGCCCTCCAGAAGCTCTTTGCCCTGGACGGTCATTGCTGCGAGACGGCGCGCACGGCTGGAGAGGCCCACCGATACCTGAAAGCATCGGACGAGAAGCCGTACGACTTAGTGGTGCTGGACGTGGGACTTCCCGACGTTGACGGCTTCTCCCTCTGTCGACAGCTCCGTACCCACCATCGCATGCCAGTCCTCTTCCTGACCGCCCGCAGCGAGAGCCAGGAAAAGATTGTCGGCCTGGAATCGGGCGCGGACGACTACGTGACGAAACCGTTCGAGCCCGGTGAACTGCTGGCTCGGGCCCGCGCACTGCTGCGCCGCACCGGCGAGTATAGCCGCGCGGGAGAGAAGAGCCGCTGTGAGATCCTGGGAACGGTGATCCTCGACCCAAACGTGCGTGACGCCCTACGAGATGGAGCCCCAATGGGCCTCACGGCGCGCGAGTTCCAATTGCTGCAGTTCCTGGTGCGTCATCGCGGAAAGGCGCTCGCTTCGGAGTGGATCTTCGAGAACGTGTGGGGCTGCGATGCGGACCTGGGCCTGAAGACGCTCACTGTCTACGTGGGTCGGCTCCGTCAGAAAGTCGAGGACGATCCTTCACGGCCAAAGCTGATCGTCACGGTCCGCGGCTACGGATACAAACTCGCGCCCGCAGAATCGTCCGAGCACATGCGGGCGCACCCCGAAGGTGACAACCTTACGCTCGCCGGAAGCCGCTGACCGAACATCCCGCCGACAGAAGAATCGACCGGAGTTCCGGGGCGGCAAGCATCCCTGACAGCATCGGCTCGGGATAAGGCCGGGGTAAACTTGCCCATCCCGATCATCGACACGAGCTAAGGGGTGAAGGTGCTCACGGAGCCGCCCGAAGCCCGCGTCCGCGATGCAGGTCCACGGCACGTTGTCGCTGCAAGAGGAGGAGATTCATTTGCTGGACCGACTCGACACCATCGAATGGGCATCCCTCAGAGGGTGCCGCGGTCCGGCGAACGACGTTCCGCGCTTGTTGCGGGCGATGGTCTCCGAAGAGGAGGGCGTGCGCCTGGAGGCGTGCGTGGAACTGTTCGACCACCTCTGGCACCAGGGCACCGTGTTCCCAGCCTCGGCTGCGGCGATCCCATTCCTCTTCGAGTTGCTGATCCATCCCGACGTCCCCGACAAGGGGCCATTCGTAGAATTGATTGCCGCCATTGCAACCGGTGAGGGCGGACTGCTGGATGTCGTTCGCAGGGACGGCGAGGAGATGTGGCGCAGGATCCTCTCCGAGCGAGGCCGGTCGCTGGACGAGGAGCTGGCGGAGGGGGAAGCTACGGAACAGGCCGTACACGCCGCTGTGTCAGAGAGCCTCGGGCACCTGGTTCCGTACCTCAACGACGTAGAGCATCAATTGCCGGTGGCCCACGCACTCGGCAGGTTTCCCGAACATGCGTCCTGGTTGGTGCCCGCCATCGACGCGGCACTGCCGTCAGTCGCCGATGCTCAGGTTCGGCGGGTGCTCACCGAGGCCAGAGAGTGCCTGGTTCGCCCGGTCACGTGACGCGGCCACCGGGGAGTGGAACACTCTTCGCCTGCTGGTCAATGTCGGCCGAGTCGAGCACTGGCTGAACGGCAGCAAGATTGTCGAACATGAGATCGGCAGCGTCGATTGGAGGCAGCGCCTCACGCGGAGCAAGTGGCGCAGGGAGCCGAACTTCGCGGTGAATGCGAAGGGCCACCTCTGCCTCCAGGGGCATTATTCCAGCGCGCAGTTCAGAGACGTCAAGCTCCGAGTGCTCGGAGCCCTGCCAGAGTCCCCAACTCCTTCGCTGCGGGCAGCCGCCGGTACGCTATCCCCGCTTGGGTTGCAACCCAAGCGGGACCTCATCCAACGGCTCCTGGCCCTCTGGAATAGCGTTCCTGGCGTGCCAGCGGAAGCTAGTCTGGCAGAGGGGGCACTGGACGATGTTTCCCTGCCGCACGTTCTCGGTGACGGTGGGAGAGGTTCCACCGACGCCGGTAGGGATCCACTGGTTACACTTCGGGCAGCGCGCAGTTAGTTCTGCCATCTACATCCTCTAGAGTCTGAAAAGGGTGGACGATAGGGGCTAGCGCGGGCACCAGCCGTCGAACAGAGTGCCGTGCTCGCTCAGTTCGCTCGATGAGGTCCCCGCGTCCACCGCGTGGATTGCATCGCTTCTCAGTAGCAGTGAGGAAGGGCTTCGAACGCTCGCTCGTCCCCATTAGGTTAGCATAACTTACTTGATAGCAAGCGTTGTCTCGCGCCAAGTGACACTGTCTGCGTCACAGATGGCGCAAGGGCGAGAGGTTCTGCCAAGCAGGGCCGCGAGGTCCACCTCTTGAACACTGCTCCGTGATTGCTGATCCTTCCGGCGCTTTAACCTTTCTCTTCACAGACATTGAAGGCAGCACGCGGCTCTGGGAGCAACACCCGGAAGCGATGCGTGGAGCATTGCTACAGCACGACCTCCTTCTCCGCGCCTGCATCGAGACTCATGGCGGTCGCGTCTTCAAGACCGTAGGCGACGCGTTCTGCGCGGTGTTCGCCAGCCCCCGCAGCGCGGTGGCGGCGGTGCTCACCAGCCAGCAATGGCTGCCGGCGCTTGCCCTCGATGCGGCCGGCGGCCGTATTCCGCTCCGGGTGCGGATGGCCCTTCATGCCGGAACCGCAGAGGAACGGGACGGGGACTACTTCGGGCCGCCGGTCAACCGCGTGGCCCGGCTGCTGGCGATTGCACACGGGGGGCAGGTGCTCCTCTCCCTGACCGCCGCCACCCTGGTCCGGGACCTCCTTCCCGCCGGAGCCTCGCTGCTACCGTTGGGCGAGCACAGCCTCAAGGACCTGGCCTCCCCGGAATCGGTGGCGCAGCTACTCCATCCGGATCTTCCGGCGGACTTCCCACCCCTGCGTTCCCTGGAGAAAGCAGGCCCCAAGCACAATCTGCCGCAGCCGCTAACCCGCCTGGTGGGCAGGGCTACGGAGGTGCGCGACTGGACCGCTCTGATCCGTGGGCGCTCCCGGCGTCTCTTCACGCTCACCGGCTTCGGTGGGCTGGGGAAGACCCGGATGGCCCTGCGGCTGGCGGAGGGGCTGGTGCCGGACTTCCCGGACGGCGTGTGGTGGTGCAACCTGGAACATGCCACCGGTACCCAGGACGCCGTTACTGCCATGGTGCGAGGCCTAGGACTCTCGCTTCAGCCATCCGTCGACGTGAGAGAGCAGCTTTTCCACCACCTCAAGGATCGGAACACGCTGCTGGTGCTGGACAACCTGGAACAGGTGGCGGATGCGTCCATGCTGTTGCGCGACCTTCTCACGCAGACGGAGCGGGTGGTCTTCCTCATCACCTCCCGGCGCACCATGGATCTGCGGGGCGAGATGGTTCTGGAGGTGCCTACGCTGCCGGAGGCGGAGTCCGCTTCCCTGTTCGCGGAGCGGGCGGCGGAGTACCGAACGGACTTCGCCCTGGATGACCAGAACCGGAAGGATGTGCGGGAACTATGCCGTCGCCTGGAAGGGGTGCCCCTCGCCATTGAGCTGGCTGCCGCACGCGTGGCGGGGATGACGCCGCAGCAGATCCTCGCGCGCCTCACGGAACGGTTCCGCCTCCTGCAATCCCGCTCGCCCGATCTCAGCGAGCGTCAGCGTGCGCTACGTGGGGCCATCGACTGGTCCTACCAGCTCCTCTCGGAGGATGAAAAGCAAGTATTCGCGCAGCTCGCAGCCTTCTCCGGTGGCTTCACCCTGGACGATGCCGAAGCTGTCTGCGAGGCTTTCGACGTCTTTGAAAGCGTCATGAGCCTGCGCCGGCAATCGCTCCTCCGGTCCGGCAGCCCGCACGGGGCGCAGGGCGAGTGCTTCGTAATGCTGGAATCGCTGCGGGACTACGCGGCGGAAAGGCTGGAGGAGGTCGAGGGCGCGCGAGAGAGCGGCGGCTCGGTTCGGGATCGCCACGCTCGCCACTTTCTCAGCCACGCCCAAGAGAAGCTTCTCCTTCTGCGAACCCCGCGTGAACCCCAGGCACTGGATGAACTGGCGCAGAGTGACAGGAACCTTCGCGCCGCCCTGGATTGGGCTGCGTCGGTGGGGGACGGGCTGCTCTTCGCGCAGCTCTCCCTGGTGGCAGGCAGTTCCCTCCATCGGCGAGGGTTCGTCCAGAGCGCCGTGGAGATTGTCCAGGCCGGACTGGAAGCGACGCTTCTCCAAGCGGAGTCCCATCCCAGCACCGCCGCCCGGCTGATGCTGGAGCGCGCTGGCCTCCACTACGATTTCAAAGACTCCGAAGCGTGCGCACGGCTGGCGGGATCGGCGCGACCGCTCTTCGAGCTGGTAGGGGATGAGCGGGGTATTGCCCATGTGGAGAACCTGCTGGGGCAAGCGGCCATGACGCAGAGGCGCTTCCCCGAGGCGCTCCACCATTACGAGCGGGCACAGCAATTGTTCCAGGCCGCTGGCGATGCCATCGGAGTGGCGATTGCCATGAACAATCGCGGACTGGCGGAACGGAGGGACCAGTCGGGATCTTCAGCGGAAGTTGCGGCGCGGCGAGAGCGCGCCGGGGAGCACCTCCATTCCGCGCTTCAACTCCGGCGGCGTCTGGATGATCGCCGTGGGCTGGCGGAGACGCTCAATAACCTGGGCGTGCTGGCCTTCGAGTGGGGGGAGTTCGACCGGGCGTGGGCTCACTACCAGGAGGCGCTGACCTTTGAGCGGCAGGTCGGCAACCGGCTCGGCATCGGGGTGGCGATGGCCAACCTGGGCGAAGTGGCGGGCATCCTGGGGCGGGCGACGGAGGGCGCGAGGCTGCTCGCAGCATCGGAGCGCGTGCTACAGGAGCTCGGCTCTTCGGACACCCCCTGGGTGCGCGGCGAGTTGGAAAAGCTCGCACCCGTTGCGGGCTGGAGCATCGAGAATCTTCGGGAGATCCGGACGGGGCTCCACGCCCTCTCCATTGAAGAGTGCTGCGACTGGGCCATGGAACAGGGTCTCCACTCCGGTCTGTGGACCGACCCGCAAAGGGAAGCACGGGCAACTGCCTGAACCTCAACGCAGCGACGGCTTCCCTTTGGGTTTCCCCGCCAGCGGTGCTCGTGGCCGCTCCCAGTGCTCTGACCCCCGATGCCCCGGATGGGAGACGTGATGCGACCGCTGCGAACGATTCTGCCGCTGACCACCCTGGCATTTGGCCTCAGCGCGTTGACTATGCCGGCGGTCGCCCAGGCTCCGCAACCCGCCACCCCCGCCATCCAGGCGGTTCTGGACGAAGGCCGGAAACTGGAACGCGAGAACAAGCTGCCAGAGGCAGCCGCGCTGTACACCCGCTCCTTGGAAACGGCTCGCTCCACGCCCGACCGTAAGGGAGAAGGCGATTTGCTGCTTCGCCTTGGCATTGTCTCCGCCCGTACCGGTCGGCATGCCGAAGCCATTGGCTTCTTCGAGAAGACGGTCACTATCGGGCGGGAGGTCAGTGATGTTTTCTTGCAGGCTGCAGCGCTGAAGTCGATGGGCGGCTCACGGTACGAACTGGGGGAGACGGCGAAAGCCCTGGAGTTGTTCAAAGAGTCCCTGCCCCTATGGGAGAAGTTGGGGAATCGGGTTCAGGCGTCCGGCACTCTCATGAACATGGGGGTCGTGCTGGAGAACACTGGTCAGCCGCAAATGGCGCTGGAGATGTACAGCTCGGCGCTCATAACATTTCGAGCCCTGGGAGATCGGCTGGGAGAAGCGCAGGCACTTCAGAACTCCGCCAAAGCGCTTGGCAGGATTGGTAAGCGGGACGAAGGTCAGCCGCTCCTTGAGCAGGCGCTGGCCATCTTCCGGGAACTCGGCCTGAAGGGGGATCAGGCAAACGCACTCGCTGGTCTCGCTGCAAGGCCCCGTTCGCTGGGAGACATCCCAAGGGCGCTTGAACTGCATACGCAGGCCCTGGCGCTGGCCAGGGAGGCCGGAAGCCGCGGACTTGAGGCGCAGGCGCTGGCGAACCTTGCAAGGATCTATGCCGATTTCGGGCAGCCGGAGCGTGCCTTGAGTCTGTTCGAGCAGTCCCTGGCGATCAGAAAGGCGATGAGGGATGTCCGAGGAGAGGCCTTCACGTCGACCTCGCTGGGATACCTCTACGTTAGAACCGGGCGGTCCAGGCAAGGTCTGGAGTTGCTTGAACAGGCGCTGGCGCTGTTTCGGCGGCTGAATGATCGGCAGTCGGAAGCCACCACGCTCCACGACATCGCGTACGCCAATGTGGAGATTGGTCAGCATGATGCGGCGCGTAGCTACTTTGAGAGAGCGAACGTGATATCGGTCGCGATTGGAGACAAGTCCGGACAGGCGCAGGTGCTGAACGGACTGGCGGCGATCCTGCGAAATGAAGGACGTGCACGCGCGGCTATTCACAACTACCGACAGGCCCTGCTGCTCGTTCAGCAGTACGGAAGTAAGAATTCCACAGCGGCCCTTTACGGAAACTTCGCGGCAGCTTACTCCGAGATGAAGCGGCCGACGGAAGCGCGGCCCTACGCCGTGAAGGCGCTGACGCTCTACCGGGAGGTGGGCGACCAGCATGGGATCGCCACCAGTCATGCGGGCCTTGGAGATGTGGCTCGCGACACCGGAAAACCGGCTGAAGCGCGGGGACACTACGCACAGGCGCTCACCGCCGCGCGGGCCGCCCGGAACCGAAACTGGGAAGCCGTCATTCTCCACAGGCTGGGACAGGTAGAGCTTGCCCTGGGACGGGGGGAACGCTCCGCCGTTTACTTCGGGCAGGCGGTGGACGCTGCGGAAGCGCTTCGATCGGACATAGGCACCAACTCAAACGCACGCGCCAGCGACCTCGCATCCAGGCTCAAGTACTACTACGACTACACCCGCGCCCTTCTGCGCCAGGGCCGGAACCAGGAGGCATTCGCCGTAGCCCAGAAGACAAAGGCCCGATCGCTGCTCGATCTTCTGGAAGGTGGCAAAGTCGACCTG
>JANPLG010000329.1:0-35783 GCA_031426395.1 Actinomycetes bacterium
CTTTCAGGCCCTGCTCCGGGTCAGTTCGCGGGTTATTGACCAGCTTCTCCATCGCGCGGGGAAGCTCGGTGAATGCGCCGTCGATATCGACTTCCCCCTCGCGTCCGGGGGCTGCAGCACCGGTGGGAGCCGGCGAAGCACGATCCAGCATGAGGAGCAGCAGGATCTCAGGGACCGTCAACTGGCGCTCACCGGTGCCGAGGGTGGGAAGCAACTGACGCGCCGTGTTGAGCACCTGGGCCTCCTGGCCAGTGCGGGCCTGCGCGCGGCCGGTAAGGTACTCCCCCAGGTCCTGGAAGGTTCGGACCACTTCGTCGCGCTGCCCGTCCACCAGGGCGCGCACCGTCTCCGACATCTGGATAACATTTGCGTTGGCGGGACCGGTGAGCTGAACCACGCGGAGGTTGAGCTGCAGGTGGGCACGCGGCCGCTCGTAAAGATAGGCCATCAACCGGATCGACTCGATGTGCGCGTCGACCCACTCCTTGCTTCCGATAACCAGCAGGTAGTTGCCGCTGACCAGAAAGCTGATCTCGATCACCACCGGCTTCTTGGGGTCCGGGCCGGCAATGGTGTCCCGGAACATGTTGGTCGCCTTCATCGTGTCAAGGCGACCCTTGAACTGCTCCGCCGAAAGCGCGTCTTTCATAACAACGCGCCGAACCACTGATCCCGAGGGAACGAACGGCATGGCCGTCGGCAACGTGGCCGCTCCCATTGGGGCAGCCGGCACAGCGGGTGCCTGTGCCCGGGCCGGAATGGCGGTGACTACAAACGTTGCCGCCAGGGTGATCAAGGCGGCGATGGATCGGAGTTGATTTGAAGTCATAAGGAACGGATCGTTGGCCGCTCTTATTGTCCCCTTTGGCCTAGCTCTTGCTTCAGGACTTCGCGCAGCACCGTTGTTGCGAAGTACTGATTGCCTGACCCGCGGTCATTTACCCGTTCATTGAGCAAGGTGTTACGGAAACTCAACGCACTCCAAAGGGGCCTTGACACAATTTGATACCCCGGCTCTGCGGAAGCTGCGATCGGCCACCAAGAATGACCTCTCGTAGGCTCACTACATCTTCACGCAGCGCTTTCGAAACCGTTTCCACACAGGTGTGAGAATCCGGTTACTTGGATTCCCGACCCATCCTTCGCTATAACGGCGACGGTTAGATCTTCACTTCTGACACTTTCGCGGGGCTGGTTGCCCGGACTGCCGGAAACGGCGGCTGACGCACCAGCGCCCAGGGGGCGGACCGATTGCGGTCAAGGTTCGCCGCCACGCCAACGAAAGGAGACCCATTTGGGTAACCCGAATCACCGCTTCGGCGTCCGGCGCTCGGTCCGGACGCTCCCCCACCGTGTCACCCTCGCCCTCTCCGCAGTGACCGTCCTGGCCCTGCCGGGAGCCGGACTGACCGCCAGCGGCGTCCGCTTGCAGGCGGATGGACGAGTCATCACTGTCCCGGATTCCGCCGGAACTGTGCGCGACGCTCTCCGATCCGCTTCCATCACCTTGAACGCGGACGACCAGGTAACTCCCGCCGCCGACCATCCCCTCTCGGACGGCACCCTGGTGAAAGTCCAACGGGTGACCTTCCGCGAGGAAGTCCAGGCGTCGAAGATCCCGTTCAAGACGGTAGTCCAGCCGGCGAGTCGCGGCAACCGTCCCTACCATCCCACCGTGACCCGGCAGGGGACGGTCGGCCAGAAGATGGTGACCATCCGCGCCCGGCTGGTGGATGGGATGGAGACAGAACGGGCCACCCTTTCCGAGCAGGTAGTGCGCGCCCCGGTTCACCAGGTGGTCACCGCACGTCAGCCAACGAGGCTGGGGTCTCGCGGGGTGTACACGGGAAAGAAGTCGCTGCTGATCCTGTCAAGTGCTTACGATCCGGGTCCCGGAAGTTGCCCCGGAACGGCGGATGGCCGGACCTGCAATGGTAAGCGCGCCGGTTATGGGATTATCGCCGTGGATCCCAAGGTAATCCCGCTGGGGACGAAGCTTTTTGTGCCCGGCTATGGCTACGGCATCGCGGCCGATGTGGGCGGAGCGATCAAGGGCAACCGCATCGACCTTGGCTTCAATAGCCGATCCGGTGCTCTGGCCTGGGGCAAGAAGTGGGTGCGGGCGCAGGTCCTCGACTGACTCTCTATTGCGCTCGTGAACACGATGCTACGGGGACTTTTCCACCGCAGAGGCGCGGAGAGCGCAGAGAATGCAATCGGGAAACCAAGTAGTGACGGGGCGGGCGGTCTCCATTTGAGAGCCCTTGCCTAATCGCTATCGATTCCCATTCCCTCTTCTCTGTGTCCTCTGCGTCTCTGCGGTTCAAACCCTTCCCGTGCCGCCATCGCCCCATTGGGTAGCAACCGACCGACGTCCGTCAAAGCGCATGGGTGGTGCTATCCAAAGATAGCGGTGACGGGGCGGCCGTCCTCGATCAGCCGCGTGGGGCGGCCTTCCGCATCGGGCACCGCTAGCTCGGGATCAAGGCCGAGCGACCAGTAGAGGGTGGCAGCGAGGTCTTCCGGGCGGACCGGGTTCTCGGTCGGGAAGGCACCCTGGTCATCGGACTTGCCGTAGGTGGAGCCACCGCGCACCCCGCCTCCGGCCAGCAGTGCCGGGAAGAGGGTGCTCCAGTGATCCCGTCCCCAGCGAGCGTTCGCCTTGGGGGTGCGGCCCATCTCGCCAAGCATCACCACCAGCGTGTCGTCCGCCATACCCCGGTCATGCAGATCCTGGATCAGCGCCGCAGCGGCCTGGTCCGTGGTCGGCATCAGGCGCTGCTTCACGTCGTCATTGTGGACATGGGAGTCCCATGAGTAGCCGTCGCAGGCGTCGTAGTGGACCGTGACGAAGCGCACGCCCGCCTCGACCAACCGTCGCGCCATGAGGCAGCTTTGCCCGAAGAGCTGCCGGCCATACCGGTCACGGACGGCGGTCGGCTCCTCGCGCAGGTTCAACGCGCGGTGCGTCCGATCCGAGGAGACGAGGCCGAGGGCACGCTGCCGGAAACGGTCGTAGCCCGCCACGGCCGGGTCCGCGTCCAGCAGACGGCGGCGGTCGTCCAGGCGGGCCAGCAGCGACCTCCGTTCCGCCAGGCGCTGCGGCGCGATCTGGGCGCGAGAAGACTGCTCCTGGACCTGGAAGGTGAGCTCCTCATCCGTGCAGTCCCGCCAGTACGGGTTGTCCTGGAGGTCGCGTTTCTCAATCGCGGTGGTGAGCGGGTTGCACGCCTTGCCCAGCCATCCGGCATGCTCCCCCGGGCGGAGGTACTGACCCTTCTCCTGGAGCTTCCCAAGGGTGTTCGGGAGGACGACGTAGCCGGGAATCTCCCGGTGCGAGTTGCGTGCCTGGGCGTCCCATTCGACCGCCGACCCGATGGACGGCCAATCCTTCGGCGTGGGGCTGAACCCACCGCCAATAGGAACGTGCCAGCGCCGACCGGTCTGGACGTAGTGCGCGCCGCCGCTGTGATCGTTGAAGTCGTGCGTGAGGGTGCGAAGGATGCAGAAACGGTCAGAGAGGGCGGCCAGCTTTGGCAGCGTTTCCGAGATCAGGAGGCCGGGCGTCTTGCAGGAGATCGGCTTGAAGGGGCCGCGGATGTTCTCCGGCGCGTCCGGCTTCATGTCGAACGTCTCAAGCTGGCTGGGACCACCGAACATGAAGAGGAAGATCACGCTCTTTGCACGTGCCCGGGCCGGCCGCACCGTCGCCTCCGCACGCAGCACACCAGGCAGGTTCAGCCCGAGCAGGCCGGACCCCGCCTGGAGAATCCGGCGGCGCGTGGCATGGCGGCGGTCCGTGCAGTGAAGAGTCAGCATACCGGTCAGTCAATTTCGGATTTCGAATTTCGGATTTCGAATCGGGATGCGGGTTGGCTGGGGCATTCGCACTCAGAACCATAGGCAGCAGCCTTGCGCTGCGTTCGATCACGGCGTACTACTGGAATCTGCACCTAACCAATCACTTGATGGAGCATGTGACCCCGCAACTGCGCTCAAGTTGCGCTCGACCGACAAACCCTCAGTCGCGGGCTTGCCAGCACGTCAGGGTTGAGCACGTGATCGGGACGCTCCCCTCGCGCTACGGCGAGGACGGCGCGGGCGACAGCGGCATTGGTGGCGACGACCGCTTCTGTCGTATTGAAGGCGCTGTGCGGGGTGGCGAGGCAGTTCGGGAGATGGCGCAGCGCGTGGTCCGCAGCGAGCGGCTCCACCGTATATGTGTCAACCGCAGCACCGGCGATCCAACCTTCGGTGAGCGCGCGCACCAAGGCCTTATCGTCCACCAGCGGGCCGCGGGCGGTGTTGATCAGGTAGGCGGTGGGCCGCATGCTTCGAAGCTGCGCCTCTCCGATGAGGCCCCGACTCTCCGGCGTCAGCGCCGCATGAAGGCTTACGAAATCTGACTGGGTCAGGAGTTGGCCCAGAGTGACACGTTTCACCCCGAGCTGCTCCGCCGTTTCCGGGTCGAGCATTGGGTCGGCGGCCAGCAGGCGGCAGTCGAAGCCGCGCAGGCGGCGGGCCACTGCTCGACCGATGGCGCCGCAGCCGACCAGCCCCACGGTCTTGCCGTGTAACTCCGCGCCGCGCACCTCTGCCCAGCCGCCGTCCCGGATGAGAGCGAGCTGGCGGGACAGATGCCGCGTGCTCCCGAGCATGAGCAGCAGCGCGTGGTCCGCCACTGCATTCACATTCAGGCCCGGCGTGTTGCATGCCAGCACGCCATGCCGGGTGCAGGCGGCGAGGTCGACGCTGTCATACCCGGTGCCCCACCGAACCACGACCTGCAACTGCGGCGAGGCGGCAAGGACGTTCTCCACGTAGGGATCGGTGGAGGCGATGACCGCATCCGCCCCCTCCAGGGCGGCCACGAGCTCCGCTTCCGGCATCGGACCCATGCGCACGGAGTAGCGGACGGTGATCCCGGCAGCCTTCAGCGGCTCCTCGGAGAGGGGCGCGCAGGTGCGGAAAGCGTCCGCCGTTACCACGTTGGTGAATGCGCTCACGGCAGCGGCTCCGGCTGGCCGAGGGTGGGATCGGACAGGAAGTCCTCCCGGTACTTCATCTCGGCGATGATCTGGCGCTCGTAGCGGGCGGCGGCGGCGAGGGTGGTGAGCCCGCGCTGCATCATCACGCGGCCGACCACCTCCGCCAGCGGCTGCACGTTGCCCCGGTTCACCTTGCGGTCGAAGAGGGTCGCGATCCCGGCCTCGGAGCGGATGAGGTCGGAGACTTTGCCGGTCAGCTCATGATCGCCGACCTTCACCCGGATCACGTCCTCGGTCGGCCAGTAGCCGCTCTTTGCGGTCAGGATCTGCGCCACACGGAAGGCGGTGCTCCGTCGTCCCGCCCGCTGGAACACGGCCACAAGGCGCTTATCCTCGATCATCGCGCTCACGGCGGCGGGGCCGGTGAGTTCCGCGCCCGTGCGCGGATCGACGGCCGTCACCACGCTGTCGGGGGCAACGTCGATGCCGTAGGCGTGGAAGTCCCGCTGGAAGTCGTCGGGCCGGTCCGTCTTCTCCCGCAGCAGGACGCGAGCGAGGGAGCCACGGCCATTCTCGCTGGTGATGAACTGGATGAAGCCGATGGAGACGTAGCCGGTGTCGTACGTGTTGACTGCTTCAAATCCGCCTTCCAACAGGGAGACGGCGCGGGCGATCCGTTGCTCCGAGGGCGTGAGGCCAGCCGCGTTGAAGAGCGCGTCCAATTCAGCGGCGGGCATATCGCGCAGCCGCACCCCGAAATGACGAGCGCCCTGCGCGAAGCGGTAGTGGGCGTACCGAGGCCGCACGGCCACGTGTGTGTCGTACTCGAAGGCTTCGCCGTCCTCGAAGCGGATGAGGGAGCGCATCGGGGTGGCGGCGGTGGCGAAGGCGGGCGGGTTGCCGACCGCCGACAGTAGGTCTGCCGGAATCGGGCCGGGTTCCGGCGGTGCGGCGGGAGCTTCGGCCATCACCACGCGCACCCCCAGGAGTTCGTTGGCAGCATCGGCCGCCTTCTGCGCCTGCCAGCGATCCTGTTCCACCCGCGCGGAAACCCACAGCTCCCATCGTTGGGCCTCCGGCGACGTGAGCGTTTCGATGGTCGGCGCAAGCTTGCCAAGTCCCAGGGCGCGGTGATAGTTCCAGAACCAGCGGGAGCCATCCACGGTCAGGCGCACCTGCCAGGGGCCGCTCTTCGCCGCCTCGGGCGGGAGGTCGGTGACGCAACGGCCCGGCGCCGACCAGTACGTCACCAGCCGGGCGCGCTCTTCCGGGGTGAAGAGCGTCGCGACCTGCTGGCATCGGGCAGGCGTATGGCAGGCGAGCACCGCCATCATGCCCAGCGTCAACGCGAGGCGCTTGCACGCCGTGAGCAAGAGACGCGGGAGATGAAGGGGAACCGGAAGGCTCACGGACGACTCCTCAACGTGGGGCACGAGCAGCGCTATACGACGCCAGGCTGACCGAGAAGGCTAGAATCCGTAGGAACACCGCTAGCCCCATCAGGGCCGGTGGCGAAGTGTACGAGCAGTTGGAGACGAATACGATGCAACAAAAACTTTGGCGAGCAGCAAGCCTATGCTCGGCTGCAGCACTCCTGGCAATGGGAGTATCCGCCGCACCCCCAAAGCCCCTGAAGATCGGTCAGGCAGCCCCGCAGTGGAACGGGAAGACCATTGCCGGCAAGGCAATCCAGTCAAAGGAGCTCAAAGGCAAAGCAGTCCTTATGAACTTCTTCGGCTTCACTTGAAGTGCCTGCCGTGAGGAGTATCCTCACCTTCAAGAACTTCAGAAGAAGTACGCGGGCAAGGGCTTCACGGTGATCTCCGTGAGTGCCGACCAAACCGTCACTGAGGCTGGCGCATTCGCCAAAGAAGTGAAGGCGACGTTTCCGGTGATCCACGATCCCGAAGGCAAGATCTTCGATGCCTACGCCGTGGGACCTATGCCTACCAATGTAGTGCTGGGCCGCAGCGGCAAAGTGGTCGGCATCATCGAGGGAGTCGATCTGAAGGCGCTGGACGCAGCGGTTGCAAAGGCATTGGTGAGCAAATAGCCCCCTGCCCGTAGGACAGCCGCAGCGGTGGCCCCACCCATTCAGGGAATCGAAAAGAGTGAGGGCCAGCCTGGCTCTCACTCTTTCGTCTTGGGAGGCGATGCCTCCAACGGAACCGGCACCGTTTTCTTTCGAGAAGCGCGCGAGGCACCCCTCAGGAAGCGCGCACTGTGTCTCAGTAAGCCTGAAGTTGCAGCTCCACCCACTTCCGTCGCAGCTTCAAGAGTGCGCGGCGCTGAATCTGCCGGACGCCTTCCCGCGTCATCTGGAGTCGCTCTGCGAGGTCGGCTAGGGAGACCAGGTTGCCGTTGATCCCAAAGCGGCCTTCCAGCACCATTCGGTCCCTCGGTGCCAGGGACAGAAGCATGTAGGCGATTTGCGCGTTCTCCTGGGAAACCATGACCGACTCCTCCGGGTTGGGCGCCTCGCTGTCAGCGACGTCCAGGGTGAGCGGATCCGCCTCATCGCCTACCGAGGCGTCGAGGGAGAGGGGTTCTTCCAGGCACTCCAGCACTGCCTTGAGGCGCTGCTCCGATACCCCGCAATGGGGCGCGATTTCGGAGAGCGACGGTTCCCGCCCCAGCGTCTCCTGCATCTCCTCACGTAGCTGCTGCGCCTTCCGAGCGGCGTATCCCACGTCCACCGGCACGCGGATGAGGCGACCGCCACGGTCCAGCGCGCGGAGCACCCGCTGCTTGATCCAATAGGTGGCGTAAGTGCTGAAGCGGAATCCCTTGTCCGGGTCGAAGCGGTCGACCGCAGTGCAGAGCCCGATCATCCCTTCCTGGATCAGATCCTCCGTCTCCAGGTGCGGGTTGCTGTACTGCCGGGCGATGCTCACCACCAGCGGGATATTGGCGCTCAGAATGCGGTCTCGCGCACGGCCATTGCCCTGCCGCGCGGCCAGCGTCAACTCGCGTTCCAGCCGCGCCGTCAGCCGCTCTCCCGAGGAGACGTAGTCCCAACGGGGAAGCGTGTCGCGCTCCGGCTGTGGCATCACCCGCTCGGGAACTCGCTCTGCATTGACTGTGCCTACCATCTTCGACCGTCCTTTCGATGCTGGGTTTGCTACCCCGGAGGGGCGTGGCGCTGGGGTCGCGTCGAACTCACCCTCACTGGTTAGAATATATCACGTTTCGATGATTATATAACACATGTCTGGATGTTTTTCCTGACCAGTGATGCTTCCGACGCATCACGAGTCGAGTCCGACGCATCATCCGGTCGTAACCTTTGGGGACGGAGCGAGTATGATTAGCCGTGCAGCCGGCGTTGCTGGCGGAATGGGTGTGTGATTTGACGGCTGAGATGAATGATGAGATGGATGTGCGACCGGGGTTCACGGTCCCGCGCGGCGCGAGTGCGGCAGTGCTGCGCTGCCTCGCGCTCGGGGAGAAGAGCGTCTCGGAGGTCGTGCAGGGTACGGGTCTAAGTCAGCCCAACGTCTCCAACCATCTCGCGCGCCTGCGGGAGCGGGGGCTGGTCACCTCACGCCGCGAGGGTCGTCAGGTCATCTACCAGGTGGCAAGCGCGGGCCTTGCCCACTTGCTCCTCGCCCACGGTGAACCGAGGCCCGAGGAGTCGGCGACCCTCGATGAAGTGCGCGAGAGGTTCATCGAAGCAGTCCTCACTCTCAAGGAAGAGGAGGCCGTCCGCGTGATGGATGGCGCTCTCGGGGGCGGGGTCGGCTGGAAGGAGATCTACCTCTACGTCTTCACGCCGGCCATGGAGCGCGTGGGCGCTTTGTGGGAGCGTGGCGAACTGTCGATCGCGGCGGAGCACCTGATCACGGCCATCACCACCCGTCTGCTCCACCGTCTCTCGCTCACCCTTCCTATCTCGCCCTCACCGAATGCCCCGACTGCGCTGGTGGCGTGCGTGGAGGGCGAACTGCACACGGTAGGCCCACGAATGGTGGCCGACTTCCTCGTCGCGGAGGGCTGGCGAGTCTGGTACCTCAATGGATTTCTACCCATGGATCACCTACTTGAAGCGGTACATCGCCACGTCCCGGACGCCATCGTGCTCTGCATCTCAACCGCCGAGCATCAGGAGGCGCTGGTCCGGACAGTGGAACGACTGGGACGCTGGCGAGGAGAACAGCCGCTGCCATTGCTCGTTGCAGGCGGTCGTTTCTTCTCGGAAGAACGCGAGGTTTCAGGGCTCGACCTGGCGGGCCTGGATGCGGAAGTTATCTCAGCGGAGATGACCCGTCTCGTCGCTGCCGTGCGCAGCGTGGGTCGTTAGCCACCCATTTGGAGCACCGCACCATAGCCGCCGGTCGAGTTGAACGAATGCGCTCTGTTACTCATCGTTCCGCCTTGGGCATGGTCGTCTTGCTGGTCGGGGGCACGGCAACCGTCCAGGCAGCGGCCCGTCCAATCTGGACCGGGAGGTCCGGTGGCTATTCCTGGGTCTGGTCCGACAGCGACATCACCGCCGCACGATTCGGGGCGCGCACTCCCGTCCTTAGCCTCAAGCAACGGTTGAAAGTCGCGCCGGATAGGGATGCCCAGGCATCCCGGTTAAGGTCGGCGACCGTCCTGTCGGTAGTCGGTCCCATGCTCTCCGTGAGGGTGGACGACGAGTGGACAGGCGGAGCACACCCCTCCGGCTGGACGTGGTATCAGACCTTCGACGCTCGCAGCCCCGCACGGAAGACCACGCTCACCGACTACATCCTGTATTCCAGTATCCGCAAGCCGTTGTTCGAGGACAAGATTATCGGTGCCATTCTGCGGCGGAAGGGTCGAAAGGCAGCACCGGAGACGAGCGCGCAGTTGGAGAAAGACCTGGCGCTGGAGAAGTTCCAGGTCGGCGAGACGGAGCACCAATTCACCGAGCATCCCCTCTCCGAGTTCAGCTTCCATCATGTGGAACGGGACCAGGTGGCGATCCGGCTGAACGTCGCGTGGGGCGCTGAAGTCTACCGATTCCGGACTACGGCGATCGGCTTCATGGCACCGATCCAGCCCCAACTCCAGAGATGGCTGAAGTCAGCCGCCGCTGGGCGCGAGGGCTTCCTGCAACGGACCAGCAAGAGCCGTTTCAAGGGGAAGCAGAGCATCCTGATGGAGTGGAGCAAGGACCCGCGGTAGTGAGGGCGCAGGAGCGCGATCTACAGCGGCTTCAGCTTGATCTGCCGGAACCAGCAGGGCGAGCCGTGGTCCTGCAGTCCGATGTAACCGCGTCTCGGGTGATCCCGGTACGCCACGTCGAATTTGTGCGCACTGCCGTCGGGGCGGAGGTTTGGCTGGGTGAACCGGTCGAGATCGACCACGTTCACTAGTTCACGGTTGATCCAAACCGTGATCCTGGGGCCGCGGCATGTGACCTCCAGGTGGTTCCACTCGCCGGCGGGCCGCTGCGCGTTATGGCTGGGACGGGCCAGGTCGTAGAGCGCGCCGCTGTCGTGGTAGCCGGTGCCAGGTGCCGTATCGTCCAGCGCGATCTCCAGTCCATTGAAGCCGACATCCTTGCCGGCGCGGGGCGTGAGCGGGAAGGTCCGCACGAAGACGCCGCTGTTGCACCCATTGGAAAGTCGGTAGTCGAGCGACAGGATGAAGTCGCTCCATTGCTTCTCGTGGATGAGCATGTAGCCGCCACTGCGGTGGGGGTTTATAGCGCCGTCCTCGACAGCGGTCTGGCTCGCTGCACGGGTGTTGGTCATCCACCCGTTGAGCGTCACGCCATCGAAGAGGGGTATCCAACCTTCGCGCCGTTCCGGCTCCGTCAGCGCTCCTCCGCGCCCCTCATCCGGGGGTTTGGGCGCGCCTGCGGAAGCGACACTCGCTGCCAGGACGCTCACGACCATCATTAGCGCTCTGCCCGTCATTGCTCCGCCCTCCACCAACCGCTCGCTGCACCCATACCCTCCTCATTACCCCCATCGTCAACCGGACTCCTGCGGAAGCGGAGGCGGTCGTTCGGCTGTGGTAGAGTTCCAATCGATGTCGTAACTCGCTACGGGCGAGATGCCTCTCCGGCTATGCAGATAGGTTGACCGATGGGCGTGCTGGCAAACCGGTTGGAGCGGATGGGCAAGCACTGGCGGAAGTGGGCCCGCAAGCGGAGCATCACCTGCTACCGCCTCTACGACCGCGATATCCCCGACTACCCCTTCATCATCGATTGGTACGAAACGCGCGCGGTGGTCTCCGCCCTGGAGCGCCCTAAGGACGACTCCGAGGAAACCCGCGAGCGGTGGATCCGTGAAGGCCTGGAGGAGATCCGGACCGGCCTCGCGCTGGAGGCGGATCAGGTGGTGCTGAAGGAGCGACGCCGGCAGACGGGCGGTCAGCAGCACGAGAAGCAGGAAGACTCGCGCGACGAGACCGTGGTACACGAGGGCGGTCACCGCTTCCTGGTCAACCTCACCGACTACCTCGATACGGGCCTCTTCCTGGACCACCGGATCACGCGTGAACTGGTGGGCGAAATGGCGGAGGGCGGCCGCTTCCTAAACCTCTTCGCCTACACCGGCTCCTTCACCGTCTATGCAGCGGCAGGCGGAGCGGTGGCAACGGACACGCTCGACATCTCCAACACCTACCTGGACTGGGCGCACCGCAACTTCCAGCTCAACGGCCTCGATCCGGTGCGGCACCGGCTGGAGCGTGCCGATTGCCTCCGCTGGCTGCCCGACGCCGCTCGCCAACGCCGGGAGTACGACCTAATCGTCTGCGACCCTCCCACCTTCAGCACCTCCAAGAAGATGACCGGCGTCTTCGATGTCGGCGAGGCGCATCCGGAGTTGATCAACGGCTGCCTGCGCCTCCTCGCGCCCGGCGGCAGCCTCTTCTTCAGTAGCAACTCCCGCAGCTTCAGGATGAAGGAAGATGAGCTGTCGCCCTGCACCCTGGAGGAGATCAGCCACGTCACGGTGCCGGAAGACTTCCGGAACAAGAAGATCCACCATTGCTGGCGCATCACGCATCCACAGACGTGAAACTCAATCGGAGCCCTTGCTTGCGAGACCATTGCAGGAATTCGTCCGTCTCGGCTCCTAAGGACACATGGGTTCGCGCCGCGGCCGAGCCCGAACGTGGCATCCTGGCTCTACGCGGTTGCCCGGCACCCTGCTTTCACGCTGCTCAGCGCAACCGCTGACAGCGTCTTCCTGGAGTCCCCCGTGCAGTTCACCGAGATCCTCAAGCGCTGTAAAGGTCAGACGGTCGTGATCAACAACGACCAGGAGCGCGAGCTCATGGACGTGGAGGATGACTTCCTGATCCTTCAGGGCGGCAACCCCCAGATGCGCCTCACGGAGTTCATCCCGGTGGCCGCGATCATCAAGGTGATCCGCGCGGACTACGCCACCGGTGCCTCCTCCATCTCCATCGATCTCCTGCTCTCCGGCGGTGACCAGAAGCGAGGCGGCGGTGGCCACTTCTAGGTGGGGGGTGCGATTCAGTTACCGGGCAGGCTTTCGCTCCCATGTAACCTGGGGTAGCCTAGGCCCTTGTGGCCGTGGGTCCACCGTGCTCCCCCTAGGGGAACGCGCCACGTCCAGCCAGGTGGATAGTCCCATTGCGGCTGCCTGCGAACCACCCGTGCGGGCCGGCTGCGCTCATGACGTGCTAGGCTACCGTCTCATTCGTGCAAATCGGTGTCGTTGTCCAGATCCAGGAACCCATCCCAAGGCGGGGCCCGTGGTGGCGTCCGTGGCGGATGAGTGATAAGCGCAGGAAGGCTAACCAAGCCGGGGAGCGGAACTGTTGGCCGTCCTCAGACTCCCGCCGCATGCGCTTGCCGTCAGGTGCCACATCATGTCCGCACTTCGCTGCTTCACTCTTTTCGCTGCACTTTCATCGGTGGCCATGGCTTCCGCTGCCTACGGGGCCAAGGCAGTCCGGGCGCAAGCCGTGGCACAGGATCAGCCGGTTCCTAACCGAAGCGTGCCGGCACAGCCGCGCATAGAGAGTAGCCCGGACAGCCGGCGGGACCGTCGACAGCCTATGCAGGTGCCCCCGCGAGGCGGTGCGCCCAACATCTCAGGGCAAAGTCCCACCACCGGACGGGCGGGGCAGTCGCTCACCGTCACTTTGCGGGGTACGAACTTCCTGGCGGGTGCAACAGCCAACTTCGGGGAGGGGATCACCGTCAGCAGCGTGGTGGTGCACGGAGTCGGGCCGCGCGCGGATCACCTGCTGGAGTGCGAAATCGAAATCGCCATTAACGTAGTGCCGGGCCCGCGGACGGTGACGGCCACCAATCCCGGCGGAATGAGCGCCACCTCACCGCAGGCGTTCACCGTCACACCGGCAGGACCGTCTCTGAAGTCGTTCACGCTGACTCCCAGCCCCGTTCCGTCACGGAAGACGGTGACAGGACGCGTGGAACTGACTGCCAAGGCGCCGCGCGGAGGGGCGCGAGTGACCTTCCGGAGCGAGACCGAAGGGTTTCCTGCACCCCGAGCCGTGACCGTCCCATCGGGTCGAACCCGTCCGGCGAATCCGTTCACCTTCAGCGCACCGAGGGTCACCGCCCGCACCGAAGTGCGCTACGTGGCCAGTTACGGCGGCATCTCAATCCCCGTGACTTTGATCGTGAACCCGGCGCGGTAGCAGCAGATCGCGGGAGAATCTGCGATACTGCTGGCGTCGGGATAGAGCGACTCCCGGCAGCAGTTTGCAGGTGACCCATGGCGACCGAGATTCCGACTGAGTGCTCCGTGACGGGCAGTCATCCCGAACGAACTTCCCGCCGTCAATTGCTGCGCGCCGCTATCGCGTGTGGATGGGTCGGAAGTGCGGGCGCGCCGGAAGCCTTGGCTCAGGGCGCTCCTTCCGATCCCATTGCATCGCTCATCGTGGAGCTTGCGAAGCTCCAGACCGGAGACCTGCCAATCCTGGCAGAAGGCGCGCGCCGACGGTTCCTTCCGTACTCGGCGCAGGCCACCGGCGCGGGTGTTTCGGCGCTCCGCGAACTCATCCGAAAGGGTGCGGATATCATTCCCGCGCTGGTCAGTCGACTGCGGGACACCGCGCCCACCGGGATCACCTTGCGTGGCACGACCGAGGCTCCGCTTCGAGTGGCTACAGGTCTGGACGCCGCGCTGGATGACGGTCTCCCGTCACTCCGAATGTCGCTCAAGGTGGTGGACGAAGGCGATGCCGAGCCAGCCGAACCGACTCCGGCCCCTGTAGATCCGAGCTCCACGCGTGAGACCTACACACTAACCGTCGGCGATGCCTGCCTGCTGGCGCTGGGTCAGATCCTCAACCGTCGCTGGGAGCCGGTCCGTGCCGTTGCCGGCGGCGTGCTGCTCGCGGGTCCGGGTGTGCTGCCCGCCGTCGCCGCGAAGGCGTCCCGCGAGGGGCGTGCGATGACTTCAGCATTGCTCTGGCAACGGTTCAAGGACGACCTGGATGCAGGGGACGGCGTCACGCGGGCAGGAGCCTACGAACGCCTCTCACTCTACTTCCCGGAGTCGCTTGAAGCGCTGCTGGCTCCGCAGCTTCGCCGCCCGACCTGGGACACGACCGTCATCGACCATTGGCTGCAGACCGTGCTCTACATGGAACCCGCGGCGATTGAATGGCCCTTGTTGCATCAGCGGTTTCGCAACCGGTTGCCGCAGGAACAGCGCGAGGGGATTCTCCACCGGCTGCTGGAGCATCAGGCGGCCAACGTGCGGAAGCGGGACGCGGCGGCATACAAGCGCCAGCGCCTGTTGCTAGGCACGCTCTATCCGGGCGCCCGCACCGACACCTGGCCCCGGTTTGCCGGAGTGCCCCGACGCAACCAAGCCGCACTGGTTGCCGCGATGACCCGCGACGAGAGCAAGCTTCTTGACGAAGCGGTAGCCGCCCTCTTCCGCGATATCCCAGGCAAGACGGAAGACGACGACCGTCTTGCCCTGGCATGCGCTCCTCGGATGATGGATCGCGGTCTCCGGAACGAGATCATCGCCTACTGCCGGAAGCGCCAGGGCAAGACCTCGCCGGAACTCCGCGCCGAGATGGAGCGGCTGGCACCCTGAGTGTCGAACGCGGAATGCGGATTGCGGAATGATATGCGGTGTTGCCGTGCGGCGATTGGGCACCAGGTCTCTCGGGAGTCCGGGCGGGCCACACACAGGCGCTCTACCGCCGTTGAACCCAGAGAGTCGACGCCGATCTACAGGCCGAGGATCAGGATGATCCAAAGCCAGGTTCCGATGCTCGATCGGACCAGGGTTCGCGCCAACCAGCGAGACCAGCCTAAGTCGCCGGCGAGGCAGGAACTGAGCACAGCCGCACCGTGGCAGACCGCAGGTAGGAAAATGAGGTCGTCCGCAGCACCCTGCCGACAGGTGCCGCAGCGGCTCAGGCTACGCTCCATCATCTGCACTCCCGCCTCTACCGAGATGCTGAGTGCCAGGTAGGAGAAGTAACCCGCCGAGACAACAGCCGCCATGGACAACCACGGTTTTCGGTGCTCCCAACTGACGGTGGTAGCCGCAAACAGGCCGAAGGCCAGGAACGCGCAGAAGAAGGCCGCCCCGCTGTGCGCCACACCGACCAGAAGAATCAGCAGGACGGGCATGCCAAAGGCCGCATAGCGGAGCCACCGGCCCCGCAGCGGCAACCAGCCATCGGTTGCATGGCAGACCCCACAAGAGCGTCAGATGCAATCGATACTGTTGACAGAGTGATCTTCTCAACGCGAGTTGCAGCTATTGGGAGTGTTAAGCAATCAGACACCCTCAATAGCTGCAACCAAATCCGCATTCCGCATTCCGCATTCCGCATTCCGAAATTGCTAGACTGCGATCATCCGGTCCGGGTCGGTCCAGATCGCTAGGTCTTCCTGCCGCTGCAGGCGGTCGAGCATTTCGCAGAGATGGCCCATCCGCTTGGGGATGTCAGTCACGGAGGTGGCTCCGCCTTCGACCTCTGAGAGCAGGATTTCGGCGGCGGCCGGGAAGACCGCCGGGTACTGGGACAGGTAGTCCTGAAGCGACCGGTACGCCATCCCGAGGACGGAGTCGATCGGGACCTGAACCCCGCGCCGGCCGAGGGCCATCATGATCTTCTGCAGCAGGTTGCTCATTGGAATCTCCAGGGCCCATGCGGTTAGCATGCGGCCCGCATGGGGAGTGCGCGGTGACGCTTGACGATAACGTCTGATGCGATGGGCCTGGAGCGCCCCGAAGCTGACGTATCTGCCGTGCGGCTTCGGGGCACCCAATGGTGGGTGATGCTGACTAGCGGATGACCGTTCCGCCGCCCGGGATCACAGTGGTGGTAGTCGCTGGCCGGAAACGAGTGGCGATCTCGTTCGGGAGCCAGACGAAGAGGCCAAACGCGATGAGCAGCGTCAGGAAGAAGTTCATGATTCCCAGCACCACGCCAAAGCCGAGAGTATTGCCCTGAACGGCAACTGCTGCGCGCGTGGCCTGCTCTTCGACCACCACATGGTGCGCCATGCGCTCTGCAACTTCGCGCTCCTGCGCCGCTTCCATGATCGCGCCGCGGGTGACCTGCGTGTGGACCGTCAGCCGTCGCACCTGATCGCGTAGCGCCTCGTTCTCACGCTGAAGCTCGTCCAGACGCCCCGCGCTGTATCCTGTGATCACCGGTTCCGCAGACATGCATTTGCCTCCCAGAGCTGTGCCGCCCCCTCGTCCGGGGAACCGGCGTTCCGGCGAGGTGTTACCCAGCAGGCGCTCGCGTCAATCACGGCAGCGAAAGCCGTCTTGACCGGGAAGCAGCCGTCAGGCGAGGATGCCTTTAACAACATGGCCATGAACATCGGTCAGACGGTAGTCCCGGCCCTGGAAGCGGTAGGTGAGTCGCTCGTGGTCGAGGCCGAGAAGGTGGAGCACGGTGGCTTGCAGATCATGCACGTGCACCGGGTTCTCCGCGATGTTGAAGCCCAGCTCATCCGTGCTGCCGTAGGTGATTCCCGGCTTCACGCCCGCGCCTGCCAGCCACATGGTGTAGGCCTGCGGGTGGTGATCCCGTCCCAAAGAGCGCCCCAGGGCGGGGTTGGTCTCCACCATCGGGGTGCGCCCAAACTCGCCACCCCAGATCACTAAGGTGCTGTCGAGGAGGCCGCTGCGCTTCAGGTCCTTGATCAGGGCGGCGGAAGCCTGATCGGTGTTCTTGCAGTTGTTGCGCAGGTTTCCCGCCACGTCGGAGTGAGCGTCCCACCCCTCGTGGTAGATGTTGATGAACCGCACGCCGCGCTCCACCATCCGCCGGGCCAGCAGACAGGCGCGGGCGAACGAGGGGCGGTCGGGGTCGGCCCCATACATCGCCAGCGTCTCCTTGCTCTCGCTCTTGAGGTCCATCAACTCCGGAGCGGATGTCTGTAGGCGGTACGCCAGCTCATAGGAGGAGATGCGGGTCTCAATCTCCGGGTCGCCGTCCGTGGCTAGGCGACGCCGGTTGAGGGCGCCGATGAGGTCGAGGGAGTCCCGCTGAAGCTGGGAATCGACTCCTGCCGGACTGGAGACGTTCAGGATGGGGTCGCCCTGGTTGCGGAAACGGCAGCCGGAGTGGACGGTGGGAAGGAAGCCGCTGGACCAGTTGGCGGCCCCGCCCGAGATCCCCGCGCCCGTGGACATGACGATGAACGCCGGTAGGTCTTTCGTTTCCGAGCCGAGGCCGTAGGTCACCCACGACCCCATGCTGGGGCGGCCCGGCTGCCCGAATCCCGTGTTCCAGAATATCTGCGCCGGCGCGTGATTGAATTGGTCGGTCTTCACGGAGCGGATGATGCAGAGGTCGTCCACCACCGTCGCGAGGTGCGGGAGTACCTCGGAAAGTTCCGCACCGGACTGACCGTGCTTGGAGAACTTGAAGACCGGACCTAGCGCCGCAGCGTCGGAGCGGATGAACGCATACCGCTGGCCGCCGATGACCTCAGGCGGGATGGACCGGCCCTGGTACTCCGTAAGCTTCGGCTTGTGATCGAAGAGGTCGAGCTGGCTGGGCGCGCCGGACATGAAGAGGTGAATGACGGCCTTCGCCCTGGCCGGATGATGCGTGCGCCGCGCGACGGCAGCCGGAGCAGCCGATGCGCTGGAAGCAAGCCCGTCCGCCACTAGAGACGCAAGAGCCACCTTGCCGAGCCCGACTCCGCACTCCTTGAAGAAGTGGCGGCGTGTCTGAGCGCGCAGGCCATTGCTATCGTAATCGGTCTCATCGTGAGGAATCGTCATCGGTGCCTCTCCTGCTGCTTCTTAGCAAGCTCCTGCGCATCACCGGCCGCAGGATCATCACGCTTTACCACCCGGGGTCAGTCGCTCCCCGCGCACGGCTCTCCGCAGGGCAGTGAAAGCGGTTCGCCATTAGTCCCTTAGTCTACGCGTTGGGACCACCCATTGCGACCCCCATCGTTTGGAAATGCATGGTAGCCTCTATTCGTGTTTTACGGTGGGGGGGACTACTTCACCACCGAGGGTTAGTGGGAGCTCAAAACTCAAGCGGCAAATGCAAGCTGAACCCCTCGGGATGCGTTGGCCGCACTCACCGCCCCTAATGGCTTAGCGCCTCATCGCAAAGCTGTGTCTAGAAGCTGCCGGCGATCTGCCCGCAATTCGGCCCGATGTCACGCTCGAACGGTCACTCCAGGCTGAAGCTCCCTTAAGAAACAGCCGTCTTAACGCGCCTTAACGGTGGCCCGCATTGACCGCTGCTACATTTGACGTGAGGCCCATGAAGTACTGATGCCTCATCGTCATGGAGGCTATCGTGCTCTTTTCCTTCGCTGCTCGCTAATGCCCGAGACGCTCTGTTCGGCGAGCTTTCACTCTCATCGAATTGTTGGTGGTGATCGCCATTATCGCGATCCTGGCAGCCATCCTCTTTCCCGTGTTCGCCCAGGCGCGGGCAGCGGCGCGCAAGGCGTCCTGCACCTCCAACATGCGGCAGATCGGCATCGCCTTTGGAATGTACGCGCAGGACTACGACGAGTGCTTCCCCTGGGCCGCGTCCAACCTGGGGGCCACTAGTGGACGCAATCGCAACCGGGAAGCTCGACCTCGCCCGGCTGACGGAGAAGGAGCGGGTGCTGATGGACTACGTCAGGGTACTGACGCTGACGCCAGCCCGAGTGCGGGACGGAGAGGTGGAAGGACTGCGGAAGGTCGGTTGGACCGATGAGCAGATCTTCGAAGCTTCCTTCATCACCTCGCTCTTCGCCTTCTTCAACCGCATGGCGGACGCCTACGGCCTCGACTATCCGGCCACCGGCTGGCTTCCCGAGGAGCGCCGGGGTGTGGCCGTGCGGGCACCCGCAATCCGGCAGAATCCGCCGCCCGCCGGCATAAGGCGATGAGCTGTGGCGGCCCCGCTCAACACGCAGGACCGCCACACCAGCCTCACCGGATGCAGCCGCTAGCTGGCGGCGCAGGTTGCCGTGTACATCGCGGGGCAGCAGCCCCGAAGTGGTAGGCGTGCCTATTTGGCCACTCGTTCCTTGACCACCAGCTCGTTGAAGCCCGAAAGCTTACACGGCTCGCGTGAGAACGACGCTCCGGGAAGGTCGACGAGGACGATTTCCGCAGTGGTATAGATGACGTTGCCGTCCAGCAGGTGTCCCCCGACCTTCTTCCCAGTGCCATCAGGCAGGGACATATGAAGGTGGCCGCCGTCCGGTTCTGCAGTGCCGACGAGGGACACGATATCGCGCTAGCCGTCGATGACGGCGCCTGTCTTCTGGTCCACAAACCGAAGGTGCGCCTTCGTAACACTGCCAAAGCAGGTGAGCGCGCCTATCGAACGTGTTGGCGTACGATCTTCAGCAACTCCTCGATGTCCACCGGCTTCCGGAGCGTAGCCGCGACCTCCAGGAACTCTCCGGCAGCACTGGGGTCCACCTGGCCCGAAAGCGCCACTGCGGGGATGTCGCGCAGACGGGGGTCCTTCCGCTGCTCCTGCCGAAACACCCAGCCATTCATTCCCGGCATCATCAGATCAAAGAGTATCAAGCCTGGCAGCGGCGGCTGCTGGAGCATGGCCAGTGCTTCGACTCCGCTCCCCGCCGTGAGGACCTCGTAGCCTTCCTCGGAGAGAATCTCCGCCAGCGTCTCGCGCTGGTCGGCCAGGTCGTCAACGACCAGGATGGTCCCTCGCCGTTCCTTCGACTTTTTCTGATCGAGCAGCCGCCGTACGCGCTCAGCCAGGTCACGCGCCGCGAACGGCTTCTGCAGCAGCTCGACTTCCTGCGTCAACACCCCGTGACGGATCACGGCATCGTCCGTGTAGCCGCTGATGAAGAGAACGGCGATTCCGGGACGGCGGCTCAGCACGGCATCCGCAAGAGCCGGACCACTCATGCGCGGCATCACCACGTCGCTCACCAGCATGTGGATGGGTCCGCCGTACTCATCCACCAGACGGAGCGCTTCGTCCGGCAGTAACGCCTCCAGAACCGTGTATCCGCAGCGACGCAGCATAGTCACCACGAGTGCCCGCACCATGGGCTCGTCCTCCACCACCAGGATCGTCTCCTCCCCTTGCGGTAGGGCACGAGCTTGCCGCTCCTCCTGAGCCACTGCGGGGGCGTTCACGCGCGGCAGGTAGATGGAGAAGGTGGTTCCCTGACCAGGCGCGCTCTCCACCTGCAAGAAGCCGCCGATCTGGCGTACGATGCCATAGACGGTGGAGAGGCCCAGACCGGTCCCCTTCCCGACCCCTTTGGTGGTGAAAAACGGCTCAAAGATGCGGATGAGCGTCTCGGGTTCCATGCCGCAGCCGGTGTCCCGAACCGTGAGCCGCACATAGTGGCCGGGCGCTGACTCGGCATCGCGGGGAACGGTGGCGGCGTCGCAATAAACGCTCGCGGTGGTGAGTGCTAACGCACCGCCGCTCGGCATGGCATCGCGGGAGTTGATCGCCAGATTCAGAAGCACCTGCTCAAGCTGGCCCGCATCCGCCTTCGCGAAGAGGGAGTCCGGATCGAGCAGCGTCACGAGCTCGATGTCTTCTCCAATGAGCCGGCGGAGCATCTTGTCGAGACCCAGCACGAGTTGGTTCACGTCCAGCACCTTCGGCTCCAGGATCTGGCGGCGGCTGAAGGCGAGGAGCTGCCGGGTCAATCCGGCTGCCCGCTCTCCCGCATTTGTGATCTCTTCCACGTATTGCCGAAGCTTGTGTCCCGCCGGGAGGCTGGCCAGCACCAGGTCGGAGTAACCGTTGATCACCGCCAGCATGTTGTTGAAATCGTGTGCGATGCCCCCCGCCAGTTGACCGATGCCTTCGATCTTCTGCGACTGCCGCAGTTGCTGTTCCATCTCGCGCCGCCCCGTCACGTCCGCTTGCACTCCCACGAAATTCGTGATCCGGTCCGCTTCGTCTCGGACCGGAGAAAGGGAAAGCTCGTTCCAGAAGGGAGTGCCGTCCTTCCGGTAGTTCAGCAACTCCACGGTGCACGGATTGCCGGCCTCTATCGCGGCTCGGATTCGCGCCACCGCAGCGGGGTCGGTGTCTTTGCCCTGGAGGAAGCGGCAGCTCCGGCCCACGCTCTCGCTGGAGGAATACCCCGTTAGCTGTTCGAACCCGGGGCTGGTGTAGACGATGGGGTTGTCCGGCTGGCTGGGATCCGTGATGACAATGCCCTGCTTCACCGCCCGCATGGCTCGGTCCCGCAAGTGCAGCGCCGCTTGCGCTTGGAAGCGTTCGGTCACGTCCTGCGCGGTGCCGGCAATGCGGCTGGCCCGGCCGTCTGGCCCCGAGAAGACACGTCCCGCTTCATGGATGATGCGTTCCCCGCCGGGACTTAGGACGCGGTAAGTGTGCTCAAAGTAGCCGCCAACCGCAATTGCTTCCTCGAGTTTGGCACCCACCTTTTCTCGGTCGCACGGGTGGATCAAGCTCAGCAACCATTCCAATGTCTGTCCTTCCGCCGGAGGGGCGACGCCGAAGATTTGGTACAGCTCATCGGACCACTCAATCAGCCCAGTGGACAGGTCACGGCTCCAGTAGCCCATCCGCGCGATCCGGAGGGCCTCAGCGAGTTTGGCCTCCTTGTCGCGCAGCACCACCTCGGCGTCTTTGAAGTCGTGTATATCGGTGCAGGTTCCGAACCAGCGGAGGATGCGGCCATCGGCATCCCGCTGGGGCAGTGCCCGCCCTAGGAACCACCGGTACTGACCGTCGTGCCGCCGGCAGCGGTATTCGATCTCGTACGGCTCCCCTGTCTCGAGAGAACGGCGCCACTTTTCCCACGCAAGGGACTGGTCGTCCGGATGGAACACCCGGTTCCATCCATCCCCCTGGGTCTCTTCGTGGGTCAGCCCGGTGTACTCGTACCACTGCCGGTTGTAGTACTCGTGGTAGCCATCCGGCGCGGTCTCCCAAACTATCTGGGGCATCGCGTCGGCCAGTT
Organism: Actinomycetes bacterium; assembly: GCA_031426395.1. GTDB lineage: Bacteria > Armatimonadota > SYMT01 > SYMT01 > SYMT01 > JANPLG01. The sequence goes on from JANPLG010000329.1 coordinate 22,363, forward strand.
GCCGATAACGTTCCTCTCTGGCCCGGAGTGACTCCTCGACCTGCTTCCGGTCCGTAACGTCCCAGGCCATTCCCCCAACCCGTCGCCCCTCCCCGTCGCCCAGAGGGAACTTCATCGCCAGCCAGTGCCGCGTCTCGCCGCTGGTCGGGAGCTGACCACATTCCTCAGTCTGCAAAGGCTGGTCCTGAGAAAGACACTGGCGATCACTGGCCTGAAACAGGGCAGCGGTCTCCGCAGGCCAGAAATCGAACTCCGTCTTCCCCTGCCACTCCACCGGCTCCGGGTCAAACTGCCGCCGCCAGGCCGAGTTGACGTACTGCAGCCTTCCGCTCTCATCCTTGATGAAGGCAGCTGCAGGGCAATGCTCCATGAAGCTACGAAACCGCTCCTCGCTTTCCCGAAGCGCATTCTCCGCTTGCTTCCGCTCGGTGATGTCGTGGGAAACTCCCACAATCCCCACCGGTTCGCCGGCGGCATCGTGCACGCGGGTTACTCGAGCATCGATCCAGACTCGGGAGCCATCCTTTCGAAAGTCCTCGAACTCTCCGTTCCACTCTGCTCCTACCGCAAGAGAGCGGATCTCCTCCATAAGCCACTCCCGCACCGGCTGCGGATAGCGCTCCATAAGCGGACGCCCCAGCATCTCCTCCGCGGTCCAGCCGAAGAGCCGAGTGGCACCCTCGTTCCAGTAGGTGACGGTGCCTTTCAGGTCGGTGACAACCACCGAGTCCCAGACATTCGCGAGAATGAGAGCGTCTCGGACCAGCAGCGCCTCCGTGCACTTCCTTTCCGAGAGGTCGCGAACGAGCTTTGACACGCCGATCAGCAACCCCTCGGGGCCGAAGATCGGGGAGACGTTGACGGATACGGGGAACCGTTTTCCGTCCTTGCGAAGTCGCTCCGTCTCCAATGAGGGCACTTGCTCGCCCGCCCGGAGTCGTACCATGACCTCGACAAGTTCGCTCACTCTGTCAGGTGGGATGGCGAAGCCTCTATGTTGCCCGAGCGCTTCGGCTGCGGTCCAGCCGTAAAGCCGTTCGGCCGCGGGGTTCCAACTGAAGATGATGCCGTCGAGGGTCTCGCCGATGATCGCATCGTCACTGGACTGCACGATGGCAGCGAGTTGCCGGGCCGCGTCTTCCGCCAATCGGTGCGCGCGCCGCTGCTCCGTCGCTTCCATCTCACGCTTAACGATGGACTCCAGGCGCGCCAGGTTGCGCTTCAGCACATAGTCGCTGACACCCATCTGCAGCAGGTCCGAGGCCATCTCTTCCTCGAGGGTGCCGGATACCACCACGAAGGGCAGATCGGGGTCCAGCTCCCGCAGCACCTCGAGGGCGGTCGGAGCATTGAGTTCCGGAAGCGAATAGTCGCTCACCACTAGGTGCCAGGGATCGCTGATTAGGGCTTCCCTCAATTCCTCGGCTGTCTGTACCCGCTCGTACGTGATGGAGAATCCGGCTCGCTCCAATGCGAGAACGATCAACTTAAGGTCGTCTTCGGAGTCCTCAATGATGAGCACTCGCAGAGGAGTTGGCATAGATCGACGATTCCTGGTGCAGAGCTAGTGGTCGGATTCCATCTGGGTCCGGTCCGCTTCCCGCATCGACTCGAGGCGCGTCACACGGAATTCAAGGGCCGCGAGATCACGCTGCAGCACCCTAAAGTCCTGTCGAGTTTCCGATACAATATCGCGAATCTTCCGGAGTTCGGTTGAAACGGTGAGGAATCATGCACGAGATCCCCCAGCCGCTCTACAGGATTCATCGCTGCACCGCGCTTCGAAGCTCGTCGCGAAACGCTACAACCTCTTTACGCGTTGCCGTCGCCTCGTGTGCCAGCGCCTGGGCCGCTTCCACGACGCGGTCAAGAAGCTCCACGGCCTCTGGGCTCCAGAGCATCGGCTCACTTCCCAGTTCGACGATCTGCCCCTTGCGCTCTCCGGTGATGATGACGGCTTCCTCGCGCTCTGAGATTGCTGTCGACATCGACATTTGTGGGCACCTCTACAGGATTATAGGGCGGTCGCGCCGGATTGGCAGTACACCACCTGGCCGCCGACGACCGTCAGCGCAACGCCAATCTGCTCAATCTCAGCCGCAGCCACTTCGCGTGGGTCCGTCTCCAGGGCCACGAAGTCCGCGTAGCCTCCTGCGGCCAATTGACCTAACACGGGATCAAGGCCCCGGATGCGGTAGCTTCCTTCGCTGAAGATGCGGAGCGTCTCCTCAAGCGGGATGCGCTCGTCCGGGGACCAGTCCGGCCGGCTCACGAGGCAGCCGATGGCCTGCATCGCGCTGAGTTCCTCCACGGGGCAGTCGGTGCTCCCGGCAAGGGTGATCCCCGCCTCCCAGAGGGTGCGGAACGCATAGCAGCCGGCGACGCGCTCCGCCCCCAGCCTCTCGGGCGACCAGTAATCCGAGCGCGCAAACTGGGGCTGGATGGCGGCTGCCACGCCCAGCCGCTTCATCCGGGCCACGATGCTGGGATTGACCACGGAGGCGTGCTCAATCCTCGCCGGCCACGGATGGTCCGGGTAGGCACTGCTGGTTGCTTCGATCGCGTCCAGGCAAACGTCCATCGCTCGGTCTCCAATGGCGTGGATCGTGACCTGGAACCCCGCATCGTAGATGGCACGCACGTGCGACCTGAGCACCTCGGGTTCATAGATCAGCTCGCCCACGGTGAAGGCATCGTCGGTGTACGGCGCGTGCATGGCCGCAGTGCGCGCTCCGAGTGAGCCGTCGCTGAACAGCTTCACGGCGCCGTAGGTGAGGTAATCGTCCCCATACCCTGTGCGTAGCCCGCTCTCCGCAAGGCTGGAAAGGAGGCTGAAGAGGGGCTGCATCTGGACGCGCACCGGGAGGGGTCCCTCCGCACGCAGGTCCACCAGGGCGCGCATCTCCGCAGAGTGAGCCATCAGGCTGTGGACGCCTACGTACCCCACGCGAGCGGCTTCAGCGCAGGCAAAGCGGGCGGCGTCCAGCCACTCAGCGGCAGTCGGTTCCGGCGTGGCGGCGAAGATCGGCTCCATCGCTGTCTCGGTGAGAACGCCCACCGGGAAGTCACCATTTCGGGTGGAGGGATCGAGGCCGGCCGCACGGAGCGCGGCGCTGTTCGCAACCAGGGCATGGCCGCAGACGCGGGTGATTCGCACCGGAATGCCAGCAACGGCCTCTCCTGCAATTGCGTCGAGGTCATCACGGGTCGGCCAGCCGACCTGTGGGTCGAGGTCCGTCAACCGGTCCTGCTCGAAGCCGCGTCCCAGCAGCCACCGCCGATCGCCGGGACGGATGCCCAGTGCCGCCGCGTGCGCCCGAAGCCGCTCGCCCAGCTCCGCCAGGGAGGTCACCCCACGGAGATCGGCTTCCCGGCGGCAGATCATGCCGTAGGAGACGAGGTGACAGTGCGCGTCCACAGGCCCCGGGATCACCACCCGCCCACCCAGGTCGATCACCTCATCCGGCCGCCCGTTGGCCCCTTCCGATCCTAGCGAGACGATCCTCCCGCCTTGAGCAAGCAGTGCGGTGGGAGCAGGCTGGCCGGTAACCCCACCCGGAATGAGGAAGCGGCCGTTGACGAACAGGGTACTCTTCATATCCGCATCCTATCGCACAGCGAGGGAGCGCACGGCGGGTGTGGCCGCCTTCAGTAGGTGGATTGAGGATGTGAAGGGGGCCCCCTCCGCATACGGAGAACACCGTCACCCTCGCCCGGCAACTCCGCTGCGAAGCGACACGTTTCATGCGGGGGTCCAACCACGCCCGTCCCGCACCGGGGTAGCGACCCCAGCGGCCATCGCCGCCCCTTGCAGAGTTCGTTCCACGCCCAGGTCGGTTACAGCTGGATCCCCGAATGAGACGGATATCACGCCCTGGACTACCGCCGTCGAGGATGACGTCGGGTACGTGAACGATGAGGACTCCGTCGTCGCAAGAGGGTTTTTATTCGGCGAACGACTTACCTACAAGATGCGGTTACACCCGGGCAAAGCGAGCGTTCCCAGAGTGGCAAAGCGCCATGTTAGAATGCGATGGTAGCGTTGCAGCGGTCAAGGGCCTGTAGCTCAATGGTCAGAGCAGGGGACTCATAATCCCTTGGTTCAGGGTTCGAGTCCCTGTGGGCCCACTTTTTGTGCCTGGATGCCCTAGCGGGCGACCGCGGTCACCAACAGGTCTGCTTCATCGCCAGCTTCGGGCGGGTCCGCTGCAGGTGCGGTTTCCGGCTCCGGCAGTGGCAGGCGGAAGGCGAAGACGGTGCCGCCACTAGGGTTTGGCTCGCTCCAGATGGTTCCGCCGTGGGCGTCCACGATCATGCGGCTGAACGCCAGCCCCAGGCCCACCCCCGCCTTGCGCTTCCGGCCCGCTTCCGCCTGGTAATAGGGCTCGAATACGCGCTCCGCTTCGGAGAGAGGGATGCCGACCCCATAGTCGCAGATCTGGATGCGCAGGTAGCCCCAGCCGCCGTCCGGGGTCGGTGGTTCAACCGCTGCCGAAAGCCATACCTCTGCGGGCCGGCCCGACTGCTCCGGGGGTCGGCCGTACTTGATGGCGTTGACCACCAGGTTCTCGAGCACCCGGCGCATCTTTCCCCCATCCGCGACCACTCGTGGAAGCGGTGGGAACTCAGCGCAGAAGACGGCGAGTCGGCTTTCCCGCGCACGTCCCTGCAAGCGCGAGCAGACTTCGATCAGCATCGCGCCCAGGTCGATCCGCTCCTTTCGCAACTCAACGCTGCCCTCGTGCTGCATCCGGCCGACGTCGTTCAGGTCCTCGATCATTCGCAGCAGGTAGTCGCACTCGTCAATGACCGTCTGGAGGTACTCACGGGTCTCCTCCGGTTCTAGCGCGCCCATTTGGATGGTCTGGAGCCATGGCGTGATGGCGGTGAGCGGGTTTTTCAGGTCATGGACAATCATCTGCGTCAGGGCATCGCGCAGGGTCTCCGCCCGCCGCAGTTCCGCGTAGGCCCGCTCCAGCTCGTCCTTGTGCGTCTTGACGGAGAGCATGGCATCCACCCAGGCGCGGCCCTCCGCCGACTTCGCCCGCGCGCGCAGCATGCTGGCGAGCTGTGCCGCCTGCGCCGGCTCCGCAACATCCAGCGCCTCCGCGTAGAGGGCGGCCACGCGCTGCAGCCTATTGGGCGGACCCTCCGCCGCGCCAGCCCGGAACCGGTCCGCCACCTCAAAGAGCGCCTCGGCGAAGGGCGAGTGGGCGCCGCACTTCCGCAGACGCTCAAGGGGAGCCTGGACGGAGTCGGCCTCCAACTGCTCATCGCGCAGCATCGCCTGACGGAGAGGCGCCCACTCTCGCATCACGGTGTCGTCACTGTGAGCGAAGTAGTCGCAGGCAAACCGGATGGCTTCCTCCGCCCCCTCGCGGTTGCCGCAGCGGTCCTGTGCCTGTGCCAGCGCGAAGCAGGCATGCGCCTCCGCCCGGCGATCCTGCCGCTCCACCGACAGCGCCCGGGCCTCCAGCAACTCCTGCCGCGCCGTTTCCGCGCGACCGTCGAGGAGGTGGAGCCAGCCGGACTGGATGCGGGTGATCGTAGCGTGGCGCTCATCCCCCACGCGTGAGGTCAGCTCCCGCTCCCGGTTGAGGAAGTGGAGCGCCTGCGGGTAGTCGCAGAGGGCGGTGTAGAGGCGCGCGAGGTTCCCGCACGTGAGCGCCTGGCCGCGGAGGTCCCGAAGCTCTTCCTTCACCGCCAGACTCTCGTCCAGCAGCGTGCGCGCCTGGGCATGGTCCCCCAGGTCCATCAGCAGTGTGGCGTGGGAGTCGAGCACCCGCGCCCGGCCATGCCGCTGGTTCATCCTCTCGAACAGCTCCTGCGCGGAACGGATCTGGCGGCGGGCGTAGTCGTAGTCCCGCCTGCGGATGCTGATCAGCCCCAGGTAGTGATGCGAGTAAGCCTGCGCCAGAAGCGAGTTCGACGCCCGCGCAAGCTGGAGCGCCCGGGTCGCCATCTCCATGGCCGTGCCGTTCTCGCCGCGGTGGTAGTGCGCGCGGGAGAGCTCACTGAAGAGGAACGAGGCGGCAGGCGTGTGCTCCAGCCCCGCCTCCGCGAGTTGGGCGCGACCTTCCTGCAGCCACGCGATGGCGACGCTTGCATCCCCCGTCAGGTTGGCGTCCAGTCCAGCGGCCAGACGCCATGCCCAGCCGCGCTCGGGGGTCGCCTCGCGTGCGCCGCGCTCGAAGACGTCCAGCAGCTCACGGTAGCGGAGGTGGCGCTCCACTGCCCGATCCAGCGCGAAGTTCAACTCCAGGTAACGCTGCTCGTCCGCCGGTTCCGCGCCTACGCGCTCCACCGCCATGCATACCAGTTGGATGATCTGGGAGTGGAGGTCAGACATGTCGTGTTGCTGCTGCCAGCCATATTCCGCAGTCCCCTGACCAAAATCCGGCGAATTGGGGATGCTGGCGTTGCTTACCCGTACTTATACTCCTGCATAGCGGAAGTTCGGGTGTTCGGCCGCACACCTGCAAAGACTCAACGACCGCGTTCCAACGGTTCGACTTTCACCGCCGCTTGGCCTCCATGCCGGTCCCGCGAGTGCGAATGGAAGTTTGCTGCTTCGCGCACGCTGAACGACCAAAGGCAACGCTGCGACGATCGCTACTCGAACACTACCATTGAGTGCCCCTCAACACGAGGGACCACCAGGCTAACGCGGGCACCGTCCCAGGTGAACGGTAGATCGCTCCGGTCCGGTGCCAGGTAGACGCGTGTCGGCTCTCGCTCCAGGAGGACGCTTACTTCGATGCGCTCCAGGGGAAGCGCTTCTTCGATGGTCTGAATCTCCCGGAAGCGTTGCTCCGGCACGTAGTGGAGCAGGTGGAGGACCCAGCGGTCCTCCGACTCCTGCCGCATCAGCGTGAGATGGGCCGTGGTGGGGGCGTTGGTGATCACCCTCTTCCCGGTATCCGGGAGGAAGCGACGCAGGGTGTTCAGGACGAGCAATTTGTAGGGTCGGACCCCGTGCCGCATATAGCCTGCAAAGAGCGGATGGGCGAAGTACGCGGTGTTGTGTGTGACGACCAGGGCCGCGTCGCCGCTGGGAGCTTCTGCAGGCGTGTGGCGGTGGCTGCAGAAGTGCGCGTAGGTCCGGTTGAAGTACGGATGCCAGACATCGGCCAGCACTGCGCAGCCGGGTTCCGTGGCGATCCGCAGACCGCGCTCGTAGACCACATGCTGGCTGGGGGGTATCCCCTCCCCCACCTCGGAATGCGCCTGCCAGTACTCCGGCTCGAACGCTGACGCGCCGAGATTGCGGACGCCCAACTCGGTCAGGGCGAACTGGTCGCGTTCAGCGGCCAGCCCGGAAAGGTGGGACGCGAAGATGAATCCCCCATTCGCGAGGTAAGCGCGGCACCTCTCCAGCAGTCCTTCCGTGAGACGGATCTTATCCGGCAGGATCACGACCCGGTAGCGTGTCCAATCCATCTGGCTATCGACAAGATCGAATTGGTAATGATGCTCCAGCAGCATCCGATAGGCACCGCCCGCTGAGGTGTCGACCCGGCCATCGTGGACGCCCAATTCCTCTGGGTTGTAGATGGCGAGTTCGGTCACCGCAGTTGCGCCAACGCACCACGGCTCGCGAGCTTCAGCCTGCGCGTACACCCCGCCGATGAGCGCCATCGTTGCGGGATCGAGGAGGCCGGTCGGCTCCAGTTGGTCGCCGATGGAGAGCTTGCCCCCTTCGGCCAGCGTGGTGAAGCACTCGTACTCGAGTGCTGCGGGGTTCTTGAACTCACCGAAGCCGGCCCAGGTCTTTTGGAACTTGCCGGTCATCCCCAGGTAGTCACGCCCGAGGTTGCGGGCGTAGCGGACGGTGGTGGGGAAATGGTCGTAGCCCCAGCCGCCGCTGGGGAGGCTTTCCAACTCCAGGTGGGTGTAGTTGTGGAGGACCTGCCGGAAGCCCGGATCGACGTGCCCGCTGTTCCAGAAGACAAGGCATTCCGCGTTCACGGCGCGCACTTCCGTCGTGATGCGGTCCATCAATCGGATGAGCACCGAGCGGGCGAAGCGCTTGCGGTCAACTTCCTCTTCCGGGTTGAGGCCCTCGGAATGCATCCCCTGTAGGCAGACGGGGCAGCAGCACTGGTACTGGTGAATGATGTCGAAGAAAAGGCCGTCGGTGGGGAAGTTGTTCAGCACCTCCCGCGTCTGCTCGGAGAGGTAGTCCACGTAACTGGAGTTGAGGCAGAGCTTCTTCCAGCCCGCCTGGAGCGGCGCGCCCCGGCGTGTGCCATCCGGCTGGATCTCGATCCACTCCGGGTGACGCCGAGCCATGAACTCATCGAAGCCGACGCTGATGTAGATCGGGACCCGGATGCCGCGGTCATGGCACGCCTCCACCTGCTCCCGGAGGAGGTTTCGCTCCAGGTGCGGGTGCCGCGCCGGGAAGCGGGTATCGTGGTAGATCATCCCGTGATGGCACTTGCTGAAGCAGGTCACCGAGTTCACGTGCGCCTGTACCAGCGTCTCCGCGAACGCAGCGGGGTCGAAGCGGCTGCCGATGCGCGGGATCAGCTCCGAAGTATGGAAGTCGAGGTGGATCTGGCGGGAGGCGAGGGGGAGAGGCGGCACTGCGGTGTTCCGGCTATGGGGCGGCGATGAGTGACGGGAGTCTCCACCGCGCTAGTCGCTCTCGAGCGCGGGCATTCTCGTCCCGCAAACCAAGCGCCAGCGTGACTCCCTGGATCTCGGTCCATATCTGAACCTGGAAGGGCGCGTTGTCAGCGGCAACCCGCAGGTACTCCAGTTGCTTCTCCTTCTGGCCGAGGCGTCCGCAGACACCGGCGGCACCCATAGCGAAGGCGGCCCGATGGACACGATGGTGCGAATGGGCCATCCCCTTCTGGTAGGCGCGAAGGGCCTGTTCCAGGTAACTCACCTCCTGGGCATTGCGCGCCCGGAGCCGCAGTGAGGGAGGGCCGACCGTCGACTCCAGATTGAGGCCTAGCTCATGGAGGGCGGTGAGGTCATGGGGGTTCTCTTCGAGGCGCTGCAGCAACTCCGCCCGATAGCGCAGGCGTGCGTCACCGAGAAATCGGGGGGTGGATTGCACGGGAGGCGCCGAGGGAGGAGGCGTAGGCGGAAGCCTGAATGTCCCGCCTCCGGACCCACCGATGACCTGCGCCGACATCCCTTCAGGCACGGCCGATTCCGCGTTCGCTGCAGGGGAACCCGACCCCACTCCACCGGCGGTCGGACCATTCCCCGTCCCAACTGCGGACACGCCACTTGCGGGCATGCCGATGGCCTGCGGCGGATTACCAGCGGTAGCAGAGGCCGACGCAGATCGGGTTTCCGGGTGGCCCGTGGGGACCATCCCCGCAGCGACAGGACGATCTGTGGTGGGTGACTCGATCTTCCGCGAACCGGCTGCGGAGGTGGCTATTCCCGGTCTTGCGGTGACTTCCGTTGCCCCGCTACCGAAGGTCGCGCCGGCAAAGTTGTGGACCGCCCTGGCGAATGGAATCCCTGGAGCTCCCCATGACAACCGGTCCGCCCTCGCGAGAGCCAGTTCCAGCCTCGCTCCATCCCGTGCCGAGCTTTGCTTGATGGCAGGGAGCATCCGGCTGCTCTGGTAGCGATGGCTGGCGGCGCGCGACCGGTCCTCAGTACGCAGCAGATGCCAGAGCGCAAGGTGCGTCCACGCCACCTCCGACCTGATTCGCGGAGGAGCGCCTGGCTGCCTCAGATCCTCCTCAAGGAGCCGGAGCTTCTGCTCAAGGCACGCCTGCATGTGCGGCGGCGGCTCGATCGGGGCGACGACAGGTGCCACCTGTGCCGTCGGCCTGGGGGTGCCGTTCACGCCGCGCACCAGGAATCCGGTTGCGCCAAGGCAGAGAGCTACACCGGCTCCAAAGACCACTCTGCGCCTTGACGGCAGCCTCAGCTTCGGGACTCGTCCGCGTCGGATGCTATCACCCATGCCGATGGCGAGAGGCGACCCGCACGCAGCGCAGACCCGCGGCCGTTCCCAGTGGGAGGGCCTGTATCGCTGGCCGCAGCGACAGTGTGGAAGATCGCTTATCGGAGCAGTGGCAGGGATGGAGTGTGCGGGAAAGTCAGTGAGATCGGATGCGGTGGACACGGCGGGCAACCTCGTGCATCCCTCGGCCCACGGTCGTGAGCATTGGACGCCAGTTCGGCGAGGTTCGCCTCCCGACCTTCCCTCAAGCGTGGAGTGCGCAGCGGGAGCGAAGCCGGGCGCTTAGCGTCGGTTGGATTGCCGGCGAAGGCTGGGGCCCACTGCGGCCAAGGCGGGAAGCATCAACATAAGCGCCCCCGGCTCTGGAGTGGCTTCCGGGTTCACGTTGACCTGGAGCATCTGGGGGCCCGCCAATTGCGGAAAATAGCTCCACGGTGAGGAGTTGTCCGCCTTCAAGGCACCTGAGAGCGTGGCCGGAAGGGTGCCGTCGCCCGAGTAGTTGGTAGACGACGTGTAGCTCCAGAAGGCGAAATCCGGCGAACCCGGGTTCCTGAGAACGAGCCAGTAGGTTGTTAGCGCGGCCAGGGCCGCGTTGTTGCCGGACAACCGATAGAGTCCCGCCCCTTCAGCAGCCGCGCCGCCCAACGTGGCCTGCAGCGATCCTACCGTGCCGTCCCCATTCGCGCCGTACAGCTCGCCCACAATGTTGGAGGGAGTGGCTGAGCTCAGGAACTCCAGAGGAACCACGACCGAATGAAGAGTATGACTGCTGGCGCCAGTTCGGAAAGCTTGTCCCACAGAAGTAGCTTGGAAGAGCCCGGTTGGGCCACCATAGGGACCGTTCAGGTTGTCCACCAGCGCTGTCTGTGCGGCAGCCGGCTGCCCGGAGAGGGCAATGACGGCAACTGCGGCCGCGGCTAGAAGGCGACAGATTGCAGAGGGTACGAGCGGGGTCCGAAGGCGGGTGAGCATCGGCGAGTCCTCTGTAGTTTCGGTTGCGTAGAGCCGCGAGAGATCAATGGCGGGCTCGATCGTCCGTGGGTCGAACAACCAGACGATTACATCGTTCGGAGGATTACGAACCTTCTCCTTCTTTGAAGGTGGTGAGCAATGCGACCCATTGAACGCTAACGCTCGACACGTGGCAAGCTGAGCACCGAGCAAGAAGCAGGCCCGCTGACCATCACTCCAGCGCACCCATCTCGGTCGAACGCGTTTCATCGGATCAGGACACTGGATGCCGTCTCCGATGGCCCACGGCTGAATGTACTGGGAGAAGCCGGGGCACTGGTCAGCAGGTCATGACCCGTCAGGTCGTTTGTTGTAAACAATACATACTATAGCTATGATCTCTGGGTGAGTCGGATCCTAAACGTCGCACGCCGATAGCTGTTGCAAATGAGGAGAGATCCATCGACACGGGGTCATTCGATCGAGCTTCCAGCCCCATAACATGAGGAGACTGTCTTGAGCGCATCAAACCCAATCGCACATAGCCGCACCGTCCTGGGACTTTTCACACTGACCCTTGTCGCACTCTCCCCAGTGCTTTCCGCGCCAAAGAAGGCAAGGCCGCCTGTAGCGCCGACCCCAACGCCCACGCCTACCCCTGCTCCTGCTCCAGGTACGGACCCCGTGATTGGCGGCAGCCTCGGTGGGAGGCAGGTGTTTCCGGCGGATAACGCCTGGAACCAGAACATCGCGGCCGCGCCTGTCGATCCGAACTCGGCGAACCTGATCGCGACCATCGGGCTGACGTCCAGTCTTCACCCGGACTTCGGCACCTTTTACGGCGGTGCTCCCTGGGGCATTCCTTATGTAACGGTCTCCGGCACCCAGGGAAAGGTTCCGATCACCTTCAGGGACTACCCAGACGAGAGCGATCCGGGCCCCTACCCGGTCCCGCCCAACGCACCAGTAGAGGGTGGCCCCGACGGTGCCGGAGATCGGCATGTGCTGGTGGTGGATCGGGACAATTGGGAGCTCTACGAATTGTTCAACGCCTTTCCGGACAACAGCGGTGGCTGGTCGGCCAGTTCCGGTGCGCTCTTTGACCTCACCTCGAATGCGCTGCGGCCCGCCGGTTGGACCTCAGCGGACGCGGCAGGTCTCCCCGTCTTTCCGGGCCTGGTGCGGTATGACGAGGTGGTGGAGCAAGGCGCTATCAGGCACGCCCTTCGGTTCACCGTCCAGCGCACGCGCAGGGCCTACGTTCATCCCGCCCGGCATTGGGCCAGCATCAACACCGACGCCAACCTGCCCCCCATGGGAATGCGCGTCCGTCTGAAGGCGAACTACGACATCTCGTCGTTCCCGAGGTCAGCGCAGGTCATCCTGACCGCTCTCAAGCAGTACGGGATGATGGTGGCTGACAACGGCGGCAACTGGTTCCTGAGCGGCGCTCCCGATCCGCGTTGGAACGACGCCGAGATCGATACCCTCAAGCGAGTGCCCGGCTCCGCATTCGAGGTGGTGAAGATGGACACCATCGTCACCCAGTAGGGTCAGCTTTCAGCCGATTGAACAAGGGCTCGGAATCAGAAACGCCGCAGGAGCCTCGGCTCCTGCGGCGTATTCGTCTCATCGGAGGACCAGGGGCTACATGCCGGCGATGATGGCTTCACCGAACTCGCTGGTCTTCAGGAGCTTGGCGTCCTCGCCCTCCTGCACCATCAGGCGGTGGAAGTCGTAGGTGACGGTGCGAGCGCTGATGGCGGCGTCCATCCCCTTGATGATTAGATCCGCCGCCTCGCCCCAGCCGAGGTAGCGCAGCATCATCTCACCAGAGAGGATCACGCTGCCTGGATTGACCCGGTCCTGGTTCGCATACTTCGGGGCGGTGCCGTGGGTTGCCTCGAAGATAGCGTGGCCCGTCTCGTAGTTGATGTTCCCGCCGGGAGCAATCCCGATGCCGCCAACCTGCGCCGCAAGCGCATCGCTCAGGTAGTCACCGTTGAGGTTGAGCGTGGCGATGACATCGAACTCTGCCGGACGGGTGAGCACCTGCTGGAGGGTAATGTCCGCGATGGCGTCTTTGACCAGCAGTTTGCCGCCCGGCTCGCCCTTGCAGTCATCCCAGCCCACGGCCACGTCGTTGAACTCCTGGCGCACCAGGGCGTATCCCCAGTCACGGAAAGCGCCTTCCGTGAACTTCATGATGTTGCCCTTGTGGACAAGTGTGAGGCTCTTCCGCTTCTGGTCGAGGGCATACCGCAGGGCGGCGCGGATCAGCCGCTGGCTGCCCTCTTCCGAGACCGGCTTCACACCGATGCCGCTGGTCTCGGGAAAGCGGATGGAGGTGACGCCCATCTCGTCCTGAAGGAACTTGATCAACTTCTCGGCTTCAGGACTCTTCGCCGCCCACTCGATCCCGGCATAGATGTCCTCCGTATTCTCCCGGAAAATCACCATGTCCACCGCTTCCGGGTGCTTCACCGGCGAGGGAACGCCTTTGAAGTAGCGGACCGGCCGCAGGCAGACG
>JANPLG010000330.1:0-13411 GCA_031426395.1 Actinomycetes bacterium
GGAGCGCGGGCGTCCCGCCCGCACCCACCCTTGCTTAGGCGGATCCCCACTCGTATCCAGCCAACCCGCAGCCCAATCCGCATTCCGCATTCCGCATTCCGCAATTGCATTGCCGGTCAAGACGACCTCCCTCCGCCCAGCAGCCGCGCAATGCGCTGGGCGTGCCGGTTCTTCGGCTCCAGTTTGCGCACGGTGGCAAGCTGGGAGTGCGCGCCTTTCCGGTCGCCCCGGGCCAGCGCGTCTGCGGCAAGCTGCAGTCTGGCATTGACGTGAGAAGGGTCGAGCTTCACGGTCCGCTGGAAGCGGGCAATGTCCGCGCGCCGGGCGATGTCACCGTTCGCGGCCTCCAGTCCCGCTCGGTACTCCACGGCGGCCATCTCCTTAAGCGGTAACTCGAAAGCGGTATCCTGCCCCGGTTGCACCTGGAAGGCGTCGCCCCCCACGGTCTCCCCCCGGTACCGGACCATGGCCACATAGACGCCCGGCGGGAGCGGCATCTCCGTCAGAAGCTCCGCGCGCAGGTCGCGCAGGGGAACGCCGGGAGCGCTCTCCGCATAGTCGCCGCCCCGGTAGAGGGAGATGCGGGTCAGGGCGGGAGAGACGGCAGTAGGAATACTCAGCCGCACTGTTCCCGGTAACTGTGGTATGGGAGCTGCGATCTGCGCCTTCGGCTTCTTGGGCCTCGGGGGCGGCAGGAGTTCGCGGACCGCAACGATGAGGAAGGCCACCAGCATCACCGGCGGCGCGAAGCGGTCCAGCACTCGCAGAAGACGTGCGAACCGGCTCTTGGGCGGCATCGGTTGCGTCTGGGGGCGTTCTGCCATGGGACGGGTGGAACCTGATGTCGAGAAGGGGGCAGCGGCAAATCCGCTCTTCCCTCACCGAGCGCTCCACAAACCGGATCGACTCCCCCGAACCCTCCGCCGCGGCCCGATTCCATCACGGAGCACTACCAGTCCGGGCCGAGGGCGGCTTCCGCCAGATGGGAACCGCTGGGCTTGACCACCTCAATCGGCGTTCCCAGCGCCTCACTGAGCTGCGAGAGGGTCCAGTCATCCATGAAGTAATCCTCGCGCACCGCCACGCTGGGGATCAGCACCACGTCGCCCAGGTCCTGGCCGGCCAACTGCTCCGCGATGTCCGCTCCGGTCAGCAGCCCGGCCACGGTCACCGTCGGGCCAAAGAAGCGGTTGACCACCGGCGCGACCCGGACGGCGAGGTTCTCGACCTGTGAGAGCCGGTCAGCCAGGGGTGCCAGCACGGGAGCGGCCAGCGTTCCGGTGACCACGGTGACGCGCCTCGGGCGGTTGATGCGCGCGGGGATCTTCCGCTCCAGGCGCTTCCACTCGGCATTGAGCCGGGAGATCATCCCTACGCCGTTCTCGAACTGGGGGAACTCCTCGTAGCTCTTGGCTGAAGGGAGCGGTTCACCCGCTAGCAGGTACATCTCGTCGCTGGGATAGACGAACCGGGTCCCGATCTCCTTCTGGAAGCGCCGCTGCCAGGCGCGGCACTTGCGGATCACCTCCCGCGCTTCATCGGCAGGGACCGTGCACAGGTTGGGGAGGTTGCTGCGGAAGGTGGTCAGCCCCACCGGCACAATCGCCATGGTACGGCAGCCGCCGCCATGGGTCCCACCGTAGTAGGCAGCCATCTCTTCGATGGTCTGGTCGAGGATGGCGCCGTCATTGATCCCCGGCGTGTAGACCACCTGCCCGTGGATCTCGATTCCCTCCGCGAAGAGACGGTCCAGGTGCTGGCGGAGGTTCGCGCCTTCCGGGTTCCGGAGCATCGCGACCCGCGCATCCGGATCGGTGGCGTGGATACTCACGTAGAGCGGGCTGAGCCGGTACTTCGCGATGCGGCCCCAGCACTGCTCCGTGAGATTGGTGAGGGTGATGAAGTCGCCATGCAGGAAGGAGAGGCGGTAGTCGTCATCCTTGACATAGACCGACTTCCGCATCCGGCGGCGATTCTGGTAGACGAAGCAGAAGTCGCAGTTGTTGGTGCAGATGCGGATGCCGTCGAAGACATCGGCGCGGAAGGTGACGCCCAGCGTCTCGTCCAGCTCCTTCTCAACGATGGCGGTGTACGCCTCGTCCACCCGCCCGCCCGGCGCGACCACCACCTCCACTTCCTCGTCGGTGACCAGGAAGCGGTAGTCGATGACGTCTTCCATCCGCTCCCCGTTGAGGGTGAGGATCTCGTCGCCCGGCTCAATCCCAATCTCCGCCGCGATGGAGTCCGGCTCCACGCGCTCCACCACCGCGTGCGGCTCCGGCGGCCGGAACGGGTTGATGGGGCGAGGGAAGGCCGGCGCCTGCTTGGGTAGGACGGTCAAGGACACGATGAGCTCCGGCGAAGCGTGACGCTTCATGCGATGCGACATCATAAGCGCCACGGGGCATTCGGTAAATGAATGGGATAGCTCGCACCTTTTCGGCTGCCAGTCTGGCGTGGAATTGACCCCCTCGGTACTGCGACCTATACTGGCGCTGCCCCCGGGTCATCCTTGATCCGGGTTCTTCGTTTTCGGAGTGAACGCGGTGAGTTCTGAATCAGCGGCAGCAGCGGGTCAGATCGCGGGACTTCGGGAGATCCCCGGATCGGTGTGCGCCCCGCTCGGATACCGGGCGGCCGGGGTCGCGGCGGGGATCAAGCCCTCGGGCAACCCGGATGTCACCCTGATCGTCTCGGACTTCCCGAGCAGTGCAGCCGGGTTGTTCACCACCAACCGCGTCTGCGCAGCCCCGGTCACCGTTAGCCGCGAGCACCTGGCCGACGGCCGCGCCCGCGCCATTGCGGTGAATGCCGGCTGCGCCAATGCGGTGACCGGAGAGCGCGGGATGCAGGACGCCCGCGCCATGGCTGCCACGGCCGCCGCCGCGCTGGGCCTGGGGCCAGAGGACGTCCTGGTAGCCTCCACCGGCGTCATCGGCCGCCACCTGCCGATGGATCGCCTGCGGGACGGGCTTTCACACGCCGCTGCCGAACTCAGCGCGGACGGAGGACCCGCCGCCGCCCGCGCCATCTTGACCACCGACACCCGGCCCAAAGAGATCGCCGTGGAGATGGAGGTTGACGGCCGCCCGGTGCGGATCGGGGGGATCTGCAAGGGCAGCGGGATGATCGCTCCCAACATGGCGACCATGCTTGCCTTCCTCACCACCGATGCCGCCGTCGACCCCGCGCTGCTCCACGCCGAGCTAAGGGATGCTGCGGACCAAACCATCAACTGCGTGACCGTGGATGGCGATACCAGCACCAACGACAGCCTTTTCCTGCTGGCGAACGGCGCCTCCGGCGTCCGAATTGCGGCGGGGACGCCGGGTCATACGGCATTCCGGGCCGGACTGCTCCACGTCTGCCGCCACCTGGGCCGGGAGCTGGCGCGGGACGGCGAGGGCGCAACCAAGCTCGTCGAGGTGCGGGTAACGGGAGCGAAGTCGGAGCCGGAAGCGCGGCAGGTTGCCCGCTCCATCGCCAACTCCCCGCTAGTGAAGACCGCCCTCTTCGGCAACGACCCCAACTGGGGGCGCGTGCTCTGCGCAGCCGGCTACAGCGGCGTCGAGTTCGACGCAGCGCTCCTCTCACTTCAGATCTGCGGCCATCCCCTGGTGAGCAAGGGCGAGCCGATCCCGTTTGAAGAAGCTGCGGTCAGCGCGGCCATGAAGGTGCCGGAAGTGACGGTCCACCTCGACCTCGGCCGCGGAGAGGCGCACGGCTTCTACTGGACCTGCGACTTCAGCTACGACTACGTCCGCATCAACGCGGAATACACCACGTAGTCCGCCCTCCCCAAACGCAGAAGCTTCTAACCGCTTCGGGTGCGATCCATCCTCGCGGCAGGGAACGCCCGCGAAGAGCACCCGGTCATGGAAGACACATCCTGGTCCGGAGAGCCTCACGTCGGCAGACAGAACCCTCCGATGAAGCGCTAATGAGCTGAGGACCGCAACTTGAACCCAGCCAAGCACGCTGGTATCTCTTCTGCCTGGGCGCGCAGCCACTCGGCCTGGGGATCGGAGACCGCACCTTGAACCCAGCCAAGCACGCTGGCATCTCCCCAGACCTCAGCCACCCAACCTGCGATCCCCTGCATTCTGCATTCCGCATCCTGAATTACACTCAAGGACCAAGTAGTCCCCCACCCCCATAAAACATGAACACTTGCTACCATACATTTGGCTCAAGGCCAGCGCGCGTGCTATATTCGCGGTTCTGTGAGCGGGAAAGCGGTGAGCGGCAGGCAGTCGCGAGGCGCATTCCGTTGCTCTTTGAACACTCAGGCCCAGGGCGATGACTCAGGCGCTCCATCCATCCGTTCCAGCGGTCTCCGTAGTCCGGAAGGCACGGCTCTCCGATCCCCCGGAGATCCAGCGGCTCATCACCACCTTCGCCAACCGGGACGAGATGCTTCACCGCCCACTGGGAGAGGTTTACGAGACCCTCCGCGACTTCTACGTGGCCGAGGATGAGTCAGGCAGCGTTGTCGGGTGCGGGGCGCTCCACCTTTGCTGGAGCCACCTGGCGGAAGTCAAGAGCCTGGCGGTGGCGGAGGGGCAGCAGGGCCGCGGGCACGGCAAGGGGATCGTCCTCGCCTGCCTGGAAGAAGCGCGCGAGCTCGGCATCAGCACCGTCTTCGCCCTCACCTACAAGCCGGAATTCTTCACCCGCCTCGGCTTCCGGGTGGTCGACAAGTCCGCGCTGCCGCACAAGGTCTGGAACGAGTGCATCCGCTGCCCCAAGTTCAACGGATGCACGGAGGTAGCCGTGGTGTACGAGCTGGCCCCTGCCCCGGTAACACCGCCACCGCTCTTCCACCTTCTCACTTGAAGCATTAAGCGCGCATCCAGGACCAGCCTATGCACGCTGCGCCCACTCCTCAACCCTGGTAACCAACCCCCTGCGAAGCCTGCATTCTGCATTCTGCATTTTGAATTCGAACCCATGACCCCTCCAGACACCCTCACCCACCGCATCCTCCGCATCCTGGAGCGCGACGCTCGCTCATCCCCCGGCCAGATCGCCGCGATGGTGGGCGCGCCGGAGGACGAGGTTCGCAGTGTCATCCGGGATTGCGAGCAGCGAAGGATCATCCGGCGCTACAAGACGGTGGTCGACTGGGAGCGGGCAGGCGTTGAAGACGTGGTTGCGTTCATTGATGTCCGTGTCTCCCCGGCTCGGGAAGTCGGCTTCGATGACGTGGCCGCGCGCATCTACCGCTACCCGGAAGTAATCGATGTCGACCTCGTTTCCGGTGGTTATGACCTGCGCGTGGTGGTCTCCGGACCGACCATGAAGGATGTGGCCCTCTTCGTCGCGGAGAAGCTCGCCACACTGGATCGGGTGCACAGTACGGCCACCCACTTCCTGCTCCGCCGCTACAAGCAGGGCAGCGACATCCTGGTGGAAGAAGAGCACGACCGCCGCCTGGCAGTAACGCCCTAGGAGGGCAAAAGGTAAAGGGTAGAAGGCAAAAGGAAGTCCTCAAGCCAATCTCGTTGCCTCCAAGCCTTTCCTCTTTGGCCCTGCTTCCTGCCTTGTCCTTTGACTTTTACCTTTTAACCTCGCAAAGCCATGTCTCGCATCAATAAGGTCGTTGAGGGCCTGCCGCCCTCCGGTATCCGCCGCTTCTTTGACATCGTCTCCCAGATGGAGGATGTGATCTCCCTCGGAGTCGGCGAGCCTGATTTCGTCACCCCGTGGCGAATCCGGGATGCCGCCATCTACAGCCTGGAGCGTGGCTTCACCCAGTACACCTCCAACTGGGGGTTGCTGGAGCTGCGCCGAGAGATCGCCAAGATGCTCGACCGCCGCTTCGGGGTGGAGTACCGGGCGGAGGGCGAGGTGCTGGTGACGGTCGGCGTCTCCGAGGGACTCGACCTGGCGCTGCGGGCCATCCTCAATCCGGGTGACGAGGTGCTGGTGCCGGAGCCGTGCTACGTCTCCTACTCGCCCGGCGTACTGCTAGCGGGCGGGCAGCCGGTCTCCATCGGCAGCGACGCGTCCACGCGGTTCCGGGTGACCGCGGAGATGCTGGAGCAGGCTGTCACTCCCCGCACGCGCGCCCTCCTGCTCAACTACCCCAACAACCCCACCGGCGCAACCCTCCGGCGCCAGGATCTTGAGGCGATCGCGCGCGTAGTGGAACGCCACGACCTCCTGGTGCTCAGCGACGAGATCTACGCCGACCTCTGTTACGACGGCGACCATATCTGTTTCGCCTCGCTGCCGAGAATGCAGAACCGGACCATCCTGCTCAACGGCTTCAGCAAGGGCTACGCGATGACTGGATGGCGCATCGCCTACGCCGCCGGTCCCGGCGACCTCATCGCGGCGATGACCAAGATCCACCAGTACACTATGCTGTGCGCGCCGATGATGTCCCAGCAGGCAGCCCTGGAAGCGCTCCGCTCCGGCGAGGCGGACATGCGAGCCATGGTGGAGCAGTACGACGAGCGCCGCCGCTTCTTCGCGAAGGGCCTGAACGATGTGGGCCTGGACTGCCTGCTGCCGGAGGGCGCGTTCTACGTCTTCCCCAGCATCCGCCGCACCGGCCTCACTTCCGAGGAGTTCGCGGAGCAGCTTCTGAAGGAGGAGCGGGTGGCGGTGGTCCCGGGCACCGCCTTCGGCCTGGGCGGTGAAGGCCATGTCCGCTGCTCCTACGCTGCCAGCATGGAGAACCTCCAGGAGGCACTTGTGCGCATGGAGCGCTTCGCCGCCCGCCGCATCGCCGTTGCCGCTACGGCTACCGCATGAATGGAACGCGGATGACGCGGATTTGACGGATCAACGCGGATCGAACGGAATACGAGCAGCATTGGCTTGAATCATTTGATTCGATTGATGCGGAGTCAGGCACTGCTTCACAGCCAGCAAGCTCCGCAGGTTCAACACAGCGGTTTTATCCGTAGCCGCAACCTGTCTGATCCGCGATGATCCCTTGAATCCGCGTCATCCGCGTTCCATTTGGCTTGTCGGTAGTAGAACTGGGAAGCTGGTATAGATTAGGTGCGGCGCGTTACAGGATCATCAGGACGCTACACGCAGCCGAGTCCACTTCCCAGGAAACCTGCATGACCCCGCTCTTCTCGCGCTTCGCCCTCTACGCTGTCGCCGGTGGCCTGCTGGCCAGCACGGCAACTCCCGCTAAGGCGGATCAGCTCATCCAGACTCCCACCGCCGACCGCTCCCTCGGTCCCCGGCTGGAGTACAAGCACCGCGTGGATGGCACCAATGAGGGTTATGCCTCAGCCGTCGTCCCCGTCGGCCTCGCCTACGAGCTGCTGTTCCGCTACTACAACAATGAGAACGGCCAGTACCGCATCGAGGGCGGAGGCCAGCTCCAACTGCTCCCGGACGGCGTCATCACGCCCGGCGTGGCGGTGGGGATGTGGGACATCACCAACAGCTCTCCGTGGGGGCGGCGGTCGTTCCTGGTGCTGACCAAGTCGCTCCGTTCCGGGCAGATTGGGATTCCGGAAGGCATCGATCGGGTCCAGCTCAACTTCGGGTTTGGCACCGGCCGGTTCAGCGGCCTCTTCGCCTCCGCCCGCGTGGACGTTCTCAAGCGCGTCAGCTTCGTGACGGAGTATGACACCCGACGCCTTAACGTGGGCCTCTGGGTCACGCCCGTGGACGCGGTCACGCTGAAGGCGGAACTCCAGAACGGCAATCCCTACCTCGGCGGCGACGTGACGCTGCGCTTCTAGCTTGGGTGGGCGAAACCCAGTCCGACCAATCCGGTTCGACCAACGGGCGGTCCGGCGGTTCTCAATCGAGCCTTCACTCCCAGGCGCGTGGTAACATGCATGGTCAGTCGTGGCCAACTCGCCCCAGGACCGTGAATGAAGCTCACTGATTACCTCAACGCCTTCTCGGTCGACGACCTTCGACAACTGGCGGAACGCCGCGAAATCCGGCTCACTGATGAGGCGCTGAAGAGTCGGCAAACGCTGGTGCGCAACCTTGCCAGCGTCATCGGAAGCTGGGAGAGCGCCTACAACGTGGTGAGCCGCCTCAACACGGGAGAACTCGCGCTCCTGCGGCTGCTGGTCCAGAACCAGAAGAACGCCCGCCTCACCGCCCTGGCACAGGCGGTGGACGGGGATCAGGCCGTGGTGAAGCGCCACCTGGAGAGCCTGCGCCTCTATGGCCTGATCTTCCCGGAAGGGGATTGGGAGCACATGGCGGTGCCTCCTACCACGCTGATGCTGGCGCACTATCTGACGCCGACAGCGAAATCGGAGAAGGTGGTTCTGGAGCCGCCGGCGCTGGAGCCGGCCCCGGATGTGGCCTGCTCCCCACGGCCCGGCTCGCTCGCCACGGACCTGGCTGAGTTCCTTGCCCGGGTGGCGCGAGCGCGGTTCAAGCTCACGCAAGCGGGGCGCATCAATCGAAGGGACCTGAAGGCGATGGAGTCCGCCTTTGCCATCTCCACCTCCGGTTACAGCAGCTTCCTATCCACCCTGGCGATTGCGCTCGGCATGCTGAGCCACAGCAAGAGCAACATCCTGGAGGTGCTACCCTTCGCCGACGCTTGGCTGGCGCTCGATCCGCTCCAGCGCTCCGGCGAGGCGGCAACCACCTGGCTGGAGATGCGTGGTTACCCGGAGAACGTGCCTGGCGATCCTGCGGAGGCGGACTATGTGCCCCTCATGCTGGTGCGGCAACGGCAGCTCTTCCTGGGAAGCCTGCGCCTGCTAGAGACAAAGAGCGCCGCTTCCATTGCCAACCTAGCGACGGTGCTGAGCTGGCATACGCCGCAGTCGTTTTCCCAGTGGAATGCAAGCAAGGAGTCCGCCACGGTCAGCTCGCGGCTGGCGAGAAGTCTCTACTGGCTTGGTACGGTGGCCGTTGATCATCCGGAAACGCCCGCGTTCCTGCGGGCAACCCCTCTTGCGTCGGCGGTTATGGCGTCGGCCGTGCCTGCGTCAGCGCAGTCTGCCAACTCGGTCTCCATTCCGGACGAGAACCGCTTCTACGTCCAGCCCAACGCTGAAATCTTCGCTCCGCCCAACCTCGCGCCGCGCACGCTGTTCCACTTGCGCCGCATCACCGGCGAGAAGAAGGGCGGCGCGGCGGGCATGCACCCGCTCACTTCGGATTCGCTGCGCCGCGGCCTCGACAGCGGTCTTACCGTGGATTCCATCGTCACGTTTCTGGAGAGATTCTCCCAGACCGGTCTCCCTGGCACCGTGAAGGCGCTGGTCGAAACCACGGGGCGCCAGCACGGGCGAATCCAGCTGATCCCAGCCGGATATGTCCTCGTGACGGACGATGCGCTGCTGCTCAAGGAGTTGAATGCCGTGAAGACGGTGGCACCCTTCCTGCGGCATCCGGTTTCGGAGCGGGTGGTAACTGTGGATGCGGCGGAAGTGCCGGAACTCATGAAGAAGCTGCGGCAAAGGGGCTATGCTCCCCTGGACAGCGGGGAGATGGTGAGGTCGCCCTCCCTTCCGGCGGACCCCGCCATTGCGCCGCCCACGGTTCCCGTTAAGCGGGAGCGGCCGGTCAGCTTCGGAGCGTCAGCATCCGGGCCGGAACCGCTTGAGTCTGGAGCGGTACTGACGGATCCCGCCGAAATCCTGAAGGCAGTGGATCGCGCGATTGAGGACGGCCTGGAGTTGGAAGTCGAGTACCGGGACCGGTCTCAGGTGATCACCCGGTTGCTACTTTGCCCTGAGCACCGCACAGGCCGACTTGTGGACGCATGGGTGGAAACTGCGGACGAAGTCTTCGAGTTCGATCTGGACGGCTTTCGCTCCGTGCGCATCACGGGACGCCGGGCACCCGAGTGACTCGCCTGAACAGGTCGTAGACTCGCGCGGTGAACGGGTGCGGCCGGAAGTGGACCCTGCCAAGCTGATGCGATCAATGGCCTGCCGGCCATCGAGAACGCGCAACCTCGCCGGCTCGGTCCCGGTGGACGGCCAGGCGCAGCCGAGCTAGCGACGCGGTCACTGCGAGGAGGGTCGCAGGAACTCTTCGGCTGTTTCCATTCGCAGGATGCGGTCGATCAGGGCGTCGAGTTCGCTTTCAGAGGTGGCTGCTTCGAGGCGCTCGCGTACCTCGGCAGATGGTCCGAACCGGTGTTCCGCAACCTTCCGCGCCGTGTCGAGCTTCCCCTCGAGCTTCCCCTCGAGCTTCCCCTCGAGCTTCCCTTGCTCATGAGCTTGCTGCTCCCAGACCGAGATCATCGCCCGCACCTCCGCAAACTCGGAAGTTGTCACCAACTTCTGGTACACCTGGAACTCAGTATCGCTGAGCGTCAGGTAGGATTCAACGATGTTCCCAAGCAGCCACTTGCGAGCATCATCCAACGGCTGCCTGGAGATCTGCGCTAGGCATTCGGCCCGGTGGCGGGGGCGCGTCTCCTTCGGCACCCGCATGAGGGCAGCGAGGGCCGGGCCTAGCGGATTCGGACGGGCGCGGAAGGGTTCCCCCGGCAGGTCCGCCAGGCTGACCGTGCGGTACCGGAAGCTCACGATCACCTCGTCGAAGAGCCGCTCTTCATAGTTGGCAACCTCAATGCCATCTCCGCCCGGGGCCAGAAAAAGCGCGATGGGCAGCACCGGCAGCCCGTGCCGCCAACGGAGCTGGGTGTAGTACTGGAACATTCGAAGGCCGAATCCAACGCGCCGTCCCGACTCGACCTCCAGGTGGAGCAGCAGCAGTTCCGGCGATCCCTCCCACGAATTCACCCGCGCCACGAGGTCCGCAGTGCGACGCTGGCCTTCCGGGATGTCGGTGAACATCTCGTTGGTGAGGAAGGTGAGGGTCGACCAGTTGAGACAGGCCGCCACCTCGGGATAGAAGAGATCGGTGAACTCCGGTAGGAAGGTGACCAGAAGATCCTTGAAGAGTTGATCGTGTTCCATGTCGTCTTTCCGGCATGACGGTCACTCGGTGGGGGCCCACGCCCATTCACCGCCTTCCACGTCCCACTTCGGTCCGAAGAACCCGGCACCACGTACGCCGGCTGAGCCTCGCTCCAGCATCTCCGTGCCGAGGAGGGTCACGTCCGGGTAGCCGGCGCCGGAAATGAAATAGGGTGCTCGGTCCGTGAGCCGCATTCCGGGCAGTCCGCTGCCTCCTACCACACCGACCAGCGCAACTGCCGACCCCTGCCGTGGCCGGACCATGAGTGATGCCAGGTTGTCGCCGGTCAACTTCCGCTCGCCGACACGGATCATGCCGCGCTCAACTGTCACCGGGCCGGAGCCCAGTAGTGCATCCCACGCACCGTTGGACTGCCTGTTGCCGTAGAGGATCACATTCCGATCAGGGTCCACACCCTTCTTCGACGCCTTGCCGGGTGCGCGGAACGCTGTGTCCGGAACGATGTCGATGGAACCGTTGCCGCGATACCAGAAGGACTCCGCGTCGAAGCGGGCCTTGGCGAGGGACCAGGCGTTCTCGGCCTCGGTTCCGCGCGTCCCATAGACGAAGAGAACCCGGTTTCGGAAGGCGGACTTGAAGGTGCCGTAGCGGGCCGGATTCTTCCTCTCGGCCGCTGGCGCTGTGTTCAGGGTGCGCCAGGTGCCGGCCGTGCGCTGAAGCAGGAGGCGGCCTTCCACCGGACGGACCTTCTCCAGCTTCTGACCATCGAGTTCCAGAAGGTAATGGTCTGAGGTGGGCGGCAGTGACGCCACGTCGAGAGCGAGGCGGGAGATGTTCTGCGTGGCACCCCGGAACCGGCGGATGCCGGGATCCCAGCGGAGATCGGCGTGGCTGAGCTGCAACGCCTTCTCCTGGCCGAGGATCTCCAGCCAGTGGCAGCGTGACGAGACCCCCGGGCTGGCGGTGGAGAAGTCGACGTGGCGCACGGATGCGGTGAGAGGCAGCATCCGGCGGCTGAAGAGCTCGAAGAGGGGCTGCCAGTCCACGCAGTCCGCACCGGGTTCGTCGGAGGCATCCCACCAGTGGCCGGCGCCTGGCTGCTCGAAGTAGGTCCAATCACGGTGGAACTCACCGAGGCGACGGGCCATTTCACGGGCCTGATCCGCTGGGACGTTGTCGTCCGCGCTGCCGTGGAGGATGTAGACGCCCTGCTGCCCGTAGTTCTTGAGGAGCGACAGCGTGTCGCTGGGGTTGACGACGCGGCCGAGAAGATGCTCCACGGGGGTAGACGATGCGCCCGGCCGCCAGGCACCACCGTAGGAAAAGAAGCTGATCCAGCCGGCGCTGGGGGCGATGGCAGCGAACTGGTCGGGGAAGGTGACTCCGACATGCCAGGTGCCGTGCCCGCCCATCGAGTGCCCGGTGAGGTAGGTCCGCCGGGGGTCGGTGCCCAGGCGCTTGCGGGCATCCGCTAGGACTTCCATGGCGTCCCAACGCCCCCAGTCTTCCCAATCGAAGCCGAAGGGGCGGCGGTTGGTGGGAGCAACCACGTGCGCCCATGTCTTCGGTGAGTAGGCGTCCGCCTGCCCAATCCCCTCGACACTTGCGCCGTGGAGGGAGAGGACGAGCGCTTTGGGCTCCGAGGTCCCGCCCGGCACAGCCGGCTGGACCCCGTAATACTGGACGCTCCCGTCGATGTCGCTGATGAAGGTCTGCTTGTAGGACTCGTGGAGCTTGCGCACGCGCAGCTTGACGGTGATGGCGTGGATTGCCTTGCCCCGCCGATGGACCTCAAGCTTGACGGGCAGCTCCGTCCCGGTCAGGTTCCGAGCGGGACGGATGCGGAAACCGATCTTGCGTCCTGAGAGCGCTACGAGCGCGGGCACCGGAGTATCGGTCGGCGTGCCTTGAGCCGGAGTGGCGCGAAGGGTAAGGCCCGTCGCAGCGTCATTTGTCGCGTTCAGAAGCGGAATGGCCGCCCAGAGATCGTCCCTGGACCTTAGGCGCGCGTCGGGCAGGGTGGCGTCGCGCGGATCGAGTTCCGCTGCCGCTTCCGGAGAGACCAGCTTCAGACGGAGGCGGCCTCGGCCTCCCTGAAACAGAAGCTCGTTCTCGCCCTTACGGAGCAGGACGGGCAGTCGCAGGTTGCCGTGGGAATAGGGGTCGCCTGCTCGCGGCTCACCGTTGACGTAGACCATCCCATGCCCGGAGGCGTCCAGGAGCATCACTTGCTCCTTAGGGCTGGGAACGACGGCTAAGGCGTAGCCGCCAGCCAACGCCGGTCCCTGGAACCACGCATCCCCATTCACCCGCAACTTGGTCCAGGTCCGCGTCGGTCCTCCAGGGACGGTGAGGGTGTCACCTTCCTTCGGACGGGACCACGATCCCGCCACGATCTTCGCCTGCACCGCGTCGGTCCAGAAGGGCGACCTTCCGCCGCGCGAAACGGAGGGTATCCCCAGCAGTTCCGTGACGGTGATCTCGAATGATTCCAGCGGCTTCTGCTGGGCCGGAAGCGCGCCAGCTACGAGAAGCGGAGTGGCTACGAAGAGAGTCAGGCGAAGGG
>JANPLG010000331.1:0-4977 GCA_031426395.1 Actinomycetes bacterium
CCGTCGCCCGGCCGCACGTGGTGGACCACCAGGACGGTCTTTTTCTGACCCTTCAGCTCGTTCAGAAGTGCGACAATCGCCTTTTCCGTCGCCGCGTCCACGCCTGCAAACGGCTCGTCCATGAAGTAGAGGGAGGCGTTCTGCGCCAGAGCCCGCGCCAGGAAGACCCGCTGCTGCTGCCCGCCCGAAAGCTGGCTGATCTGGCGCCGTGCGTAGTCCGCCATGCCTACCTTCCGGAGGCATTCCATCGCCATCTCCCGGTCGGCGCGGGTGGGGCGTCTGAAGAGGCCCAGGTGTCCGTAGCGGCCCATCAGCACCACGTCCAGGGCGTCGGTGGGGAAGTCCCAGTCCACCGACTCACGTTGCGGTACGTAGCCGATGAGCTTCCGCTGCTCAGCGTAGGACTGGCCGTAGATCTTCACCCAGCCGGACGCGAGGGGAATCAGTCCCAGCGTCGCCTTGATGAGCGTGGACTTTCCCGCGCCATTCGGCCCCACAATACCTACGAGCAGTCCCTCCGGGATCGAAAAGTCGATGTCCCACAGGACTGGACGGTGATGGTACGCGACCGTCAGGTCATGGACCTCCAACGGCGGCACGGCCGTGGAAGACGAAGCCAGATCTGGCGTTCCCGGCAATGGAGTAGAGGACTCTTTCGCGACCTGGCTCATTCTCATCCCGTCTCCCGATGGCCCGCCAGCGGCCCCGTACTCACTTGAGCGCCGCAACGATCGTCTCGAGGTTGTGGCGGACCATTCCCTCGTAGGTGCCTTCCAGCGTGCCCGGCTCTCCCATCGCGTCGGAGAAGAGCGTCCCGCCAATCTTCACCTCATGACCCTTCGCCCGGCACCCCGCCACTAGCGCCTCGATGGACCGGCGGGGGACACTCGACTCCACAAAGACGGCTTGCACCTTACGGGAGACCACCAAGTCGATAAGGCGCTGCAGCTCCTGTAGGCTGAACTCGCTCACGGTGCTGATGCCCTGCAGCCCCAAAACCTCCACCTCATAGGCGCGCCCGAAATAGCCGAACGCATCGTGAGCAGTCACCAGGACCCGCTGCGGCTTCGGGACCGTCGACAGCCGCTCCTTACACTCCGCGTGGAGCCTCTCCAGCCTCTGCCGATAGGCGGCACCGTTTGCCTCATAGGCCGCCTTGCTTCCCGGATCTAGCTGGGACAGTGCTTCCACTACCGGCTGGATCGTTTGCGCCCACATGCTTACGTCGAACCACACGTGCGGATCGTAGTGCCCCGCGAACTCCGGAGGTTCTCGGAGGAGCGATTTCTCGATGGCATCAGCGACCGAAACGGTCGGCTTGTCGCTGCTCGCCATCTTGACGAATATGTCCCCCATCTTCCCCTCGAGGTTCAGCCCGTTGTAGAAGATAATGTCCGCTTCGGAGAGCCGGGAAACGTCTCCCTGGGATGCCTTGTAAAGGTGCGGGTCCACTCCCGGCCCCATCAAGGCGGTGACCTCCACCCGGTCGCCGCCCACGTTTTTCACCGTGTCGGCGATCATGCCGATCGTCACCGTCGCCCGGATTTTCCGGGCGGAAACGTCGCCCGGCGCACCAGTCTCTGGCTGGCACCCGGCTCCAGCCAGCGCGCTCAGGAGTAGGACAGCAAGCACCTGTGCGCACCGTGCGCCGGAGCGAAGAACCCTTACCGTCATTGATTTCCGTCCCTTGGTTCGATGAAGAGGTTGTTGGCCAGTTCCTGCCCAATGACGTGCTCCGCCCCTGAGACTCGGACGCGGAGCGGGCCCCCATACGGCTCCTTCCCCACCATCTCGATCGGGGTGTTTGGGTAGAGGCCGAGCGTTCCCATGTAGCGGAGCATGGCTGGATCGCGATCCGACACCCGGCGGATCACCGCTTCCTGGCCCGGTTCCATCTCCGTGACTGTCGGGCGGACTGCCTCCTCCATCCGACCGTCACGCGTCGGGATCGGGTCGCCGTGCGGATCATGGGTCGGATAACCGAGGAGGGCGTCGATCCGGTCTTCAAACTCCTCGGAGATGTGGTGTTCCAGCTTCTCCGCTTCCACGTCCACCTGGTCCCAGCTATAACCGAGAGCTTGCATGAGGTACGTCTCTAGCAAGCGGTGATGCCGGATCACCTCCAGCGCGATTTTCTCGCCCGCGGGCGTGAGCCCGACCCGGTGGTTGCCGCCGGGTTGCACCAGGTTCAACTCCGTCATGCGCTTCACCATCTTGCTGACGGCGGCCGGCGACACTTCCATACGTGCCGCGACGGCCGAAGGGGCGACTAGCCCCTCCAGATCACGAAGCTTAAAGATAGCTTTAAGATAGTCTTGAACCGCGGTTCCTACCATTTGGGCGTTCCTTCCAGCTGGAGCAAGCCAACCGAGCCGGCCAAGGGTGTCTCCTAGTCATCGAGAGCGCGAAGTCAATCGCTATACCTGAATGATACGCCCGGAAGGAAATACATTCAACCCAGGTTAATAGATTGCAAGTACCGAAGTGAACGCCGCTCGATCAGGAGTCTCCCCCAAATGCCCGCCCTCACTCGTCGCCTGCACGCTGCCCCCTGGGGGCTTGCCACCGGTACGGCTCTGCTGCTCCTGGCCAGTCTTCCGGCGGCTGCGGGCGAGCCAATTGCGACCGACCGACCGGATTTCACGGAGAGCGCCGTCGTCGTTCCGAAGGGGCGTCTGCAGCTTGAGAGCGGCTTGACGTTCTCCAACCAAGACCTGACACTCCCCGAACTCCTCGCCCGCTACGGGCTGTCTGAGCGTTGGGAACTGCGGCTGGGGACGCCGAACCGAGTCCGCAACCGACCGGACCGGCGCTGGGGGTGGAGCGACGCCTACGTGGGCGCGAAGTACCAGGTGGGTCCACTCCCCGGCGGCATCGACCTCTCACTCATCCCGGCGATCTACATTCCAACCGGCTCGCGCGGATTCAGCTCTCGTGCCGTGGACCCGGAGCTGAAGATTTGCTACGCCCGCGATCTCTCCAGCCGCTGGAGCCTGAGCGGCATGACCCATCTGTTCGGCGCAACCCTGGACGGCCAGCGCCGCTTCGGAACGCAGCAGACGGTGAGCTTCGGATATGGAATCACAGAGCGCTTCAAGTGGTTCGGCGAGTACGCGGGGGTCTGGACCAAGGCGCAGCCCTCAGACCAGGTGCTACACACCGGCTTCACCTATCTGCTCTCTGAAAACACCCAGATCGATCTGCATGGCGGCTTCGGCCTCACGCCGGCCGCGCCGGATGCGTTCATCGCCGCCGGCTACTCGGTGCGCTTTTGAGTTCGTTCTCACCGTCCTGGATCCGGCAGGCCGGTGCGATAGCCCAGCAAACGCAGGGCGTTGGCCACCACCAGCCGCGTGCTTCCTTAATGGAACAGGACGGCGATGCCGATGCTCGCCACACCCAGGAGCGTACTCGGGACGAGGAGCGCGATGACCCCCAGAGAGAGCAGCAGGTTCTGGCGGATGATGCGACGGGACTGCCTGCTGAGGCCGACGGCGAACGGCGACTTGGAGAGTTCGCTGACCTCAGCGCCACGTCCTCCGTCTCGAGGGCAACGTCGGTCCCGCCCGCCCCCATGGCGATGCCTACCGTCGTCCACCAGGACCTGGAACTGCTTCTCTTTGCCGCCGAACGAGTTGGCCTCGCTGAGGCCCGGCACGGTGCTGCGGCTTCATCATCCAGTCCAGCAGGGTGCGCCGCTCCATATCGGACTGCGGCCCCTCCACAGTCGCCGCACTCCTTGATGGTTTCGGAAAGAACCACGGACGGTCTCCTTTTCGAGGAAAAGGGTCCGACGAGTTCTGAGATCTGAGTGGGCTTGGAACCTGCGGGGCCGCAGGTTCCAACAGATGCTTAGACCCCCGTTTCCGGGGGCCATCATCACATGCTTAGCCCCTGGAAAAGGGGCTTAGGCCGAGTGAGGGGAATTGAACCCCCGGCCTCCAGGGCCACAACCTGGCGCTCTATCCACTGAGCTACACCCGGCGCGACGGTCCCATGCGGTCCCGATGTGCGCACGTATTCTGCCACGCAGGGTCATGGTCGTCAAGACGGAGCGCGATGTGCGGAACTCCTGAATGCGCGGATGCGGAGTTCCTTCTATCGGCGGCGCGGACTTCCGGTGAGGAAACCGCGCGTGCTATACTTGGAGAAGGCTAACTGGCGGAAACCTCGCACTTACAGCCCCTCTTTCTGTCGACAGGAGTTCTATGAACCGACCCAAGCGCCCCTCCTCGATTCCCCCGCGCCGCCGACCCACTGGACCGACCGGCCCCACGCTAGGGGGCGGACCGCCGCGCCGACGCTCCCCATTGGACAACCTTCCGCAGAACGTGGAGCCGCGCTTCAAGGTGCTCGGCCTGGTGGAGCGGCAGATCGTCCTGGCCTCTGCGGAGCCGATGGAACTGGTGGTGGTCCAGGGATTCACACGGGAGATCGAGGACATCTTCGGGGGCTTCAAGGGACGGCCGGATGACTTCTGGACCAAGTACCCCAAGCTGCTCGAGACCGCACGCAAGCTGGATGACATCTTCCACCGGATTCAGCAGCGCAAGTCGGGCGGCTGATCCGCAGCACCCCTGCTGCCTAATCGCCCCGTTCTCCCTCCCACCGCATGCCCACTGTCCCCTGCCACGAGATCCTTCGCGACCTGCATGACTACCTGCGGGTGGCTGATTGGCGGGACTACGGCCCGCAGGGGATACAGGTCGAGGGCCGATCCGAGGTGCGCCGCATCGTCACCGGCGTGTCTGGAAGCGTGGCCCTCTTCGAGGCGGCGGCGGAAGCGGGTGCCCATCTTGTCCTCGTTCACCACGGCATCTTTTGGGACAAGGAGTCCCGCGTGGTAAAGGGCGGCCTCAAACGCCGGCTGGAGCTGCTGCTGGAGCATGGGATCACCCTGGCTGGCTACCATCTTTGCCTCGATGCCCATCCGGAGCTGGGAAACAACGTTCTAGCGGCGCGCGGCTTGGGGCTGGA
>JANPLG010000332.1:0-2338 GCA_031426395.1 Actinomycetes bacterium
CAGTGCGTCCCGCCGCTCCGACTCCAGGTAGCGCCACAGCGCCCGCCGGCTGGCGACCCCCATGTAGACGGTGCGCCGCTTGTTCCCCTTGCCGGTGACGGTCAGCACCCCTTCGCCGCGGTCCACGTCGCCGGTCCGCAGCCCCATCAACTCCGAGGCGCGCATGCCGGTGTCCACTAGCATCAGCAGCAGCGCCACGTCCCGTTCCGGCGTCTTGCGCCGCCGCGCGGCGTCCACTAGCGCCTGCACCTGCGCCCCGTCCAGCGGCTGCACCTGGTCCTTCGGGATGCGCGGCTCCTTGACGTTCCGAAGCGGGGTCTCGGCCAGCAGCCCCTCCTCCACGCAGAAGTTCACGAAGGCGCGCAGGATGCGGAAGTAGGCGTTGACCGTGGAGGGCCGCGCCTCCCGCTTGGTGCTGAGGCGGTCGCACCCGAAGCGCCCCTGGGGATTGGCGGCGCGGGCGTAGGCAAGGAACTCCCGCACGAGTCCCGGCTCCATGGCGTCGAGGGTCGGGGTGACGCGGGCCTCGTGCTCCAGCCACCAGCAGAAGCGGTCCATCGTCTCCTGCCGGTCCTCGAGGGTGCGGGGGCTCCAGCCCTGGGCCTTCCCGTCCCCCAGCCAGCGCGTGACGGCGCGGCGGAGGTCGAGGGCGGACGATGCGGGACGGCGCGGGGAGGCGTCGGGACGGCGGCCCGCCGCCGGAAGGGGGCGGGAGGCAGTTGCTCTCTGCGACCGCGAGGAAGTTGCTCTATTCCGGAGGGGAGAAGTTGCTCTTTGTGACACGTGGCGCTCCTTTCGTGAAGAGAAAGGAGCCCGAGAGACGGACGAAACGAGGACTTTTCGTGGCTGATTGTGGAAAACGCCACAGGGGAAAACGCCTCCGGCAGGAATCGAACCTGCGACTAACTGCTTAGAAGGCAGCTGCTCTATCCGCTGAGCTACGGAGGCTTATCGGGCTTGGGTAAGAGTTCACCTCGTTTGCGGGCAACTCCCGGCCAGCGGCGCATTCTCGACGCCCGTCCCGCCCTATTGTAACTCGCCGCAAAGCATCGGGGAGGACCCTCATTCCGGCACCCCTACGGGTTCCGCCAATGGCTGGGTCGCCCTCCAGAGCGGCTCCAACTGATTGCGGACCTGTTCCTCCACCAGGCGCGTGACCGTCGCCAGGGTCTCGCGCCGGTTGGCTGCGTAGTTCTCGAGGTGGATGGTCAGGTCGAGCACTTCGCCAACGCGAATCACGGCCTTCCTGGGACCCTTGAGATGAGTGCGACCGAAGAGATCGAGTTCCAGTCGGGTGAGGATGTCGGCGTAGCGTTCGGCGGAGGGCCATTCTGCAACGTAGCCGTCCCGCAGTGCGAGGAATGTCTTGAGTCGACGCCAGGTGCGGTGATCGGCGTCTTCGACCTCCGCTACTTTACGTTCCCCGCCGACCTGTCGCTCCCCGTAATCCTCGAAAGCATTCCCCAGCACCAGGACCTGATCTGGAAAGTCCGCGCCACGGGGCATCCGCGCTTCCCAGAGCTTCCCCAGCCGCGAGACGACGGTTGAACGGTACCGCAGGATGCGGTCGTCTAGCGAAAGGGCTTCGTCCGGTGGCAAACCCTCTTCGGTTTCCAGCCGCGAGAGGTAGGCATCGGCAATTCCACGTAGCCGCTCATACCGCTTCTGCGGGAGTGGCTTGAGGCCCAGCGCCACCTCCAAGCGGCCAAGGGCAGCGTCGATCTCCGTAGCCATCGGCCGGAGGTAGACGTACTTCACGGCTATGGGAGCAACATAGACCGGAGCGTCGATGCCTTGCTCCCGCATCGCGTTGAGCGCGTGAAACGCGATGAGCAGCAGCCCCTCCTGAAAGGGAAGCAGCGTGTCATTGAGGCCGTAGGTCTGGCCCTCCGGAAATGCGAGGATGCGCTCGCCGCCCACCAGGAGGTCCCGCGTCATCTCCATGGCGGCGCGGTCCGGGCGGCCACGGCGAACGGAGAAACCGCCCAGCCACTGGAAGAAGCGGGCCGAGAACCATCCCAACTTGAAGAGGGTGTCCCAGGCGCTGAGCAGCCGGCAGCGGAGTCCCGCCTGCTTCAGGACATCGTACATCACGCCTGGCTCCGCGAGCGACGGGTGGTTGGAGACAATCAGCGCTCGCTCCGTCCGAAGCGCCCGAAGCCTAGCGAGATCCGCCGCCGAAACCTCCACCTCCCGGAGATCCCACCCGGCGCGGAGCAAGGGGCGCGTCAGTCCACGGACGAGCCACTCGAACGGGGGCTTGGGATCGGGCGGCAGGAAGGAGGGGTACTTCGGTTTCAACGTGCGATTGCAAACTGAAAATTGCAAACTGAAAATT
>JANPLG010000333.1:0-10333 GCA_031426395.1 Actinomycetes bacterium
CCTCCATGCCATATCGGTAGCCGATATCCATGATCCGAGCACTGGACTTGAAGTCGAACAGGAAGAACTCCTCCACGGGCGGCAAGAGGTACAGGTCCGCAATGCCGCTCATGAGCCGCTTCTGGTGCGCAATGCTCCCCAGTTCTTGCGCTCGCTGGATGATGGCCACGATACCGGGTAGGTTCAGCGTCTGCACCAGGGGGTTAATCTTGCGCCAAAGGTACTGGTGCCCGTGCAGCCCGTCCCCGTAGGGGGAGTTGGCGGAGAGGTCTATCGGAGGGCTGACATCCACCGCCACGATCTGCCCTCCATCACAGAACTCGCTCATCACGTCCACCGGCACGTTGTTGAGCACCGCGCCGTCCACCAGTAGGTCGCCGTGGTGGACCACAGGCGGCATCACACCCGCCACGCTGCCGCTGGCGCGGATGCCCATGTAGAGCGGGCCGTCCCGAATGACCAGGGTCTCCGCGCGCGTGAGATTGGTGGAAACGCAGAAGTAAGGGATCCAGAGGTCCTCTATCCGCACATCCCCGAAGACGCGGTTCAGCGTGCGGTTCAGCTTACGGCCCGCAACCAGGGAGACAGCGGGAAGGGTGAGGTCCATCAAGGACGACATGCCCCAGTCCTTCGCCATCACGTCTACCATCCGATCGCAGTCCCATTCCAGCGCACACTGCGCGGCAATGAGGGACCCCATGCTGGTGCCACCCGCGAAATCGATGGGGATGCCGCACTCGCGCATGGCTCGGATTACGCCGATGTGGGCTAGCCCGCGCGCCCCGCCGCCACCCAGGGTGAGCCCCACAGAGCGCCCGGTGAGCGAGCGAGCCAGCCGCTGGAAGTCCGCGTCGCCGGAGAGGCGGAGGTGGTAGTGCCGATGGAGGCACCGCGCCGTCAGCCAGGCAGCCGTGCCCGTAGGTTGCTGCCCAGGGCCGTAGAGCAGTACAAGGCTCTGGTGTGCCTTCTGCCATCCGGCGCCGACTTGCAGCAACTCCCGCTCCACCTCGCCGGGAGCCGGGTCCGCCCCCCCCTGTCCCACAATCAGCACGTGGTCGGCCTGCCGAATGCAGCGGCGGGTCCACGGCGTCGCAGTGGGGTCCGCTTCGTACACCACATACCGGTGGGTGGCCTCCTGATCCGTTAGCCAGTCCATGACGATGGCGTCTGCGGATCCCCCTTCCAGAGTCTGCGCCGCGCCCGGCTGGCCCAGGCCCTCCTCCAGCCGTCGGTGGTCCAGACGAAGCGTAGGCGCGAGGCCTTCGAGGGCGCTGGCGAGACGCTGAGCAAACGCCTGAAGGGGCACTCCCTCTGCTGCCGGCACCACGGCAATGGTGGAGAGTTGCCGCTCTTCCCTCGCCCCGCGGGCGGCGTTGGCGCGAAGGCGCGTAACTACCGTTCGCGCAAAGCTGCGGGTGGTCTCAAGCGGGTGCTTCTGCAGCGCGCGGTCGAAGCTGGCCTGCGAAATCCGGGCCAACCGACTGTCCCGGATGCCGTAGACCGTAGCCGTGCGGTCCTCACCGGTAAGCAGCGCCATCTCGCCGACGATGTGACCCGGACCAAGTTCCGCCAAGCTTTGGTGAGCGCCCGGCTGCTCGAGCACCACCCGGAGACGGCCTGACAGCACGATGTACGCGCAGTCGCCCGGTTCACCCTGGCGAATCAGCAGTTCCCCGCCCGTCACCGTGACGAACTCCAGACCGAGTTCCAGATCCTCCCGCGCTTCAGGGGGAAGTGATGGGAATAGCTGAGCGAGGAAGGCTCCCGCCTGAGCGCGCCCAGAGGAAACCGTGCATTCTGAGGACCGGTTAGAGTCAAGGAGCATTTACACGCCTCGGACACGTGAAGGGCTGCAGCGTACGACTGTTCGCCTCCGGGGCTCCAAGGGCCTTGCTGTGGCACTGTAAGTCCGACCTATATGGCCTCCGTCATCGTGAAGGTCCAAACGCTGCAGCCGGGAACACTCACTGCCGGGGCTAATGCGTAGTCGGCGGCTCGAACTAACGTGTGGAGTACCACTTGCTGCCTTGCTTCCCCCTTGCTTCCTTGGCATTGCGGGCTGTAGAAATGGAGCAAGGGAGCCCCCCGGGCAATAGGTACCGCCCCTCGGAGTGGGTAACGGCGCGGCGGTCGATCACGCCCGTGAACTGAATGCATCGTTCCGATTGAAACGCTCGATGCATTTCGGAGCCGCTGCTCCTACCGGGTAGCTCCCGGTCACCGTGCCGGGAGTGGATTGAAACCGTCTCCATGCCGGCATGGATCCTCCACTGATACGGTAGCTCCCAGTCACCCTTCAGGGCTGGTGGTTCTGGCTGCAGCGTGAGGGCTATGGGAGTTTCGGAGACGCGTTCGAGGTGCCTGCTTGCCGCAGCGTTGCGGGATGGCCTCGCCGTGGCGATGTCGGGCCATTCCGGGGGCTCAAAGCAGGCGTCCGCCACGCTGAAGGAGGTACTGTCGCTCCTCTCCCCGGAGCGCCTGGACGCCATCAGCCGGAGCCATCTTGGCGCGCGCTATCTGCTCGACTGCCTGGGAGAAGGCACGGGAATCGACCCCGACCCACCTTTCGCGCTGACAACCGTTGATTGCCAGACCCTGTTGGAGCAGTTGATGGCGGATGCTGTGACGCCAGCCCTGGGGCGGGACGGCTCCCGCGCTGCGCCGCGTTCGCTACCGTAAACAGGTCGTGAGTCGTGCTCACCGGCTGCTCTACTTCATTCCCGAATGGGACCTCCGGCACCTGACCCGCGCAGGACATCATCGGGTCGGACCGCGAGATCCCCGAGGCGATGAAGGTTGCCATGCCGCGGCGACGGGAGGTCGCTCGCGCGGAGACGGGCAATCCTACGGGAACGATTGGGGTGATCGTGAAGAACCATTCGACATTCGTACCCAAACGGACCACGGACTTCCGACCACAAGAGCTGACTTGACCGATGGCGCGGAACCGCTCAGAAGAGTAGACAGAACCGCTCAATATGGCGCTTGAAGATGCAAGGCATGCCAGCCAGCGCCCCCGAACTGAATGGGAAACCGGAAACCAGAAACCCGCATCGCACGCTCGCACCCGTCAGGCCCACAGGCACCCAACGTGCGATACCTGAATTCTGCATTCTGCATACTGCATTTCGACCAATGCTAGACGACCTCACGGACATCCTCGCTCAATGGCAGATCCCCGGCATGGGCCTCTCCATCGTCGAAGGCAGCGACGCGACCGCCATCGGCCTCGGCGTCAAGGCCGCAACGGCGAGTGATCCAGTAACGCCGGACACCCTCTTCGGCATCGCCTCCACCACCAAGGCCATCACCACCACCGTCATGGCGATGCTGGTCGACGAAGGCAGGCTCAACTGGGACGATCCCGTCCGGCAGCACCTCGATTGGTTCCGCCTCGCGGACCCCATCGCGGATTCGGCCGTCACAGTGCGCGACCTGGTGTCCCACCGCACCGGCCTGCCGCGGCACGACATGCTCTGGTACCGGTCCGCCTGGACCCGGGAGGAGATCGTCCGGCGGGCGGGGCGCGCACCGCTCACTGCCTCCATCCGCGCGAAGTACCAGTACAACAACATCATGTTCATGGCGGCCGGCCTGGTAATCCAGGCGGTCACCGGTGAGACGTGGGAGAGCTTCACCCGTAGGCGCCTCTTCGGCCCGCTAGGGATGTCGGCGAACTTCAGCGTGACGGAGGTCGAGTCGGCACCGGACAAAGCCACGCCGCATCGCCTCAAGGAGGGCGACGTGGTCTCCATCCCGTGGCTGGAACTGGACGCCGAGGGACCCGGTGGCTCCGTCAACGCAAGCGCATCCGCCATGGCCCGCTGGCTCAAGTTCCTCCTCGCAAAGGGGGAGTGGAGCGCTCAGCGGCTGGTTTCCTGGAAGAACCTTCGGGAGACCTGGACGCCGCAGATGGTTGTCCCCATGGAAGAAGCGGAACTGCCCGTGCACGAGGCGATGGGCTCCACCCAGAACAGCTACGGCATGGGCTGGTCGGTCACGGACTACCGCGGCCACAAGCTGCTCTCCCACGGCGGCGCGATCAACGGGTTCCGCTCCAACGTCTGCATCGTGCCGGAACAGGGGATCGGCATCTCGCTACTGGTCAACCTCGGGCCCACGTCCGGCCACATGGCCATCCGCAACATGCTCCTCGACCGCTTTCTCGGCCTGCCGGAGAAGGAGTGGAACAGCATCTACTACACCGCTTTCGAGACTGCCCTGGAGAAGGAGCGCAAGGACAAGGCCGACCGCGCCGCCAAACGCCGAGTGGACGCCGGACCTTCGCATCCATTGGAGGAGTACGCCGGTGCTTACACGCACGCGGCCTATGGAGACGCGAAGCTGGTGGAAGAGGAAGGTGCGCTGGTGCTCTATTGGAGCACTTACCGCTTCCCGCTGGAGCACTGGCACTTCGAGACCTTCCAGGGCACCGACGGGGACGATACCGAAGCCCGCCTCACCTTCCGCACGGATGCCGAGGGCAAGGTCGCTGCCTTCTCCCTCTGGACCGTCGAGTTCACCCGCGTGAAGGAGCCAGAGGACGGCGCGACCAACTCGTGAGGAAACGGAACGGCTCTCGCACCGTGGGCGGGAAGGGGAAGCTGGAATGAGAACGAGTGAGATGGTACATGGACAAGCAGGGACCGGCACCCTTTCTCGGCGCGATCTGCTCCGATACAGCGCTACTGGTGCTCTCGGAGCAGCGCTCACCGGAGCGACCATTGCACCCGCCGCTGCATCCCGCGAGTCATCCCAGGTCCGAAGCTGCATCGTAATCTTCGCGGAGGGCGGCCCCAGCCACCTCGATACGTGGGACCCGAAGCCGGAAGCTCCCTCGGAGTACCGGGGTCCCTTCGGTGCCGTCGAGACCAACGTGCCCGGCGTCCGCATTTGCGAGCACCTTCCCCGGATGGCGCGGCTGGCGGACAAGCTGACCATTCTCCGCGGCCTCACCCACAATGAGGAACACCACGAGCGTGCCAGCCGCCTGATGCACTCCAGGTTCCTCGGTCCTTCGCTCCCGGAGCTCGAATCCACAGGCCCGTTGCCTGGTTACGTCTCACTGGGCGCACCGCTCCGCGGTATGCCGGGAGGGCATGAGCCGTTCGTGATCTCGCCGAATGGGCGGGAGACGCTGGTCGACCGTGTCCGCCACGCCCGCCGCCTAGTCGAAGGCGGAACCCGGCTGGTAACCATCACCCATCCGGGTTGGGACACGCACGGCAACGCCTTCTCGCAGTTGAAGGACCACCTGCTGCCGGAATTGGACCTCGCCTTCTCCACGCTCATCACCGACCTCTCGGACCGTGGCCTCCTCGAAGAGACGCACGTCCTGTGGATGGGTGAGTTCGGCCGCACGCCGCGCATCAACGACTGGGGCGGACGCGATCACCACTCGGCCTGTTTCAGCGCAGTTGTCGCAGGCGGCGAACAGAGCGGCACCGTCATCGGCGCAAGCAAAGACCGAGGGATGGAGCCCGTCACATCACCCCTGAGCCCAGGGGATTTCGCACAGCACGTTAGGGCGTGACTTCAACGCTATCGGCTTTCTCGTGTGACACGGTGCCAATGGTCCAGCACCATCGAGACCGCTTCTTCGAAGTTGGCTCGCGCTTCTTCCAGCGTCTCACCCTGGGTGTTGGCACCCGGAAACTCGTCGGAAAATGCGATGTTCCCTTCTGCCACCTTCTGATAGACAGCGGTCAACTCAGTGTGCATTTGGAATCTCTCCCGGTCATAGGTTCCAGCCAGTCCTCAGGCGAGCCTATTCCTCTTTCGCATGATAGAGAACTCACCTACCGCTGACCAACGCCACCAGCGGCACGTCCGCAGTCGGGTGGGGGACCACGGTGACGTGGCACCCAAAGGCGGTAAGCAGCAGGTCCGGCCGCAGCACGTCGCGTGGCGCACCATCTGCCAGCACAGTACCCGCGTGAAGCACGATTAGGCGATCGAACCAGAGGGCGGCGAGGTTCACGTCATGGATGGCGGCGATCACGGTCAGACCGGCCTCGCGGCTTCGCTGTGACACCTTCTCCAGCAGCGACATCTGGTGGCGCAGGTCGAGATGGGCTGTCGCCTCATCCAGGAGCAGGAGGCGCGGTTCCTGGGCCAGCGCCTGAGCGAGCGAAGCCCGCTGCCGCTCCCCGCCGGAGATTTCGCCAACCAGCCGGTCCGCCAACTCCGTGACGCCGGCCCACTCCATGGCATCGGCAACCGCCAGCCGGTCAGTGTGCGACTCGCCCGCCAGGGGCTTGAGAAATGGCGTGCGGCCCAGTGAGACCCATTCCTGAACGGTGAAGGCGAAGGGTACCGCCGGGTCCTGGGCAACCATTGCAATCTGCTTCGCACGGTCGCGGGGTACCAGTTCGACCAGGTCGCGACCGTCGATGCGTACTCGGCCACTCTGCATCGGGAGCGTGCCGGAGACGAGGCTCAGCAGTGTGCTCTTGCCAGCGCCGTTCGCCCCTAGCAGCGCGATCCGCTCACCCGCAGCGACCTCCAGCGAAACCTGGGTCAGGACATGCCGGGTGCCGTACCGGAAACCCAGGCCGGTGAGGCTGAGCGCCGCGCCACTCACCAGCGGTACTCCTTGCGCGTGCGGCGAAGCAGCCAGAGGAAGAACGGACCACCCACGAATGCCGTGACAATCCCGACGGGCAACTCACCGGACGTTTGCCCCGGGATAGCGGCGGAGATCAGCCGACCCGCGAGGTCCGCCAGCACTAGGAAGAGGCCCCCTCCCAGCGCGGAAGCTGGTAGCAGAAGCCGGTGTCGCGGACCGCAGATCAGCCGGAACGAGTGCGGTACTACCAGACCGACAAACCCCACCAGCCCGGAGATGGAAACGGCGGCAGCGGTGAGCAGCGCGCTCAGCATCAGGATGAGAAGCTTGTCCCGCTCCACGCTGATCCCTAGCCGGGACGCACCCTCTTCTCCCAGGCTGAACGCGTCCAATGACGGCGCGAGAAGTA
This sequence comes from Actinomycetes bacterium, assembly GCA_031426395.1. Taxonomy (GTDB): domain Bacteria; phylum Armatimonadota; class SYMT01; order SYMT01; family SYMT01; genus JANPLG01. Next base: position 6,978 of record JANPLG010000333.1, read on the forward strand.
GCCCGGCGGCCAGTCCCAGCCCCACGATGACGGCTGGCGGCCCCAGCAACGCCAGTTCCCCTTCGGGGAGGCGACCCATCAGCCAGTCGTAGATCTGCGGGAGCTGAAACTGAAGCTGCTGCGACAGGAAGAGTAGGAGCGAAACCGAGTAGCCGAAGAGCGTGCTCACCGCAAAGCCGCTCAGCAGCACGCTCACCACCGGTAGGCGACCACCTACCGTGGAAAGCTGGATCACGACGAGCATGGCGAGTGCCCCGCCCAGGAAGGCGCTGACAGGCACCACCCACGCCGTGAGCGCGGGCCCAAACGAAGCGCTTCCGGCAAGCAGCAACCCCAGAACCGCACCCAGCGATGCGCCTCCGCTGGTGCCCACCACGTACGGGTCCGCAAGGGGGTTGCGCAGGAGGCCCTGGAGCAGCGCGCCGGACATGGAAAGAGCCGCGCCCACGAGAATGGCTCCCAGGACTCGCGGCCAGCGGAGCGTCAGGATGATCGTCTCGTGCTCCATGGGCCATGTGATGGGAAAGCGCCAGAGGCCCACTCCGTTGATGAGCATCCGCGCGGTGTCCCACGGCCGCACCTGCGTTGACCCGAAGGCGGTCGCCACGACCACGGCGAGCAGCAGCAGCAGCACCAGGACCGGGAGGACCAGCGTGGCCGGCAAGCGCCGCACGGTCCCGGCGGCGGTGCCCCTGGAGGTCGAGCGCTTCATGGCCCGGGCGGCGTCCCGCCGGTCTCGACACGGTCGGTCCAGAGGTCGAGGATTCGCGCCGCCAGTTCGTGGTTATCGACAGCGGTCTCCTCGTCGATGAAGACGTGAAGCGGGAGCGCGCCCTCCAGCGTGACCCCGACGATCTGAAAGCCCCACTGAGCGAGACTGGGAACCCCGGCCCTCCCACCGCTTTCCCGCTTGCCATACCGGAGCTGCCAATCCGTCACGGCCAGCCCCTTCTCCGCAGCCAGGCGCGCCAGCTCCAGGCGAAGCCACTGGGCCGCTTCGAGGAGTTCTGGCGTTACTGAGTCGGGGTTGGGGAGAAACTCGGTCACGGGTTCAGCTTTGGTTCAGCCCAGGGTAGGGAAGCCTACCAGAACGTCTTCGCCATCCACCTTGATGGGATAAGGCTCCAGTCCCCAGCCGGCCGCCTCGGGGCAGCCGCCGTCACTGGCGCGGAACCGGAGTCCGTGGTAGGTGCAGGTGACGCACTCCCCATCGAAGTGCTCCGCGTAGATCGGCGCGCCCGCGTGGGGGCAACTGTTGTCGAATGCGGTCCACTCTTCTCCGGCCCCCTCGGTGCCAGCATCCTCAGAAGAGGATTTCCGGTGGAAGATGAGGATGTCGGTCCGATCGTGGCGGACCAGGGTCGCTTTGCCCGGCGGCACTTCCGTGACGGTGGCCAGCGGAATCCAACGGATGTTTTCGTTTGGAACGGTCATGGTGGCGGGATGGCTGGGGACAGAACGCATCAGCGTGGTTCAAGAAACGGGAGTAACTCTGGGGAGGCGGGTGTATCTAAAACGCAACTCTCGGTATTGCTGTCTCCAACGAACGGTCTTTGTTGACGGTCTCCATCATTCGGAGCCGCCACGGCACTCATTTATCCCTTGTAAACGGCGGGAGAGTCCCGCCCAGGAGACCGCGATGGCCCGTCGACGATTGCTTCTGTTGGCCCCGCTTTTCGCGGTGCTGGTGCTTGGTGGCTGGATGCTGCTCTCGCCCCGCGTGATCCGCGGTGCCGAGAACCGAATCACGGCCCCTGCCGTAGCCGCGCTGGAGCGCAAGCTTGGGAAGCATATCTATGCTCCCACATGGATGCCGCAGGAGGGGAATGTCGGCACAAGCGGGGTTCTTGAGGGACAGTACCGCATCCTCCAGGACTACGACACACCGGATGGTAGGCTCCTGGTCATGCTGGCCCAGGAAACCCGGAACGAAGACCGGGACCGTTACCACGACCGGATCTTCCTGCAGAAACCGGAAGCAAAGTCGGACGTGAACGGGACTCCGGGGTACCTTGTGACCGGGAGCAACGGCGAGCGCCGACTCTTCTGGAACCGTCCGGATACTGCCTTGATCCTCAGCAGCTCTCGCCTCAGCGATGAGGAGATGGTCCGCATCGCGCAGTCGGTCCGCTAGCCGCGCCCCCATTTGAGGAAGCAGTCCCGCCTCCCCATTAGCGCAATCCCCGCAGCGCTACGAGCAGGCACGGTCCCCCGGCAATCACCTGGATGCCGGCGTCTCGCGCTTGTTGGACGGCGGCGGGGCTTTCCGCGCCCGGCTGCATCCAGATCAGCTTCACGCCTGCAGCTATGGCGTCAACCACCACGCGCTCAGTGACTGCGGGCGGCGTGATGATGGAGACGGCGCTCACCGGCTCTTTCAGTGAACGGAGGTCCGGTACGGTCGGCTGCCCCGTTACAGTGGCTGCGTTGGGATTCACCGGGATCGGGTACCGTCCGTGCTGTTGGAGCGCCACGAACACCCGGTGACCGAACTTGCGAGGATCGTCGCTGGCTCCCACAACGGCGACCTGCCTCTGCAGTAGGAATTCCTCAATAGCAGACCTGGTTGTTGCATCCATCTCAATTCCGATCTTCGAGTGCCTGTATCGGGTCCGAAGCTTCTGACTGCGGTGCAGTGCGAGCGATGGGCACCACCGGTACATCGCGGCAGGCGCCTCGCCCTCTCGGGATCGTATCCGCCTGCCGGGTTCTGCCTCGTGCACCCAGTTACGGGTTCGGTTTCAGGGGCCGCCCGCTCCTCTCCGATGTCATCCGTACGTCTGAGACTGAGGTCGAGTGGATGACACCGGAGGGATAAACTCGGGCAAACCTGGGTAGGACGGGCAGGGAAAAGAGGCGGGAACCGGGCTGCAGAGGCCTGGGTCCTCACCGCCTGAAGCGTTCGATGGAAGTCTCATTGGACGCAAAGAGGAGAAGGAACAAATGCAGACGAAGCAGAATTACCGCACCCTGGTATCCGCGGTGCTAGGAATGGTGTTTGGCGCCGGAATGCTGCTGGTGGGAGCCCCGGCTGAGGCCGCACCTCCCGGCCACGCTCCGGCATGGGGCTACCGTCGCAAGGCGCAGACCTCCGTAAACCGCCGACCCTATTCCAACAGCCGCTACAGCAATCGCCGCTACAGCCGCTACAACAACTCCCGGTACACCAACTCCCGGTACACCAACTCACGCTACAGCCGGTCGCAGGACCAGGACCGCGATGGCGTGCTGGATCGCAACGACTGGGACCGGGACGGAGACGGAATTGCGAACCACCGGGACAACCGGCCTCGCATCAATCGACGCACCAGCAGCCGTGTGTGGCAGACCAAAGGCCGCCACGGCGATCAGGACCG
>JANPLG010000334.1:0-8554 GCA_031426395.1 Actinomycetes bacterium
TCCTCGAACGGTTCGCCGGGGAACGGCGATTCACTACCCGACGGCATCTCTCCTGACGGACAGTTCGTGACGTTCGCAACGGCTGCTTCCAACCTTGCCGGCGGCGTAGTTCACCAGAGGGCAAACCTACGCCGGGTGGCGCGTGCCCCGTTTTCCGTCAACACGGCGCCCAGTGCGAACGCGGGGCTGGACCAGTCGGTTGCCGGGCTCGGTTCGGGGACGGGGGTCATACTGGACGGTTCTGCTTCCTCGGATCCAGAGAGCAACCCGCTCTTCCATTCCTGGGAGTTGGATGACCAGCGCGTCGCGCACGGTCCTCGGCCCCTCGTTCAACTGCCCCCCGGCGATCACCCGCTGATCCACCGTGTACAGGACATTCACGGGGCCATGGATTCTGATTACTGCTTTGTCACCGTGGGGGTGGTGGACTTCACGCGCAACCTGCAGTTTGAGGCTGTAGGTCGGCCCAAGGCCCTGGGAGGAAAACAGTTCCGAGTGAGAGTCCGCGTAACGAATCCGTTCGACCGCAGCGTGCCAGGTCCGCTCTCTCTGGTCCTCACTTCACTGCCTGCCGGAGCGAAGATAACAAACGCCGCCGGCGTCACCAGTCTGGCAACCGGCGACCCGGGCAAGCCGTATGTGCAGATGATCCAGTCGATCGCCGCCGGTGGGTCCCGGAACTTCGACCTGATCTTCCGTGCCAACCGGGCACCCGTCATCGACCCGGAAAGTCTCCGGATGCTCGCGGGAAGCGGCCCGAGATGAGCGAATGCTCCATGACCGTCAGACCCCTCGGAGGGAGTCGTGGTCCCTTGCCGTCATTCATCGTGGCATGGGTGCTGCTCATTGGTGCCGCTTCTGCGGTCAGGGCGGGGGTGACCGAGATTCACCTCATCTCTACGTCGATCCAGGGCGGTCCATCCTTTGGCGATAGCGCGCGTCCGAGAATGAGCGCCGACGGAACGGTGATCGCCTTTGAATCGGGATCCAGCGTCCTCGTGAACGCCGATGGGAACGGAGAAATCGACGCATTTGTCCACGACGAGAGTTTAGGAGCCATCGAGCGGGTAAGCGTCTCTTCCGCGGGCGCAGAAGGAAACGGCGAGAGCGCCTGGCCGGTACCCAATGCCAGTGGGCGCTACGTCGTCTTCCAATCGCGTGCCACCAATCTTGTCCCCGGTGACACCAACGGCTGTTGGGACATCTTTCTCCGAGACCGGCTCGAGGGACGCACCGAGCGAGTCAGTGTTTCCAGCCTCGGAGCGCAGGCGAACGCGGACTGCGTTCACCCGGCGGTCAGTTTTGATGGTCGTTACGTGGCCTTCGTCTCCGCCGCAATAACCCTGGGTGTCCCTGATATTGAGGGCGTCAGTAACGCATTTGTGCGGGACCGCCTGCTGGGCACCACCGTTTGTGTCAGTCGGGATCGAACCGGCGGTCCAGCCAATGGATTCTGTGACCATCCAGCCATCAGCGGTGACGGCAGCACCGTCGCCTTCGAGTCAGAAGCAGACGACCTGACGGAGCAGCCGGACACGAACTTCGTGACGGATATCTATGCCTGGGACCGCCGCGCCCCGAAGCTGGAACGGATCAGCGTTTCGACTTCTGGAGCAGAGGGTGAGCTACATAGCACCTCGCCCTCGGTGAGCGCGGATGGCCAATTGGTGGCTTTCGCATCGGCGTCCAGCACTCTCGACACCCTGCTCGGCTACACCCTCCATGACGTCTACGTCAGGCTACGACCAGCAGGAGTGGTTGCTCGAGGTCTGACGCGCCGGGTGGGACAGGGGGAAATCGCGCCGCTCTATCCCGGGTTCACCCGTGACCCCTCCCTGAGTCCGGACGGCACTCACGTGGCGTTCAGCACTTCTGCCCCGCTTCAGGGCAGCGACACGAACGGCGCGGAGGATGTCTATGTCACGCGGCTGCACCTCATTCCCGCGATTCCGCTGCTTCAGCCGGTCGATTTGGAGCGCGTGAACCAGACACCGTCCGGAGTGCAGGCCGACGACAATTGCTATTCTTCTACTATCAGTGGAAGCGGAAGGCGGGTGGGCTTTCAATCTCTTGCAACCACTCTAGTGACCAACCGGGAAGGCAACCAAGTGGACGTCTTTCGATCCTCGCGTACAGCATTGGGTGTCAGCACCGCTCCAATTGCCGATGCGGGGCCGGATCAGGTGGTAACCCCACGCGTGGGCACGTTGACACCTGTCCGCCTCGACGGAAGTGGAAGCCGTGACGTGGATGGCGACTTGCTCCTGGTTTCCTGGCGTTTGGGAGCGGGACTGGTGGCGAGCGGCTTCCGCCCGCTGATCTCGCTAACGCGAGGCAGGCACCGCCTCACGGTTACCGCCTTCGACCGCCAGGGGAACAACCATGAGGACACCGTCACTGTAACCGTGGGAGTTGGTGATGCAACGGCAGAGACCACGGTTGCGGTGGGTCTCCCGGTGCCTATCCGGCGCGGCTCCAAGGATTACGAGGTGCTGGTCACGATCACTTCTACGGGCGACAGCAACCTTCCGGGTCCCGTCTCGCTGGTGCTGGACGGTCTGCCACCCTCTCTGTCGCTCCTGAACGTAACCGGCACTACAGCGGGAACTGCTCCAGGCCCCCGGAGCCCCTACGTCAATACCCTCGCGCTTGCGCCCGGGGCGTCCGTGGACCTGGTGGTTCGATGCCGCGTGAAAAGCGGTGTCCTCCGTACCTTCCCAGGGACACAGCGGGTACTCGTGGGAAAGGGCCCGCGATAGCCGCAGTCTGCATCGTCTATCCCCTACAGACGGAAGTCGATCCCGGCGAGGATGGTTCGGCCCGAATTGGGATAGCCGCTGTAAAAGGACGCGCTCCGATTGAACAGATCGCTCACCTGGACGAAGTAGTTGAGGTGCAGGTTCTGCTGCCACTGGAGACGAGCGTCCGTGGAAAGGTAGCCGCCCAACCGACGACCTGCGTCGTCGGGAAACAGCGCGTCCCGCCTCGGTCCGATGTAGGTGAGGCCCAGGCCCAGGCGGATCCCGGCACGGTTCACGTAATCCCAGCGTGCACCCGCCTGCCAGCTGGGAAGGTAAGGCAGCTCCCGGCCATTAGCCTCGTCCCGGCTTCCCGTGACGCGCCCGAAGAGCCGCGCCGTCAACCCGGGCGCGAAGCTATGCACATAGGCGAGTTGCCCTCCCCAGAGATCGCCGCGCAGCGCTGGGTAGCGGCCGACAATCGGAGCAAGATCGCCGTCCGCAGTGGGCAGAAGCAGTCCCCGCAGTTGACGGTAGAAGACGGTTCCGTTCAGCAGGGATGCGTTCGGAAGGAGGTGCTCCGCGCTCAGCTCGTAGTTGCTCACTGCCCCGCCCGGCAGGACGTCGAGCGCGCCTGTCTCGAACGGTTGCTGCCATGTTTCGACCGGTAGCAGGTCTGCAGCATCCGGCCCAAAACCGGGATAGATCACCAGGCCGAGCGTCGTCCGCGTCGAAGGCCGGTAGTGTCCGACCAATTTGGGGCGGAGAGCCAGGGAGGCATTGCTCTGCCCCGCGCCTTGCAGCCCGAGCGTAACGTCCAGCCTGTCTGTCAGGCGCTTGCGACCCTCCGCCCACCCGCTCCAGAGCGAGGGCCGAGAGCCGGTTCGCAGCGAGAGGAGATCGCCATTGCTGGAGAGATCCGGATACCGGCCCCGGAACGCGCGGCGACTCTCAAGATAGGCCAATCCCGCGCGACCTGATATGGCTGCTCCAAGGGGCCCTTCCCATTGTCCCTCCGCAAAGCGGTTGCGGGAAACCGCGTCCAGGTCGCGGACCAGGAACGGGTCGCCCACCGCCGGGTTCGCTGGACTCCCCGGATTGGGGGGGTTGTTCGCGAAGAGACCGCTGCGCCGGTAGCCGGCGTTGATCGTCAGATAGCTGCGCCTGGTGAGTGAGAACCGATCGAGGAGCTGCACCGTGCTGGCGGTGAAGTCGCGGGCGAAGTTGGGGTCCTCAGGCCCGCCGATTACAAGCCGGCCAGGGCGGTCTCCGCGCTCATCAAGGTGCGCCGTGAAGAGGACCAAGTTGTGGCGGTCGTTCGGTTCGTACCCCAGGATGCCTTCTAGAAACCGGGAACGCAGGTCAGAGTGCGCCCGGTCTGCGTCTCGGCTCCCCTGTGCGCCAGAGACGAAGTATGTTAGCCGGCCCGCATCGGCACGGCCGCTGGTCCGCAGGGAGAGCTCATAGCCGTCCCCGCCTGCCGCCGTCCCTTCCACACGGGCGTAGCGCCGCTGCTCCGCTGCCGTTCCCGGGTCCAGCGTGAGACCTCGGAGCAGGGCACGGACGCCATCCCGGTCCCGCCCCTGAAGCCGATAGACCTGCGCCAGGTAGAAGTACTGGAGCGGAAAGTCGGGGTCGAGCACCTCTGCCCGCCGCAGTTCGGCGAACGCGCGGTCGACGCGGTTCTGCCGGAGGTAGACCCGCGCCAGGGTGGTGTGGAGCTGCGCCGACCGGGCACCCTGCCGCACGGCCGCTTCTCCCTCGCGGAGTGCGTCGGAGTACCGGTTCAGCTCCAGGTAGGCAAGCGCGAGGTTGGCGCGGGCCAGGGCATATCCCGGCTGGCGCTTGAGCGCTTCCTGGAAGGTGGCGGTCGCCTCATCCAAGCGGCCGTAGAGAGTCTGAATCACGCCCAGGTTGTTCAGCGCCTGCGGGGAGCCTGCATCCACATCCAGTGCCGCCTGCTGCTCCTTGAGCGCTTGCCCAAAACGCCCGCGATGGATCTCCACTCCGGCTAGACCGGTGCGCGCGGACCCTAGCTCCGGGGCCACCCGGAGGGCTTCCTTGAACTCCCGGGTCGCGCGCTCGCGGTCACGTGTCGCGGCGAAGAGCACGCCGAGGGTCGTTCGCGCGCCGGCATCGTCCGGGTTGAGCGTCACCGCTCGCGCCGCTTCCCGCTCAGCCTCCGAGATGCGGTTGGAGGCGGCCAGCGCCCGAGAGAACTGCGAGGCCGCTGTGGCGGAGAGCGGGTCCAGCTCAACCGCGCGCCGAAGTTCCCGCACGGCCTGGTCCGGCTTGCCGCCGAAGAGCAGCGCCGCTCCACGGGCCTCCCGCGCAAGCGCAGAGTCTGGCGCCAGCAGGACTGCGCGGGCCGAAGCGGCTTCAGCCTCGCCCGTCTTCCCCTGAAGTAGCAGGGCCGTTGCCAGATAGGCTTGCGCGGGGTAGTAGTCTGATTGTAGCTCCAGCGCGTGGCGCAGTCGTATCTCCGCGTCTCCAGGCCGGTTGAGTCGGAGGTGTGCCAGCGCGATCAGCGTTTGACGCTCCGGAGAGATCTCCGCGCGCGCTGCCGCCTCAACCGCTCGCTGGAAGTCACCCCTGGACAGTGCGGCGCGCCCCTGCGCCAGAGCAACTTCCGAGGAGTCCGGGTCAAGGGTCTCAGCCTTGCGGAGCGCTTCCGTCGCCAGGTCGCTGCGTCCTATCTGGAGGGCGGCCTGGCTCACCCGTAGCTGCCCAGCCTGCAGGTTGGGCGCAAGAGCTGAGGCGCGCTGGTAGGCGCTCAGGGCTTCCTCCGCGCGTCCCAGGTCGAGCAGTACGTCCCCGAGCGCGGACTGTGCCGTCGGGTCGTTGGGGGCACCCTGCGCCGCAGCCTGCCGCTGAATCAGCAGCGCGGGAAGGGCATCTCTTGGTCCGGGTACGCGCGGGGACTCAAGCGGCACCACGAGATTCTCGAGCGTGGCCTCGAATTGACGGACCAGGGCGGGATCGGCGGCGAAGGGACGGCTGGGTGCCTCGCCGGGACGGCACGTGCTTTGCTGACCGACCCGTACCAGGACCGCGCCCAACTCGTTGCGGAAGTCGACTGCGCCCTCTGCTACCGTGACGGTCGTGAATCCGGTGGCCTCCTCCACGTTGACCAGGAATGACGTCCCCTCAGCGGCCGCGTTGGCGGCGGGGGTCGCCACCTCCAGTCGCCCACGTCCCGTCACCATTGCCCCAAGCGACCCGGCCGCGAGGTTGAAGACGTTCTTCCGGCCTTCCGCAAGCACACGGACACGGCTGTTCTGGCCCAGAATCGCATACTTGCCATCCACGGCTACCAGCTTCGCCCTGCTGTTCAGCCCTGTAGAGACGAGATCCTGGTGAATGACGGGAAACCGGTTGCGGGAAACCGGAATACGGCTGGCAGCGCGGTTGACGGACACATCCCCCCGAAAGGTCTGCACCACAGCCAGCGATGTCGAATGTGATGCCTGTTGTGCCGACAGGGGTCCTGGGGTGGCCGACACAAGGACAAGAATTGTCCCCATCCAGATTGACTGCTTCGCCAAGTCCACCACCTTTCGGTACAGTCCGAATGCTCGCAGGGACAAACTTTCCCCAGCCATCACCGGTAACCTGCTTGCTGGGTGATCGACCGGAACTTTCTGTAGTCGGCGCCAACAAAGCTCCCATCAAGAAGTTCTAATGTTGTTGCGGCGAAATTGAGTGCGTCGCTAGGGAATGGGCACTACCGTCCCATTCATTGCGAGGCACCCCTCGCCTGCTCCTTTCTTCGGGACGCCTGGAAATCACCCTTGAAACGCGGCGGTTTCACCGTCATCGAACTTCTGGTGGTCATCGCTATCATCGCCATCCTGGCAGCCATCCTCTTCCCCGTCTTCGCCAAGGCGCGCGAGGCCGCCCGACAGTCGAGCTGCGCCTCCAATCTCAAGCAGCTCTCGCTTGGCCTGCTGATGTACGTGCAGGACTACGATGAAACCATGCCGGGTTCCGCGCCTGGAGATGCCCCCAGCCGTTGGGGCCATTGGGTGCCCGGCATCTGGGTCAGTGCCGCCGCACCCAGCCAGGTCGACCAGGGTGCGGTCTACTCTTACGTCAAGAACGCGAACGTCTTCCGGTGCCCTTCGGATCCCAACGCGAACACCAAGCGGCTGAGCTATTCCATGAACTCGGTCTGCGGGTTCCGCCCGATCGCCGCCGCGCAGACGGTCTCCAGCACCCCGCTCCTAGTAGACGAGAGCGCCACGCTCAACGACGGCTTCTTCGCCTATGGCGGCAACACCGCCGGCGACGTCCCCACCTTCATCCACAACGACGGAGCGAACCTCTCGTTCCTGGACGGCCACGTGAAGTGGATGAAGCGGACCCAACTCCCCTCTCTGAGCTGGGCCTTCTTACTCGGGCCGGTGCCGGATGGGATGCTCGCGGATAGAATCGACTGCCTGATGCGGGGATTGACTCGGCAACGCAGGTAGATCGAATCCATCCATGCGCATCCTTCCCCGATCCCGCCAGTCCGTCGAACCGCCGGTCAGTCCGCGCTGCCCTGCCTTCGGCGCGGCGCTCTCTTTCCTGTTGCTGGCAGGCGCGGTCACTGGCGCCCTCGCCGCCGCGAACCCGTACCGGCCGGGCCAGGTTCTCTGCACGCTCCAGGACCGGCGCATTTCTGAGTCAAGCGGCATCGCGGCCGGCGGTCGCGCCAGTGAGCCTTCCGGCCAGTTCTTCTGGACCCACAACGACAGCGGCGACGGTCCGCGACTCTATGCGGTGAGCTCCCAGGGTCAGACGCTCACCACCCTCCAGGTACCCGGAGCGGAAGCCGTGGACTGGGAAGACATGGCCCGGGCTCCCGGGCCGGACGGAGCGATGTGGCTCTACCTCGCCGATATCGGGGACAACAACGGCGAGCGCTCAGAGATCGTGGTCTACGGAGTGCCGGAGCCGGTGGTCGACCCCTCCCGGACCGGCGGCAAGGGCGAAACGCAACCCGCCACCCGCTACGAGCTGCGCTACCCGGACGGCCCGCGCGATGCGGAGACGGTAATGGTCCATCCGGTGACGGGGCGACTCTTCATCGTCAGCAAGGGGGTGGCGGGCAGCCAGGTTTACGCCGCGCCCCGGCCGCTCCGCGCGGATGCGCCCAACCTCCTGACCCGGGTAGGACGCATCGACTTCTCCCGCTTCCCCAACAGCGCCCGTGGCCTGCGCCAGCAGCTCTACGCCGTCCTCGCGACGGGGGGCGACATCCGGCCGGACGGAAAGCGCGTGGTGGTGCGCACCTACACGGATGCCTACGAATGGCCGGTGGTGCGCAACGACGTGGCCGCCGCCTTCCGCCTCGCCCCAATCCACGTGCCGCTCCCCAGCACCCGGCAGGGCGAAGCGATCGGCTACGGAGCGGACGGCAAGAGCCTTCTGGTCACCACGGAGGGTGTTGGGGCACCCGTCCACCAGCTTCGGCGCAGGTAGGTCAGTCTGGGTGAGGGGGATGCGCGTGTGGGAGTCGCCCCCAGCTTTGGCATCGGGCGAGATCTGCTTCCACAATAGAGCGGCAGGCGAGGGGCTGGCGAAAGGCCGACGAGCGGGAACAAGGAGAGCGAGCGTGGCGAGGCGGACGGCAATCGGCATTGATCTGGGCGGAACCAACCTGCGCTGGGCCGTCGTGTCGGAGGAGGGCGAGCGCCTCTACCAGGACCGCATCCCCCGCCCGCACGATGCCACCGAGATCCTGGCGGCCATCCGCCAGGCGGTGCTTCGCTGTCGGGAGAAAGAGCCTTCCGTCTGCGGGGCCGGGGTCGCCGTTCCCGGCATCATCACTG
>JANPLG010000335.1:0-3852 GCA_031426395.1 Actinomycetes bacterium
CGGACTGGCTGCGGGACATCCCGCGCGCAAAGACACGTCAGAGCGCGTTTCTTAGGCTCGCTGCGGCTTGAGTCCGGAAGCATCAAAATTGACCACCAGTATCGGGACGCCCGCGCTCCGGGAGACGCGACTCCCAGACCGCCGCACCTTCACCCGCAGTGTTCAATCCGAAATCCGAAATTGAGTGACCGGCATGCCGCACACGAAGACCAAGGGCCAGATTGAGGCCGAGATCAGCGATGCGATGGTGAAGCTCCAGCGGGAGCGGACGGGTCGCGGTCCCACCAAGGCGCACACCTACATCATCGAGGACATGCTGATTGTCCGCATGCAGGAGGTGCTGACCCCGGCGGAGCGCCAGCTCACCGGGAAGCCGTATGGTCAGAACCTGATCAAACAGTTTCACCAGCAGATGCACGAGATCGCCCGGAGCGAGTACGAGCAGATCATCGAAGGGCACACCGGGTGCAAGGTCAACAGCATCCACAGCGATGTGAGCACCAAGAGCGGCGAACAGGTGGCCATCTTCGTGCTTGACCGGAACCTGGAGCAGCAGTGCCCGCGCAAGCACGACAATCGACACTGACAATTGCGGATTTCGGATTTCGGATTTCGGATTTCGAGTTGGGGGCTGGAGTGCGACCGCTTGTCAGTGGGTGGGAGCACGCTTGAAGCATTGATTCGCGTGCTCCTCACCGTCAAACGTCATCCTCAAGGCTGTTGCGTCCGCCTCATCGGTCAAGCGTCGGTCCACGGTAAAGGACGGGTGTGACTGGATTCCCGCATCGCACGGGCCGCTTCGCACCGAGGTGGCCTGGCGAGAATGACGATGGTTGGCTTGGGCTGTGGCGGTCCAGGTTCACCGGTTAACGGCACGGCATCTCGCCCCTGCACGTCATCCTCGACGGCGTCCGCCTTGGGGCGCGGTGACCGTCGACTTCTGGCATCCAGCTGTATCCGGCTGTTGCGTTGGCATTATCGGACAGCACCCGTTTGGTGTAGCTCGTTCCCTGCAGGTCACGGGCCGCTTCGCATCAGGGTTGGCAAGGCGAGGATAGCGACGGATGGCTTGAGCTGAGCCGCTTTGGTTGAGAGCTGGGCCTTTCATACCTTCGCCTCAACGTCATCCTCGACGGTGGCCGGTTGGGGCGTGGTTGGCCTCAACTTCGGGGATCCAGCAGTATCCGGCTACTGCGTCCACTTCTCGGGAGAGCGCCGGTCCACGGTGCCCGACGACGGTTGGCGGGGGTTGGATCGACCTCAAGTCGGGCACATCTGATTGCCAAAACATGCCGCCATCGCGCCAATCCAGCCCGCAGAGTAGTTCAACCCCGCATCGCCAAAGCCTCGGTCACCGCATATCCCCGCGAGCATAGGCCCAGGCACGTCCAAACCCACCCCGCCACCAGCCACCCTGTTGCGAAGCCCTGCATTCTGCATTCTGAGTTCTGAACTCGACCCTGGGTAGCCCGCCGACCTGTCAGCCATTCGCCGTGGCCCTGAGGATGCGTGCCCCAGGGTTAGACCCGACCAAGGGTTTGATGCCGGGTCGCTTCGGGGACTATCGCCTCGACAGGGAACGGTAGCCTGCGGCCATTCTCCCCCCCGATCCTCGCACCCCGGCAATGCCGCCGCCTGGGGATCGTCGGTCCGCGAAGCTCCGGTTCCACCTACCTCGGCACGATCGGCTGGGTTCGCCCCGGCCCTCACATATGGCCCCTTCATCCGAAAAGATAGGGACGACGGCGATGGTCATCGAAAACCTCGAACTCTTGAATGCGGCCGTGGAGACGGACGCGAAGAACGCTTCCCTTTCGCTCGACGGCGCGCATGATAGCGCGCACGATAGCGCGCCCAGAGGCGCAATCGAGCGCGTGCAGCAGTTGATCGAGACCCGGCAGGCGGAAATCTGCGTGGTCGGACTCGGCTACGTCGGCCTCCCCCTCGCCATCTCTCTGGCGGAGGCTGGGTTTCGGGTCCGCGGCCTCGACGTGGCTGCGGACAAGATCGCGCAACTCCGGCAGGGCCGCTCCTACATCATGGACGTGCCGGACGAAGCAGTGGATACCCAGCGTCAGCGGCAACGGTTCGAGCCCCACACCGAGGCGGCATTGGCCCTCAGGGGGGCGGACGTGGTCATCATCACTGTCCCCACTCCATACACGGAGAGCAAGCAGCCCGACCTCCGCTACGTCATCAGCGCCACCGAGGCCGTGCGGGAGAACCTTCGTCCGGGGATGCTGGTGATCCTGGAGAGCACCACCTATCCCGGGACGACCCAGGAAGTGGTTCAGCCCCGCCTGGAGCGCACCGGCCTCGTATGCGGACGAGACTTCCTTCTCGCCTATAGCCCGGAGCGCATCGAACCCGGCAACCGGAAGTTCGGCCTGCGCAACACGCCCAAGATCGTGGGCGGGGTCAGCCCGGCAGCCACCAAGGCCGCCGTCGCGGTCTACGGCAGCATCATCGACCAGGTGGTGCCGGTAACGACACCGCGCGTGGCGGAGATGGCGAAGCTCCTTGAAAACACCTTCCGGCACGTGAACATCGCGCTGGCGAACGAAATGGGCATCCTCTGCCACGAGATGGGGATCAACATCTGGGAAGTGATCGACGCGGCCGCCACGAAGCCGTTCGGATTCATGCCATTCTACCCGGGTCCCGGCGTGGGCGGGCACTGCATCCCGATTGACCCCTACTACTTCGCCTGGAAGGTCCAGGAGTTCCAGGGGTGCGCGCGCTTCATTGAGTTGGCTGGACAGGTGAACGACTCCATGCCGGAGATCGTGGTCCGACGGGTTCAGGACGCGCTCAACAACCGGAAGAAGAGCCTCAACGGGGCCAACGTTCTGATCCTGGGCGTGGCCTACAAGAAGGACATTGATGACTGCCGCGAGACGCCGGCCACCCACCTGATCCAGCGGCTCTTCGCCAAGGGCGCCAACGTCTCCTACCACGACCCGTACGTGCCAGAGTTCAAGACGGCCACCGGCAAGATGGAATCGACGCCCTGGTCGATTGGGATGCTGCGCAACGCGGACGCGATCATCATCGTGACCGACCACACCTGCATCCCCTACGGCGAAGTGGTGCGCCACGGCGCTGTCATCCTCGACACCCGGAACGCGTTGAGGAACTACGATAACCCGCGCATCGAACGCCTGTAGCTCTTCCTGCGGAGCATCCGGGCTTTGGTCCTCAAGAGGGGCGGCACCTGCTCACGGTGCCGCCCATTCTTATGAAATGCGAACTCCGACCGAGGGGATTGACCCGAGTTGCAGCCGATGCACGAAGCAAGCACAGGGTCGCGAACTCAGCCTCCAGTGAAGGAGCGAAAGGGCGCTGGTGAATCGATCCAAAGTGGCCTTCCGGACCCTCTGCAGTGCTTTCAGGCCGCGCCCGCAAATGGCTTAACAACCGTACTTGACTCGGCGATACCGCCTGCCTATAATCCCCCTCGTCACCTGGTAACAGGCGGCAGGCGAAGAGCGCCAAGCGCGACGACGAAAAGAACTTTTCCGAGTTGCATTGACACTTGGAGCGCCTCGAAGTAAAGTTTACGTCACCGCCACGAAGCGGTGAACGTCCTTGAAAACTGAACAGTGGAGCTAGTGAGAACTAGCTCGAGATAGCACAGCTTTAACAGCGGTGCGGAAGGGGACGGTCCCCGCCGAGAGGCGCCGGCCGCCCCGGGCAGGCAAGGCGCGAGAGCGCGGCCCGCCGGTTCCGCGCCGCGCAACGGTAAGGCAGGACGAGACGAGATCAGGCGGACGATCCCCCGGACAACAAAAACCACAAAAAAAATCAACACACGGGCGGCATCTGCGCCTCACCGGGGCGACCCGGAGAGGC
>JANPLG010000336.1:0-8931 GCA_031426395.1 Actinomycetes bacterium
CATCACCGACCGCGCGGTGCCATCCAAGGATGGGCCGCGCGCGGACCGGGACCGCGACAAGTTCTTCGACTGGCTGGTCGGCAAGTGGTACGATTCCGCCGCACCGTGCGGGCCGTGGTTTGTGACCCGCGACGAGATCGAGGACCCGCACCAGCTCCAGCTCCGCACCCGCGTCAACGGCGACCTCCGCCAGGACGCCTCCACCGGCGAGATGGTCTTCAGTGTGCCGGAACTGGTGGAGTGGATCAGCCGCTTCGTCACCCTGGAGCCGGGCGATCTCATCGCCACTGGCACGCCCTCGGGGGTCGGGAGCGCCCGTGGCGTCTTCTTGCAGCCCGGCGACACGGTGGCCGTCGAGATCAGCGGAATCGGCGTCCTGAAGAACCCCATCCACTCCGCCGAAGAGTAGGCTAAGACGCCTGGTCGGTCGGGCGGCTGGCGAAAGCCACGCGACGGACACGCTGCGCGACGACACGCGTTGGGCGTCGCCAGCACGCCATCAAGGCGGGTGTGATGCGGCCTAGCCGAACGGTTCCTTGCCCAAACGGGTGGCTTGCTGTATCTAACAAGCAGGCATGCGCTGAAGCAGTGGGAAAGTTAGCCTGCCACTTCTTGCCGCATTCCGTCTGTCCGCCTATAAATAGTTACTAGCAGGGCAGGAAACAGGCGGGCCGTTTCCTAACCTAACGAAGAGACTGGGGCAAGCAGGTCGAACGGCCGGTGTAGCGCGTGAGCGCCGCTGGGGGTTCAGGTCTGAAGCCGGACGCACGGGCATCGCACACGGCGGGGCCGCGAGGCGCGGAGAACCGAGCAGCATGGTGAATAGAAGTAACAGAAGCCTTTTGCCTCGCGCCCTGGGTGGTGCCTTGCTTGCCGGGATGGCCATCGCCACCGTGGCGAGTACAGGCAACGCGGCAATCAACCCCGCCGCTCGCCAAGCGAGTGAGGCCGCCCGCATCCATGCCACTTACGGACGGATGCCGCTCCTCTTCGAGGAGAACCGCGGCCAGACCGATTCGCAGGTGCGGTTCATGACCCGGGGAGGCGGCTACAGCGTCTTCCTGACCCCCGCCGAGACGGTCCTCTCCATGCAGCGGCTGGAGGTCAAGCCCCGCAACGGCGGCCTTGATGCGCTCAAAGCGCCCAAGCCGAACCTGAAGGACCGTACGGTGCTACGGTTCAGCCTCAAGGGTGCGAACGCTGCGCCCAAGATGCGCGGCGTCGACCGTGCCCCCAGCGTGAGCAACTATCTGACTGGCCGCAAGCCCGGCCGCAGCCTCACCGGTGTCCCTCACTACGCGCGGGTGCGCTATGAGAGCGTCTATCAGGGCGTGGACGTGGAGTACTACGGCAACCAGCGCCGCCTGGAGTACGACTTCCGCGTGGCCGCCAACGCTGACCCGAGCAGAATCAAGATCAAGGTCGCCGGTGCCGAGAAGCTGACCCTCGGTAAGGACGGAAGCCTTCTCCTGCACACGGCTCGCGGCCTTGTGCGTCAGGATCGCCCCGTCTCCTACCAGGAGCGCAACGGGAAGCGCGTGGCCGTGGCCAGCAAGTTCACGCTCCTCGCGGGCAACCACGTCGGCTTTGCGCTCGGCTCCTATGACCGCAGCCGGCCGCTGGTGATCGACCCAGTCCTCTGCTGGTCCACCTTCCTGGGCGGCAGCGATGTGGATGAGGGGAACGGCATTGCCGTGGACGCCGAGGGCAACGCCTACGTTGCCGGTGCGACGCTGTCCACCGACTTCCCGCGCACCGACGGCAGCTTCTCGGTGGACCACGGTGGCCTGACGGACGCCTTCGTTGCCAAGCTCAACCCGGATGCCACCGGATTTGTCTACTGCACCTTCATCGGTGGAGCCGGGCATGACGGTGCCCAGGCCATCGCGCTGGACGCTGAGAACAACGCCTACATCACCGGCTACACCTCTTCGGAGAACTTCCCGATCCAAGGCAGTTTTGAAGCGCCGCCCGTGCAGGATCACTTCAACGGCGGGGACTCGGACGCGTTCGTGACGAAGCTGGACGCCGATGGCGCCGGCCTCCTCTACTCCACTTACTACGGTGGGAACGCGGATATCAAGGAAGGCGCGGAGATCGGCTACGGCATCGCCGTGGACCCTGCGGGCGGGATGTACGTGGCGGGGGTGACCTCCTCCATCTACTTCCGGCTCAAGAACGCCGTGCAGCCCTTCTGGAACGGCGGCCCTTCCGAGGCGTTCGTGATCCGCCTGGACAACCTCGGCCAGCTCGATTTCTCCACCTACATCGGCGGTGGCCCAAACAACTACGGCGGCAACACCGATTTCGGCGATGGTATCGACGTGGCTTACGGTGTGGCGGTTGATCCGGCGGGCAACGTATACGTCGCTGGCTCTACCGGTTCCCGCAACCTCCCCATGTTCGGGGTGAACTACCAGCGGGTGAACCGGAGCGTTAACAAGAACACGCAGGAAGGCTTCATCTGCAAGATCTTCCAGGGCGGCAAGAACTACGCCTACACCAGCTACCTCGGGGGAAGCGGTAGCGATGCTATCCGGGCGATCACCGTGGACGTGGCCGGCAACGCCTACATCACGGGTATCTCCCGCTCCCATAACTTTCCGGTGAAGAATCCACTCTATGGTACTCACCGCGGCTACGATGACGCTTTCGTGGCGAAGTTCAACGCTGCGGGCACGGACTTGGTCTGGGGCACCTACCTGGGCGGCACCAAGAACGACGAAGGCCGCGGAATCGCACTTGACTCAGACGGCAACGTCTACGTCACCGGCGGCACCCAGAGCGAGGACTTTCCGATGGCCCGTCCGTTGCGCGGCGTCTTCGGCGGCCTGTATGACACCTTCGTCACCAAGCTCCGCTCCAACGGGCAGAAGATCCTCTACTCCTGCTACTTCGGCAGCAATGCGCGGGACTTTGGCAACGCCATCGCAGTGGACCAACTAGGGGACGCCTACGTGACCGGCTTCACCGAAGCGCCGACCTTCCCGACCACCCTCGGCGTGGTGCAGCCCACCTACGGCGGCGGCTTCCGGGACGCCTACGTCGCGAAGATCACGGATGAGGAAGAGCTGAACGTCAGTGGCCGCATCCAGATGCCGAGGAAAGTCGACTTCGGAACCTGTCCTATCGGAGCAATCACTACAAAGTTCGTCACCATCCGCAACGTGGGTGACAAGCCCCTCTCCGGGACAGTTGGACTGGTGGATGCACCCTTCCGCTGTGACGTGAGCGGTGGCACCTTTCTGCTTCGGGCACGCCAGAAGATGAACCTGCGCCTCACCTTCCGGCCAGATCGACAGGGCGACGTGTCGGCCCGCCTAATCGTCACTTCCAGCGACAATCGCACACCGCAGTCGGTGTTGCGAATCCTGGGGCGCGGCAAACTGAACTGATCCGCGCTCAACACGCGGCAGAAGCGATGAGCGGGCACCCTGCGGTTGCGGGGTGCCCGCTTTCTTGTGTGACGGAAGATTGTGTAATCGGCGCCTGAGCGCCGAAGGGATTGTGCCTACAATGCCGAACCGGGTAAGGGAGCGGCCAAGCTCTTGAGCGAAGGGAGGCTTCCTTGCGACCATTCCTCGTCGGCACCACCTGGTTCTTCTTCGTCTTCGCGGCGGCCCTTGCGCACTTCCTTAAAGTGCCAGTTCAGCAACCGGTGCTGATCGCCCGCTCCGCGATTCCGTTGCCTGCCGCCACGGCAGTCCGTGAGTCGCCTAGGCCCGTGGCTCGCACTTCGGTTCCGCCGCTTGCACGGGCCTGGCAACCGCTGCCTGAAGAGCCCGAACCCGTGTCGGCATCAGAGGAGGAACCCGATGGGCAGGTCGAGACGGAGACGCAGCCGCGACCGGTGACCCACCGGATGCTCCAGCAGATGCTCCCGTCAGCATCCCCAACCCCGCGAACGCCCAGGCCGCGCGCACGACAGGCGAGCGCGCCGCAGTCGGAACCTGATCTTCCGGAAATTCCTGGTGATCCTGTCGGAAGGTGCCTCATGTGCGGCGCTCCAGCCGACTCCTGGACCGAGATCGAAGGCCAGCGCCTTGGATACTGTCGCAAGCACCTGACCAAGCCATCCCGACCGTCGTCAGGCAGCACGTCGCGCTCCGCACGCACCCGTCGACAGGACGACCTTCCACCGGGTGTGGGGTCAGGAGGCGCAGACCCCGATGCGGAAGAGTCAGGCGGTCAGCAGGGAGCTTCCACCAGCCAGGGTGGGGCGAAGGTCCAGTGCCGTGGAGCCACCAAGGCGGGACGACAGTGCCGACGGAACACGACGGAGCCATCCGGCTACTGCTATCAGCATCGCGGTAACCGTTGAACAGCGATCAAGCCGCTGAAGTCACAAGACCGACGTTGGCTCCCGAGGAGGGCGAACATTGCTGGGTGCAATTGCCGGCGACATCATTGGATCGCCGTATGAAGCTGATCCAATCAAGCGAACGGACTTCCCACTTTTCAGCCACGCGTCCACCTACACCGACGACTCGGTCCTGACCATTGCCTTGGCCGACAGCATCCTCTCCGCTGAGTCCTACCTCGAGAACTTGAAGCAGTACGCGGAGACCTATCCCAACGTTGGCTACGGTCCCACGTTCATCCGCTGGGCCCGCTCGAACAGCCGCGAACCCTACAGCAGCTACGGGAACGGGTCGGCGATGCGGGTGAGCCCGGTGGCGTGGGCCTACGACACCCTTGAGGAAGTCGTGACAGCGGCAGGTGAGAGCTCGGCCGTGACGCACAACCATCCGGAAGGGGTGAAGGGCGCGCAGGCAACCGCCGCCGCCATCTTCCTCGCCCGAACCGGCAGCGATCGTGAGGCGATCCGAAGCCATGTGCGCCGGGAGTATGGCTACTCCTTGGAAGCAACGCTCGACCAGATCCGCCCTGCTTACAGCTTCGACATGACCTGCCAGGGGACCGTTCCCGTTGCTATCCTGGCGTTCCTGGAATCAACGGACTGGGAGCACGCCGTCCGCCTGGCGGTGTCGCTGGGCGGAGACAGCGACACGCTGGCATGCATCACTGGCTCCATCGCGGAGGCGTTCTACGGTGGCGTCCCCGCCCCCATCGCAACACGAGCGCTGGAGATCCTTGGACGTTCTCGCCAACTCGTGGAAGTCACCGAAGCCTTTCGAGAATCCTACGCCTGCCCCTAGACGGGGTGAGTGGACGGACACAAATGCAAGGCCGACTTCTTCCGGCCCTGGGCACATTTGGCACCCACGATAGAGCAAACTTTGTTTGCGTAATCTGAGCCGCCGCGATAGGCTTTAGCAATCCCCAGCCTGCTTGATAGGCGGGGGCTTCTGGAGAACCGATTCATGCCTTACCCTGTGGTCCATTTTGAGGTTGCCGGCCGTGACGCCGCTGCCCTCAAGGATTTCTACGGCCAGCTCTTCGAGTGGAACGTCGCCCCCTATCCCGGCATGTCCGATTACTACGGGGTCGACACCCAGAGCGAGGGCGTCGGCATTGGCGGCGGCATCATGCAAGCACCGCCGGAAGTGCCTCCGTATGTGACGTTCTACGTGGGCGTCCCGGACCTGGCCGCTCACCTCGCGAAAGTGGAGCAGCTCGGCGGCTCCACGGTGGTGCCTCCCACCCAGATCCCGGGGATGGGCGCGTTTGCCATCTTCACCGACCCGGAAGGCAACGCCATCGGGCTGTGGGCCAACGAGGGCGGGCCAGACGCCTAGCCTGCGCATCTCGGACCGCTGGTAGCCCAACCGGCGATCTGCGGCCTAAGTCAGACAGCAAGCGGCCCCCCTCCAAGGAGCGGGGCCGCTGCGATTCCTGTTTGAACGACCGGATTAGGCGGGCTTGATTTCCACCTTGGCACCGGACTCTTCCAGCTTCTTCTTGAGGGCTTCAGCGTCGTCCTTGTTCACGCCTTCCTTCACCGGACTCGGCGCGCTGTCCACCAGGTCCTTGGCTTCCTTCAGCCCCAGGGTGGTCACTTCGCGGACCGCCTTGATCACCTGGATCTTCTGGGCGCCGGCTTCCATCAGGATGACGTTGAAGGAAGTGGGGGCCTCCTCAACGGGGGCGGCGGCGGCGGCGGGACCGGCAGCGGCAGCCACCGGAGCGGCGCTGACGCCGAACTTCTCCTGCAGCGCCGTCACCAACTCAGCCAGATCCAACACGGTCATCTGGCTGATTGCATCAATAAACTCGTCCTTGGTAAGAGCCACGGATCGATTCTCCAAAAGTAAGGGGCGCTCACCCGGCATCGCCGGTTGGGCGCGAAGCAGTGAAAAGTGACGGGCCTAGGCGCCCGCTTCGGCCTTCTGGTCGTGGATGGCCTGCACGGTGCGGACGAAGTTGCCCAGCACCCCTTGCAGACTGAACACAAGACCGTAGAGCGGCCCTTGAACGGCACCCACCACCTGCGCGATGAGCTGGTCCCTGGATGGCAGCTCGGACAGCTTGGTGACGGAATCGATATCGTAGACCCGGCCTTCGACGACGGCTCCCTTGACGGTACCCTTCTTCTTCTCCTTGATGAAGTCGAGCACGATCTTGGCCGGCGCCACCGGATCTCCCAGCGCAAACGCCACGGCGGACGGTCCCTCCAGCAGAGCGGCGGGATCCTCGCCTGAATCGGCGTAGGCAAGCTTGAAGAGGGTGTTCTTCACCACATGGAATTCCGCGTCGGCGGCGCGAAGGCGGCGGGTGAGGTCCGCCTTCTCTGCCACGGTGAAGCCGCGATAGTCCGTGATGTAGAGTCCCTTCGACCGACCGATGAGGTCGGAAAGGTTGGCTACCTGTTCAATCTTCCGGGCCGTGGGCACGGCCGCGGGAATGTTCTTCTCATTGACGCTAATTGAAATCACCCCCCATCCCGTCGGATTCGGTTTGGCCCAGCCATTGGGCGGAGATGTTGACATCGCGCCCAGCGGCCGAAAAACGAAAACGCCCCGCTACCCGTGAGGGAGGAGCGCGGCGCAACCCGGCGAGACGTGGTCTCGGGGGTGGAGCAGCACGTCTCTCTTCCTCGGCAGGCCCGTGAGCTTCGGCCAGGATCGCCCTGTGGGGATCCGGCACCTGCTGTCTTTGGTGGAAACGGCGGCGTATGAAGTTGTCGAGGGTGAGTGTAAGGCTCGCAAGCGCCGTTGTCAAGCGTAACGGCAGCCGAGGGTGCGCAGCGCGATCCGGGCAACTCAGGATTCTGAATCCAGAGATCGAGTAATCGCTGGTTGATGGGCTGCGGGCGGAGCGGATCCGAACGTGCATGGCAGGGTTCAGGGCCGTGAACCCCGAACTCCGTCGCGCAATCTTTCGCGGGACGTATACTCAGCCGACGCCTGCCCCCGGCGCTGGTGGCCTGGCTTTCGACCCTCGCCTTCCTCTACCTCATGCTCCAACCCGAAACGCATAGCGACTTTGATTGGAACCTCCGCTGCTTCCCGATCCTGGCGTCGACCAACGACCTCGCCTTGGAATGGCTGCGATCCGGGCGGGCGCGTCCCGGTGATGTGATTGTCGCCGGGGAGCAGACTTCGGGTCGGGGTCGGCCCGGACGCGTCTGGGTCTCGCCGCGAGGGGCGTTGCTGATGACGGCCATCCTGCCCTTCGCGCCCTTCCGGCCGGAACGAGCGGGCTGGGCGGCGCTGCTGGCGGGCATTGCAGTGGCGCGGGCGGTGCGCGAGTTGGGCGTCCCGGCTGGCGTCAAGTGGCCGAACGACGTGGTCCTCGGAGACGCCAAATTGGCGGGAATCCTGGTGGAGAGCAGCAAGCCGGAGCTGTTGGCCGTGGGAATTGGGCTGAACGTAGCCAACGAGCTCCCACCACCTCAGCCGGGACTCGTGACCGCGCGGCTGAGAGACCTTCTCCCCGAGATCACGGTGGAGCAGGCCCTGGAACGAGTCCTGGCTCAGTTGAAGGTCGCTTGGCCTCTGCTGCGGGAGTCTGACGCCGCCACGCTCCGGCAGGCGTGGGGATCGCTGGACAGCACCGCTGGACGAAGGGTCCGTTGGAGCCACGGCCACGTTGAAGCAATGGCAGAGACCGTAGCGGACGACGGCTCACTGCAGCTCCGCCTCGACAGCGGAGTGCGGGTTCTGGCAGGGGTTGGTGAGGTCGTCTTCATCCGCTAACTCGGCTCTTTCAGTCCGGGTTCCAGCCGACTCCGCTGTTGCAGATCGGTGCGACCGGTCGAATTGGGATGGAGAGATGGAGAGACGCGGAGATGGAGAGACATTACCGCACATGTGACGGCTCCTGATGACCCATGCTCTACTTGGCCGGTCGTGGGCCGCTTCCTGACAGTCGCGGTTCGCAATCCCTTCGTGGTCAGGAACGTTCCCACCCATGCGGTGGCGGGTGCCGAACGGGACTGGTGAGGTCGAGAAGGCGAGACGGAACGACCGCCCACCGCCAGCTAACCCGCATCCCAATCCGAAATTCGAAACTCGAAATCCGCAACTGATTGGCCGGTCAGATCGCCTGCATGTGGGCGTAGGTCATTCCATTGCTTGGGTCCACGACCAGCGTGACCACGCGGCCCTTCTCCTCGCGGCGGTAGACCTCCGGTGCCTTGATCCGGGTCACCTCGCGCCACTGGACCTGAAGCGGCTGAGGTTCCACCAGCCGGGCTTCCGGCACCTCGCCCCAGGTGCGGCTGCCCTGGATTCCCTGGACTTCTGTCGGCTGGAAGGCCGGTAGCAGCTCCTTGAGGTCGGCCGGGCTGGACTTGAAGCGGAGCCATACCTCCGCGCGATTCACATCCGACTGCCCGGACGCCTTCAGGTCCCGGATGCCGGGGGGCGGGTTCCGCCGAAAGACGTAGACGAAAGTCCAGCCGGCCGGATACTTCGCGTAGTCCCGAGAGCGGACGGTGGTCCGCAGCAGGTGCAGGCCCGCTGCGGAGGCGATGACCAGCAGCACCGTGAGCAGCACCCCCCAGAGCGCACGCTGGAGGGTGCGGGG
>JANPLG010000337.1:0-5792 GCA_031426395.1 Actinomycetes bacterium
CGGGCGGCCTCCTCTACATGGATGGCGCGAACATGAACGCCATCCTGGGCGTGGTCAAGCCGGGCGAGATGGGCTTCGATGTGCAGCACTACAACCTGCACAAGACGATGTCGACGCCCCACGGCGGCGGCGGACCGGGATGCGGCGCGGTGACTGTCAAGGAGTTCCTCGCGCCCTTTCTACCCGGACCGGTGATTGTCAAGGAGGGCGAGGGAGAGAGCGCGACCTACCGCTGGGAGCACGACCTGCCCCTCTCCATCGGCAAGGTCCACGGCTTCTATGGCAACTGGGGCATCGCGGCGCGGGCCTACGCCTACATCTCCAGCCAGGGCGCCGACGGCCTCCGCGATGTCAGCGAGACCGCCGTCCTCAACGCCAACTACCTCGCCAGCCTGCTCCAGGAGAAGTTCCACTTCCCGTACGGCGCCCGCTGCATGCATGAGTTCGTGCTCTCCGCAGAGAAGCAGAAGGCGCACATTCCCAAGCCTGCCCTTGAGATCGCCAAGCGGCTCATGGACTTCGGCTTCTATCCACCGACCATCTATTTCCCGCTCATCGTCAACGAAGCGATGATGATTGAGCCGACGGAAACGGAGACGCCGGAGAAGCTGCGGCAGTTCGCAGTCGCCATGCTTCAGATCGCCCACGAAGCGGAGATGAACCCCGATCTCCTCCGTGAGGCACCACACGGCACGCCCGTGGGTCGCCTCGACGAAGTAGGCGCCGCCCGTGACCCGATCCTCGCCTACCGCTGCTGCCCCGTCCCGGAGTAGAGCCCAGATCTAACCGCCAAGACGCCAAGAACGCGAAGAGATCAAGCCAGACTTCAGACACAGAGGGCACAGACTGAACACAGACGGATTCAGTGATATTGGCTGGCTCTGGATATGCCCACCTGAGCGTAGAGATGCCTTTCAGTCTCTCCCCTACTTGTTTGCCTTGGCGCTCTTGGCGTCGTGGCGGTTCGCCCCCTTCCCTGCTTCTTCTGTGTCCGCTCTGTGCCGTCTGTGTCCGTCTGTGTCTAATGCCCGGGCATCCCCCTTCCTTGCAGCTTGGCGGTTCATTCCGGCCCTTCCCTGCTTCTTCTGTGTCCGCTCTGTGCCTTCTGTGTCCATCTGTGTCTAATGCCCGGGCATCCCCCTTGGCGCTCTTGGCGTCTTGGCGGTTCGCCTCCTGCCGGAGTTTGAGATGATCGTTGGTGTGCCGAAGGAGATCAAGACCGACGAGTACCGGGTATCCTTGGTGCCGGCGGGCGCCGAGACGCTGTCGCGCTCCGGTCACACCGTGCTCGTCGAGGCCGGGGCAGGACTGGGGACGAACATTGCGGACGCGGAGTATGCCAGCCACGGCGCGGAGATCGTCGCCTCCGCAGATGAGCTCTGGGCCCGCAGCGAGCTGATCGTCAAGGTGAAGGAGCCGGTGGAGGCGGAGCTGCACCGCGTGCGCCCCGGGCAGACGCTCTTCACCTACTTCCACCTGGCCGCCAACGAGACCCTGACCCGCACCCTCATCGAGAAGCAGGCCGTTTGCATCGCGTATGAGACAATGGAAGAGAACGGCACCCTCCCGCTGCTCACCCCCATGAGCGAGGTCGCCGGGCGTATGGCGATCCAGGAAGGGGCGAAGTACCTGGAGCGTCCGCAGGAAGGCCGTGGCATCCTGCTCTCCGGCGTGCCCGGTGTGCCGCCGGCCAACATCGTCATCCTTGGCGGGGGCGTGGTGGGGACCAACGCCGCGAAGATCGCCGCCGGGATCGGGGCGATGGTCTGGATCCTCGACGTCAATCTGGAGCGCCTCCGCTACCTGGACGACGTCATGCCGCAGAACGTCTTCACGCTCTACTCCAACACCGTCAACATCCGCCACGCCCTCCGCGAGGCGGATCTGCTGGTCGGCGCGGTGCTGCTGAAGGGCGACAAGGCGCCGATCCTCGTCTCCCGGGAGATGCTGGGGTTGATGAAGCCCGGCGCCGTCATCGTGGACGTGGCGGTGGACCAGGGCGGCTGCGTGGAGACGATCAAGCCGACCACCCACAGCCACCCGACCTACCTGGTGGACGGCATTGTCCATTACGGGGTCGCCAACATGCCGGGTGCCGTGGCGGGAACCAGCACCTACGCCCTGACCAACGTCACCCTGCCCTACCTCCGGCAGTTGGCGGACCACGGCTGGCAAGCCGCCTGCCGCCGCAACCAAGCCCTGGCGAAGGGCCTCAACCTGGTCAACGGCCAGGCCGTCTTCGAACCGGTAGCGGACCTCTTCGACTTGCCGTACATAGCCCCCGAAAGCCTCTTCAGCTAACCGAGGGGAGCCTCGTCCGCATGAAACGGACGCGTCGCCGAGAGGGCAGACCGCGAAGGGAACGCTCTCAGGACCTGCAGTGGCGTGCCTCACCTGAACCCGATGGCAGCGAGCGTAGCCGTCCTCGCGGCGGTGGGGTGGTAGCGCGAATCGTGGTGACGGGCGTTGCGTTATGGCTGGGGATCTGGTGGTCCCAGATCGATGTGGCGCTCCGGATCAGCGATGGCACGCGGACCGGGTGGTGGACGGCGCGCAGCTCACTGATCCCTAATCCCAAGACACCGCCCAACCTCCGCAAGGCGCTCTGGTTTCGCCCCTTCGAAACGCCCCACCAATCGTTTCCGGTAGGCGGATTCACCGACCGCGCCTTCGATGAGATTGCAGACGCGGTGAGAGCGCGAGGATTGCCTAGCATTCCGGGCTCTGAAGAAGCCGCCATTCGCGAAACACGGGCCCTGGGAGACAGCACGAACCGGGTGTTTGGTCGCGGTCACTTGGCGGGGCTGGGCCGCCGGATCGCCTACCGGTTCGAGCGGCTGGAGCCGCCGGTCGCGCGAGACGCTTGGAACCACGCAGGCCACCCTTCGGCGTTGGTTGGCCAGGTCAATTGACTCCACTCGCGGCTACTGTCCGCCAATGCGCGATAGCCTTCGTCCGCAAGCTTATCCAGGCGACGTTTGGCATCGTTCTCGATCAATTCCGCCAGATAGTGATTGACAGGCAGGTCGACGCTGGCGGCAAGCTGACGCAGTTTGTCAGCAGTCGCTTCCTCTAGGGAAAAATGAAGCTCCACCGCAGGCATTGGATTGTTTCCTCCGGTATGACGCGCAAGCAACGTGAAGAGTATATCGACTGAAGCGGGACGCATCCGGAGTGCCTGTCAAAGGGCGCCTTCTCGATGAAAGCGAGCTTGCGTGAAACCTATGCCGTGCGGAGGTTGAGGTAGACCATCCGGGTGGAGAGGGAGCGGTTCAGGGTGTAGAAGTGAACCCCGGGTGCGCCGCCTTCAAGCAACTCGCGGCACTGCTCCGTTGCCCAGTCGATGCCGGCGGTGATGACCGCCTGCTCGTCGTCGCGGATGGCTGCCAGGCGGTCGTGGAGCGCCTGGGGGATGCTGGCACCGCACATGGAGGTGAACCGCTCCAGCTGGCTCACGTTGGTGACCGGCATGATCCCGGGGACAATCGGCTGCGTGATTCCGGCGTTGCGGCAGCGCTCCACGAAGCTGAAGTAGTGGCTGTTGTCGAAGAAGAGCTGCGTGACCAGGAACTCGACGCCTGCGGCGACCTTCGCCTCCAGGTGCGCCACTTCCAGATCGAGCGCTCGGGTCTCGACATGGCCCTCCGGGTAACACGCGCCGGCCAGGCAGAAGGGCCATTCCTGATGGATGAACCCCGCCAGTTCGGAGGCGTACCCGAAGCCGTCATCCGGCTTCACGAACTGCGTCTCGCCACGGGGCGGATCGCCGCGGAGGGCGAGCACGTTCTCGATGCCGTTGTCCCGGAGCCGCGCCAGGACGCCGGCGACCTCTCCTCGGCCATGCCCCACGCAGGTGAGGTGCGACATGGTCTCGAGGCCGATCTCCCGCTTGATGCGGCCGGTCAGGTCGACAGTCGCCTCGCGCGTGCTTCCCCCTGCGCCGTAGGTGACGGAGACGAAGCTGGGGTTGAGGGTGGCAAGCTCCTCGATGGTTCGATAGAGGTTGCGGGTCCCCTCATCCGTCTTGGGCGGGAAGAACTCGAAGGAGAAGACGTGTTGGCCGGTGTTGAAGCAGTCAGCGATGCGCATAGCGGAATGTCATGGAATTCAAAATGCAAAATACAATGGATCGCAGGTTGAGACGCTGTGATCCAGACGGACTTGTGCGTGCCATGCGGATAGCCTGGGGATGCCTATGACGAATGGTAGATGGTCAGTCACTGGCAAATCGGTGCTTACTGTCTGGGATGGGTCATCGATCGGTCCAGCGTGCAGTGGGATCATAGCGCATCCGCCGCAGGTCCGTGTCCGTCCGCCGGTCAGGGTGCTGTCCGCTTGCTATTCAGGTGCCACGCTCGCTTGTTCCGTGCCCAGCGGATTCACTGCAGGTGCGGGCACCGGTCCCATCGCTGAAGGCGGCACCAGCCCTGCGCGGGAGCCTTCGACCTTTCGTTTGCGTTCCAGCAGGCGCGGCTTCCGCTCGAAGCCGGGGAGCGGGTGGCCCAGCCGTGGGAAGAGGTGGAGCAGGACTACCCGGATGCTGGCGGCCACCGGCACGGCGAGGATCATCCCCATCAGCCCGAAGAACTGACCGCCCACCATGAGCGCGAAGAGCCCCAGGACGGGGTGCAGCCCCACCTGCCGTCCCACGACCCTCGGCGACACCAACTGATCGAAGACCTGGCCGATCACGACGATGGTGATTCCCACGCCAATGGTGTGTGAGGTATGCCGGCCGGTGCTCCAGGCAACGGCCACGCAGGCTACCAGGAGGGCCATCTGGCCGAGGTAGGGGATGGCGTAGAGGATGGAGGCGGCAATGCCCAGGATCAGGGCATACCGCATCTCGAATCCGAACTCCAGGGCGAGGAAGACGACCACGCCGAAGGCGGCGCAGATGAAGGTGAGGCCCCGGATGTAGGCGGCGAAGACGCCTCCCACCTGCGTGGCGAGGTTCACCACGGTCTCCCGGTGCTGGGCGGAGATGAGGTAGAGTCCGCGCGCCTTGATGCGATCAAGATCGGCGAGGAGGTAGAGGGTCACGATGGGGACGACCACCACCCACCCCAGCGCACCGAGGGAGGACTGCACCGTCTCGAGCACCCGGCCCAGCACCATCTGGAGGTAGCCGGAGATCTGGCCCTGGTGCTTCTTCAACAACTCTGGAAGCGTGGGCGGCAGGTTCAGCTTCTGGAGCAGCTCGCTGTTGCTGCGGAGGAGGGCGTCCGCCGCCTGCTCCATCCGCGCCCCGTATGTCCCGAAGTTGCCAACCAGCTCGGTGACCTGGCCGGTAGCGATCGGGACGATGATGGCCACCACACCGATGAAGATGCCCAGGAAGGCTCCGAAGGTGAGGGCGACCGCAGCCCAGCGGGGCACTCCCCGCCGGACCAGGCGCTCCAGGACCGGGTCCAGCAGGAGTGAAAGCCCCATCGCCATCAGGAAGGGCGGCAGTACATCACGCACCAGCCACAGCACCCAGGCCGCCAGCCCCACCAGAACCAGGCTCACCAGCGTCCGAGAGGTGGAATCAGTGCCCATCGGTTCTGCTTCCTACCGCGTGTTTCACGCGATGCTGTGCGGGCGAGGGGGAGAGGGAGCGAGGGGGAGAGGGAGCGAGGGGGAGAGGGGGAGAGGGAGCGAGGGAGCGAAGCCTGCTTCGCTCACCCACTCACCCACTCACCCACTCACCCACTCACCCACTCACCCACTCACCCACTCACCCACTCACCCACTCACCCACTCACCCACTCACCCACTCACCCACTCACCCACTCACCCACCTAATGGCT
>JANPLG010000338.1:0-4650 GCA_031426395.1 Actinomycetes bacterium
CACGCCGTTGAAGAACGCGAGGAACTGGTAGTAGTCCTTCGCGGGGATCGGATCGATCTTGTGGTCGTGGCAGCGGGCGCAGCCGACCGTCATCCCGAGGAAGACCTGGCCGGTGGTACTGACGATGTCGTCTAGGTCATCGTAGAGCGCCTGCTTCGGGTCGGCCGGCTCGTCGTCCCAGATGCCGAGCCGGTAGTAGCCGGTGGCGATTAGCTTCTCCGGGGTCCGGGGAGACATCTCATCCCCGGCAAGCTGCTCCTTGACGAACTGGTTGTACGGCTTGTCATGGTTGAAGCTGTCGATGACGGTCGGCTGCGCCCGCTGCCACGACCACAAGATCGATCCGATCCCCGCGAAGGACTACTACCAGTTCCTCGCGTTCTTCAACGGCGTGAACCGCTACGGCATCCGCGGCGAGGACACCGTGGAGCGCTGGTCCCTCCGGCCGATTGAGCCCACGGAAGGCCCCGGCCAGGACCGCTACAAGGGGGAGGTCGAGGAGTACCGCACTCGTATCGCCGGCGTGATGTCCCGGATCGAAGCGGTCGAGAAGCGGATCGTCCCTGATCTGAAGGGCGTGGAGAACGACGAGTGGCGGGCTGAGAACCGCCGCGAGTCGCTCGCCCGCAAGCGCGTCCCCGCCATCCTCAGCGAGAACGAGTTCCGCGAATACGTCCGCTCCATGCGGGAGCGGGACGGTCTCCGCTTCCGGGCGCCGATGGCGCTCTGCGTGACGGAGACCCCAAAGCCCCGCAGCACCTTCATCCTGGCACGCGGCAACCCACACTCGGAGACCGAGGAGGTGGAGCCGGCCTTTCCCTCCGTGCTCGCCCCGCCGAAGCCGCAGATCCAGCCAGTTGCCATTGCGAACGGGCAGTCCAGTGGCCGGCGCACTGCCTTCGCGCAGTGGGTCGCCTCCCCGCAGAACCCGCTCACCGCGCGGGTGATGGTGAACCGCGTCTGGCACTACCACTTTGGGCGCGGCATCGTGAAGACCCCTAGCGATTTCGGCTTCCAGGGCAGCAAACCGACCCATCCGGAGTTGCTAGACTACCTGGCCGACCGCTTCTCCTCACCGGAGGGCGGGGCCAAGGGAGACGGCCTTGGCTGGTCGATGAAGAAGCTGCATCGGCTTATAATGCTCTCCAGCACCTATCAGATGTCCTCCCGCGCCAATCCGGTCGCTCTGAAATCGGACCCCGAGAACGAATACTTCTGGCGCTTCGATATGCGCCGTCTCCTCGCGGAGGAGGTTCGGGACTCCATCCTCGCGGCAACCGGTAGCCTCAACCCGAAGCCGGGCGGTCCGAGCATCTACCCCGACATCCCGCGCGAAGTGCTTGCGGGGCAATCGATGCCGGGGGCCGGGTGGGGCAAGTCGTCACCGGAGGAGCAGCGACGGCGGAGCGTCTACATCTTCGTGAAGCGCAGCCTCGCCTCCCCGTTGCTCGCCAGCTTTGATGGGCCGGAGACCGACTTCACCTGCGCCGCCCGCTTCGCCACCACCCAGCCGACGCAGGCCCTCGGGCTGCTGAACAGCGACTGGACCAACGAGCAGGCCCGGGTTTTCGCGGAGTTCCTGAAGAAGAACGCCGGCGCCGATCCGGCCGCCCAGGTGAAGCTCGCCCTCCAGCGGGTGACCCAGCGCGACCCGAGTCCCGGCGAGATCCAGCGCGGCATCAAGCTCATGGAGCGGATGCGGCAGGAAGAAAAGATGACGGACGATCAGGCCCTGGCCACCTTCTGCCTGGTAGCCCTGAACCTGAACGAGTTCCTCTACCTGGACTGATGAAGTGACTGGTGAGTGGTGAGTGGTGAGTGGTGAGTGGTGAGTGGTGAGTAGTGAGTAGTGAGTGGTGAGTAGTGAGTAGTGGTTTGTCGCCGCCCTCACCCTACCAACGATTGCTGTATGGTGTTTAAAGACGACGTGGTGATTGACGACGGTGCGTGGTAGCTGATGTGGGTGACGAGCAATTCAACAACGCTCGTAGCGCCACCACTCACCCCTCACCAATCACCACTCCGAATGGAGTGAACGATGCGCAAAGGTGAGTTCTGCGGACGGACGCGACGCCAGTTCCTGTGGGAGATGGGCGGCGGCTTTGTCGGGTGCGCGATGGCGGGGATGCTGGAAGACCAGTTCTTCGCCAAGCAGGCCTTCGCGGCGGATGGCAAGACGCCGTTCGAGAACCCGCTCGCTCCGAAGAAGCCGCACTTCAACGGCAAGGCGAAGTCGGTCATCTTCCTCTACATGTATGGCGGCCCCAGCCAGATCGACACCTTCGACTACAAGCCCAGCATGAAGGGCATGGACAACAAGACGATCCAGGTGAAGACCTTCGGGCGCGGCGGTCACAAGAACCTGGGCCGGATTGTCGAACCGCGGTGGGACTTCAAGCAGTACGGGCAGTGCGGCAAGTACGTCAGCGACCTCTTTCCGAACCTCGGCCGGCACGTGGATGACATCGCCTTCATCCACTCCATGACCGCGGACTCGCCCATCCACGGCTCCGCGATGATCCAGATGAACACCGGGAAGATCCTCTCCGGCGCTCCCTGCCTCGGCTCATGGGTCAACTACGGCCTGGGAACGGAGAACCAGAACCTCCCCGGATTCGTGGTGATGCTCGACCCGCGCGGAGGCCCCATCTCCGGTGCCAAAAACTGGTCCAGCGGCTACATGCCCGCCCATTACCAGGCCACCCTGATGCGCGCCCAGGGCACCCCCATCCTCGACCTCAGCCGCCCGAACAACCTGACGGACTCGGCGCAACGGAAGCTCCTCGATACGCTCCAGGATTACAATCAGGAGCACCTGGGTCCCCGCATCGACAACAGCAACCTGGCGGCCCGCATCTCCAGCTATGAGTTGGCCTACAAGATGCAGGCCACGGCCCCGGAAGCCACCGACCTGTCCAAGGAATCGGATCAGACCAAGGCGCTCTACGGCCTCGATAGCCCGCGCACCGAGGTCTTCGGACGCCAGTGCCTCCAGGCCCGGCGCATGGTGGAGCGCGGTGTGCGCTTCATTCAGATCTACAGCGGCGGCAACCACATTGAGTCGACCTGGGACGCTCACAACGACCTGAAAGAGAACCACGGCCTCCATGCGGGCGAGACGGACAAGCCGATCGCCGGCCTGATCCAGGACCTGAAGCAGCGCGGCATGCTCGACTCCACGCTCATCATCTGGGGTGGCGAGTTCGGGCGGCAGCCCACCGCGGAGTACGCGGAAGGCACCGGCCGGGACCACAACAGCTACGGATTCACGATGTGGATGGCTGGTGGCGGCGTCAAGGGCGGCACGAGTGTCGGCCAGACCGATGAGTTGGGCAGCGCCGCCGTGGAGAAACCGTTCCACGTAAAGCACCTGCACGCCACCGCGCTGCAGCTCATGGGCCTGGAACCGAACCGCCTCACCTACTTCTACGGCGGCCTCGACCAGAAGCTGGTCGGCGTGGAGGGCGCGGAACCGATCCACGAGATCATCGCCTGATCCCTTCGCTTTGCGCCTATCATTTGGGTGCGGGCGTGGCAGTAGTTGAGGGGAGAGTGGGTGAATGGGGCAAGGGAGAATCTCCTTCCCCAGCCCCACTCTCTCCTCGCGTTACCCCCAATGTTGATGACCAGGGAACACGCACCCCTGGCTACGCGGGCATCGCAGCCCCGAAAGGATCTCCATGCGTTTCCCTGTGATTGCCCTTGGCGCGGTTGCGCTCGCCGCCCTCTCCCTCACTGCATCTTCCGGCCTGGCGCAAAAGAAGACCGGTCACCGCGTCATCGCGCAGGACCGGGGCCGCGTGGTGGTCCTTAGCGAGGAGGGGAAGATCGACTGGGAGGTCCCCTGCCGCTTCGTCTCCCATGACATCCAGGCCCTCCCCAACGGCAACTTCCTGCTCCACACCGGCCCGGCCCGCATTCAGGAGTTCACCCCGGAGAAGGAAGTCGTCTGGGAGTGGCAGGGCAAGCCCACCGGCGACTACCAGGGTCGCATCGAGATCCATGGCTACCAGCGGCTGAAGAACGGCAACACGATGATCGCCGAGACCGGCAACAAGCGGCTCATTGAGGTGGACCACTACGGCAAGATCGTCCACGAGACCCCCCTCACGGTCGAGAAGCCGGACGCACACCGCGACACCCGCCTCGCCCGCAAGCTGGACAACGGCAACTACCTCGTCTGCCATGAGGGCGACGGGAAGGTTCGCGAGTACGCGCCGGACGGTAAGGTCGTCTGGAGCTACGCCCTCGACCTGAACGGTCGCCCCCGCTCCGGCGGCCACGGCCCCGAAGGCCACGGCACGGAAGTCTTCGGCGCGGTCCGGCTCAAGAACGGGAATACCCTCATTGCCGGCGGCAACAACAACCGGGTGCTGGAAGTGAACAAGAAGGGAGAGGTCGTTTGGAGCATCGACCAGAAGGAGCTTCCCGGCATCACGCTGGCCTGGGTGACCACGCTCCAGGTGCTCCCTAACGGCAACCTCATCTTCGGCAACACGCACGCCGGCCCGGAGAACCCGCAGCTCATCGAGGTGACGCGGGACAAGAAGGTCGTCTGGACCATGAAGAACTTCGAGATCCTCGGCAACGACCTCTGCGCCAGCCAGATCCTGGACGAGAAGAAAGTCATCCGCTAGGCCACCGGTCACC
>JANPLG010000339.1:0-1249 GCA_031426395.1 Actinomycetes bacterium
TAGTCCGTCAGGCGTTATCCGAATCATTGGGACTTAACGTGAGCGGCGTATGATTCCATTGTGCTGGAGGATCAGCACCGTGTCCCGAAATCAGAAGCATCCGGTCAACCTGTCGTCAGATGAGCGCGCTTGGCTGGAGAGATTCGCCTCAACCGGCAGCCCGTCGGCACGCGCGGCGCTCCACGCACGTGTGCTCCTGCGGGCCGACCAGAGTCCCGAGGGTCCCGGCTGCGCCAACGCGGTGATCGCGGAGAGCCTCGGCTGCTGCGAGCAGACCATCACCCGGGTGCGCGCCCGTTTCGCCGGGGGAGGGCTCGAGAGCGCGCTGCACCGCAAACGGCAGGAACCGCGCCAGCCCAGGAAGCTGGACGGGCGGCTGGAGGCCCAGATCATCGCCCTCGCCTGCGCGGAAGCGCCGGAGGGCCGGTGCGGGTGGTCCCTGCGCCTGCTCGCCGAGCGGACGGTCGAGCTGGGGCATGTCGACAGCATCTCCCATGAGACGGTCCGCCAGGCGCTCAAAAGGGGGGTCTCAAGCCGTGGCTGAAGCAGGAATGGTGCATCCCAGCCAAGGAGAGCGGGGAGTTCGTGGGCCGGATGGAGGACGTGCTGGAGGTGTACCACCGTCCCTACGACCCGAAGCGCCCCCAGGTGTGCATGGACGAGAAGAGCAAGGAGCTTCACGGCGAGGTCCGGGAGCCCCTCCCCTGCCAGCCAGCCCAGGAAGGCCACAAGCACGGCACGCCGCGTCGGAGCGACAGCGAGTACGAGCGGAAGGGGACCGCGAACCTCTTCGTCTGGTTCGAGCCCCTGACCGGCCAGCGCCGCATCAGCGTGACCGAGCGGCGGACCCGTGCGGATTGGGCAAAGGAAGTGCAGCGGCTCGTGGAGGTCGACTACGCGACTGCGGACTGCGTGGTGCTGGTGATGGACAACCTGAACACCCACACGATCGGCGCGCTCTACGAGGAGTTTCCGGCGGAGCAGGCGCGCCGCATCGTGTCGAAGCTGGAGATCCACTACACGCCCAAGCACGGGAGCTGGCTGAACATGGCCGAGATCGAGCTGTCGGTGCTGGGTCGGCAGTGCCTGAACCGCCGGATCCCGGACAAGGAGACGCTCAGGCAGGAGGTGGACGCCTGGGTGAAGGAGCGGAACAAGAAAGGATCGAGAATGGAATGGCGGTTCACCACCGACCAAGCCCGCATCAAACTTAAGCACCTTTACCCGACTCTAACAGCCTGACACACTA
>JANPLG010000340.1:0-11378 GCA_031426395.1 Actinomycetes bacterium
CGTCCGCAACGATGCGCCCCTGCTGCATGTCGACCAGGAACATCCGGCCCGGTTCAAGCCGGCCCTTGGAGACCACGTCCTCCGGCTTGATGTCCAGAATGCCGGTCTCGCTGCCCATGATGACCAGGTCGTCCTTGGTCACCCAGTAGCGGCTCGGTCGCAGTCCGTTGCGGTCTAGAGTCGCGCCAATGACCTTGCCGTCGGTGAACCCGAT
Source organism: Actinomycetes bacterium (assembly GCA_031426395.1). Lineage (GTDB taxonomy): Bacteria > Armatimonadota > SYMT01 > SYMT01 > SYMT01 > JANPLG01. The sequence continues at coordinate 215 of JANPLG010000340.1, forward strand.
GGAAGCGGGGCCGTCCCACGGCTCCATCAGGCAGGCATGGAAACGGTAGAAGTCCTTCTTCTCCAGGGACATCGTCTCGTGATGCTCCCAGGCTTCCGGCACAAGCATCATCATCACGTGCGCAGGGCTGCGGCCCGCCTTGATCAGCAGCTCGACCACGTTATCCAGGACGGCGGTATCGCTGCCGTCCTCGTTCGGGATGATCGGGAGAAGCTTCTGGATGTCTCCGGGCTCGAAGAGGGTCGATGCCAGCAGCCACTGGCGGGCGCGCATCCAGTTGATGTTGCCGCGCTTGGTGTTGATCTCGCCGTTGTGGCTGATCATCCGGTAGGGGTGCGCCAATTCCCAGCTAGGGAAGGTGTTGGTGCTGAAGCGGCTGTGGAAGAGGCAGAGGGCGCTCTCCATGGCCGGGTCCGCCAGATCCGGGAAGTAGAGACCCACCTGCTCCGGCGTGAGCATCCCCTTGTACACCAGGGTGTAGCAGGAGAGGCTGGGGAAGTAGAACATTCCGTTGTCGGCCAGGGTGGCGTCCTTCGCGACCGTGTTCTCGAAGCGGCGGCGGATCACGTACAGCTTGCGCTCGAACTGGTCGGCGTCCTGGATGCGCGCGCCCCACCCGATGAACGCCTGCTCCATGTCCGGCTCCACGGCAAGCGCGCTGTTGCCGAGGCTGCTGTTGTCCACCGGCACCGGGCGCCAGCCCAGGAATACCTGGCCCTCGTCCGCAACAAGCTGCTCGAAGAGCTGCCTGCCGCGTGCGGCCTGCTCCGGGTCCTTCGGCACGAAGAGGGTGCCTGCGCCGTACTTCCCCGTGTCCGGGAGGGCGATTCCCAGGGCGGCGGCTTCCTTGCGGAAGAAGGAGTCGGGAAGCTGGATCAGAACTCCGGCGCCATCGCCCGTATTGATCTCGCAGCCGCACGCTCCGCGGTGGTTGAGGTTATTCAGCGCGGTGATGCCGTCACGGATCAGCTTGTGGCTCCGCTTCCCCTTGAGGTGCACCAGGAATCCGACCCCGCACGCGTCGTGCTCGTGCTGGGAGTCGTAGAGTCCTTGATTGACAGGGTAGGCAGACATGGACGGTAACCTCTGGGTGCGAGACTCTGACGGCGACTTGAACCCAATCTGTGGCGATGGCCTCGGGGAGACCGTCTGGAACCGATACCGGCCTGCCATTGGATAGGGCGGCGCTGTGCCGCTCCCACAGGGGGTGCGGGCGCGGGGCGCGAGAAACTTGGATCGGAACCCTCTAAGACGACGAAGCAGCGCCCCGGTGTTCCGAAAAGCGCTGCCCCACTCTGGGCCGATCCGTCGCGACGTCAATGGCGCGACTGACCTAAGTTTTTGAGCGAAAAGGATTATACCCCGGCAAGCCGACCCCTGAAGGGGGGGCAGGAAACATAGCCGAAATATATCAGTAGCTTTTAAGAGGTGGCAAGCGATTCCTCCTTAGTCCCGAGTGGGAGAAGGTGGTCGGAACTTTCTGACACTCCGCCAGAGTCCTGAGTGACGGTGTCGGTGTCGGTGACGGAAACGCCGACGTCGCTGACCATGCTCTCATCTCCGTGCGTGCTCTTATCTTTGCTCGTCGCCAATCGGGTTGGTGCTTACCATGCGAACTTCCCATCCTCTCGCTGCCCGCGCGGGCCAGCTGCTGCTTTCCGGGGTGCTCCTGGTGGCGCTCTCCGGCGCGGCCATACCTAGCTCTCGTGCCGCCGAGCCCGCGCGCCCCAACATCCTCTTCCTGCTCTCGGACGACCACAGCTACCCTTACTTGAGCACGTACGGGGATCCGAATGTCCGCACCCCCACGCTGGACCGACTGGCGTCGGAAGGGATGAAGTTCCACCGCTTCTTCACGGCGGCACCGCAGTGCGTCCCCTCCCGCGCCGCGCTGTTGACGGGGCGATCCCCGGTGGCGGCACGGATTACCCGCTTCTCCTCGCCATTGCCGCGGGAGGAGATCACCTTTCCGGAGATTCTCCGGAAGGAAGCGGGGTACTTCGTAGGGGTGGGGGGACGCGGCTACCACCTGGACGGACCCGTCGGAGGGAATCGAGGCGGCGTGCCAGGGGAGTTGCTCCAGAAACACGCCCTACAGACCTTCCGCGAGCGCTTCGACTATGTCAACAGCGGACCGGATCGGGCGACGGTCGCCCAGATGACGGAGTTCCTGGGGAAGAAGCCGGAAGGCAAGCCGTTCTTCCTCTGGATGAACTTCAGCGACCCGCACCACCCGTGGGAAGCGCAGGCGGAAGCACCGGACCCCGCCTCCCTCAAGCTGCCGGCCCACTGGCCGGATCTTCCCGGAGTCCGCCGCCAGTTCGCTGACTACTGCGGCGAGGTGAACCGTCTGGACGCTTCGGTGAAGGCGATCCTGGACCTGCTCCAGTCCAAGGGGCTGGCCGAGAACACCATCGTCGTCTTCGCGGGGGACAACGGCGCGGCGCTCCCGCACGGCAAGGGGTCGCTCTACGATCCCGGCTCCAATGTCCCGTTCCTGGTCCGCTGGCCGGGCGTGGTGAAGCCTGGCGGCGAATCAAAGGCGCTGGTGAGCGGCGAGGATCTCGCCCCGACGCTGCTCGAGGCCGTTGGCGCGAAGGTGCCGGAGCGGATCAGCGGCAAGAGCATCCTGCCCCTGCTGAAGGGCCAGACCTTCACGCCGCGCAAGCACCTCTTCATCGAGCGAGGCCCCCACGGATCCGCCCCGGTGACGGAGACCATTAAGAGCAGCGGGTACGACCTCTCCCGCGCCGTCCGGAGCGACCGCTTCAAGCTGATCTACAACTGCACTCCGTGGGTTCCGTACAGCCCGGTCGACAGCGCGGGCGGCGCCGGCTGGCGAGAGATCACCGAGGCGAACGTGAACGGCACCCTGGCGGAACCGCTACGGAAGACCTACTTCACCACGCCCCGCCCCGTCTACGAGCTGTACGACCTGGATGCGGACCCATCCGAACTGAACAACGTGTTCGGCAAGCCGGAGCATGCCGCTGTCCAGCGCGAGTTGCTGGTGGCGATGACGGAGAAGATGATCCTGGACTACGACTACCTCCCCCTCCCCGCCATCCCTGCAGGCGGAGGCGCGGCGGCGCAGAACCCCGGCAACATGCGCCAGCAGCGGGCCGCCCTCTTCCAGCGGCTGGACAAGGACGGCGACGGCCGCCTCACCAAAGCGGAATTCAGCGCGGATCGCGCCCCCGCCGAAGCGGAAAGGTGGTTCACGATGCGGGACGTTAATAGGGACGGCTTCATCAGCCGCGAGGAGTTCCAACCCGGCGCACCGCTCACCAAGCCTGAGACGGAGCCCGCCGGGAAGTGAGCTTGGGCGAGGGTGCCTGGCTCCCGCGCTCTCGCCCGTAAACTGCGCCGCTACTCGGGTCGGCGTTCTGGCGTCAAACGAGGAACACCAACCGGTATTGCGCCGATGCTCCCCCATCCCCGCCGACTACTCCTTGCCTTGCTCCTCGTCTCAGGGGCAAGCGGCCTGGCCACTGCGCATGATCAGGCGGGCGCGCCCAGGTACCGTATCGAGGACGTTGGAGCCTTCTCGGACGTCACCGTTGTGACAGCGCTGAATGACGATGGTGTTGTTGCCGGGTACGGCTACCGCCACGTCCCTCCTGGCCACCTAAACAGCCTGCTTTCGACGCCCTTCTATTGGAAGTCAGGCAAAGCGCGCAGCCTACCCACCCTCGGCGGCACTTACGGCAAAGCGCTTGGGATCAATTCGCGAGGCGACATCGCTGGATTCGCCGAGGACAAACGCGGGTCTGACTTCCCTGTGATCTGGCGGAAGCAGCGGAACTACGCGGTCGAACAGCTTGACAAGCGCGAAGGAGAAGCAGTTCTCATCCAAAATGATGGAACGGTGCTGGGACTCGTGCGCGACGAGGAAACGCAAAGCTTCGTGAGTTGGAAGGATGGCCGTTGCCGGGATCTACTCAAATCCATTCCATCAGACGCCATCGTAGTTGGGGTGGACGCGCAAGGCACCCTCTATGGCTCCGTTCCGAGCGCTCCCAATGGAACGTCCTTCAGTCCCCACAGGGGGTACAGCCGAGCCTGCCGGTGGAAGGACGGCAGATCCGACCTACTCCCCTCCCGAGATCGCCTTGGAGATTGCAGAGCTGTGAATGCCAAGGGTTTGGCCGTAGGTTGGCTAGAGAACCCCTGGAACGGGGTTAGCTGGCGTGACGGCAAGCTGGACCTGCTACCCACTCCCAACGGCTATGGCTCAAGGGCGGCGGCAGTGAATGACCGGGGTGACATCGTCGGTGAGTGCTTCTACTTCCCGAGAGAAGGGGAGAACCACTCCTTCGCCGCCCTCTGGCGGGATGGGCGAGTTCACGATCTGAACAGTCTCGTGCGGGATGGATCAAAGTGGAAGCTACAGTCGCCCACCGCCATCAGCACTCGCGGTCTCATCGCGGGAACCGGCCGGCTCACCGAAGAGCGCGGCGAGTCGCAGCGCGCCTTCCTACTGCGGCCCGAGCCTTCGAGCAAATGACCCTTCGGTGCCTGGTCTGTCCTACTTGCCCTTAGCCGTTCCCTCGAAGGAGAGCAGGATTTGGCCCATCTCGGTGGAGTAGCGCTCCCAGTCCGCTTCGGAGCAGTCGAAGGTGAGGAAGATCTGGCGCTTGGGACTGAGGTAGGCGCACTGCATCCGGTAAGCGGAGACGGCACCCTGGAGGTAGGTCCCACCCACATACGCCAGCCGCGCCTTCTGCTTGCCGATCACCAGCGTTCCTTGGTCCGTGACCTTGAACTTCCCCTTGAACGACTTCGGGTACTCCTCGGCGTAGTCGTCCGCGTAGTCGGGATCGACGGCCGTGGGTTCGCCGGGCTCCGGGGTGAAGGCGTCGATGCGCAGCTCAGGACGCGGAGCGGGGCCTTCCGGCGCGAACATCACGTGCAGCACCCGTGATTCCTTCACCGTTGCATCCAGCTTCGCGGCTGGGGGGAGGCGCAGGCGGAAGCCGTGCTCTTTCCCATCGACCTCCTGCCATCCGGCACCGGGCGGCGAGAGTTTGATGATGTTGGGGGCGAACTCTCCCACCGGCCGAAACACCTGAACGTGGCGGGAGAATAGCTCTTCCACCTGCGCTCCCACTGCGCCCGGCATGAGCGGCGCGAGGAGCGCTGACGCGAGTAGGCCGAGCACCATCCGCCGACCCGTCCCAACTGGTTGTCGCTGCTTCATCGCCCTACCCTCCATTGCTTTCAATGGCTGTCTTTACTCGACGGGTTGTGCGTTCGCGCCTAGTTCGTGGCAGAGGAAGGCGTAGAGGTCCGCGCCCTGCTCCACCGCCGCCCGCACCAGATCGGCGCCACCGTGACCCGCGTGCTTCTCGATGCGGAGCAGGACCGGGTGCTCGCCCATAGTCGCGGACTGGACCAGAGCCACGAACTTGCGCGCATGCATCGGGTCGACCCGGTCATCATGATCCGCGCTCTGCATCAGCAGCGCCGGGTAGCGGGTGCCTTTTTTGACATGGTGATAGGGGCTGTAGGCGGCGAGCGTGCAGAACTCCTCCGCCACGTCCGGGTCCCCGTACTCCGGAATCCAGGTGCGCCCGCTTCCGAAGAGATGATAGCGGAGCATGTCGAGGAGCGGCACGCCGCAGGAGACGGCGCGGAAGAGGTCGGGGCGCTGCGTCATCGCCGCGCCGACCAGCAGACCGCCGTTGGAGCCGCCCCGGATCGCCAGCCGCTCCGGGCGGGTGTAGCCCTCCGCAATGAGGTATTCGGCCGCCGCCAGGAAGTCGTCAAAGACGTTTTGCTTATTCGCCTGCATCCCTGCGCGGTGCCACTCTTCGCCGTACTCGCCCCCGCCGCGAAGGTTTGGGAGCGCATAGCCGCCGCCCCGCTCAAGCCACGCGTAGAGCGACCCAGCGAATGAAGGCGTCAGGCTGACGTTGAAGCCGCCGTAGCCGTACAACAGGAAGGGAGTGCTTCCGTCCCTCGGGATGTCCTTGCGCCGCACGAGGAACATGGAGATCCGGGTGCCGTCTCGTGACGGATACCAGACCTGCTCCACCTGGTACGGCTCCGGATCGATCGGGACATCCACCCGCGCCCAGAGGTCGGTCTCGCCGGTGCTGATGCGGGTGCGGTAGACCTCAGCAGGTCGGTCGAAGGATGTGTAGGTGAAGTAAGCCTCGTCTTCTTCCGGGTTGCCGGTCATCCCGCCGCAGGTGCCGATCCCCGGAAGGGGCACGGCGCGTACCGGTTCGCCCTCCAGCGTCCGGATCTCCAGCTCGCTGGCCGCGTTGCGCAGGTAGGTGAGCACCAGGTGCCCGCCGATGATCTGGAAGTTGTCCAGCGTGGCATCCGCCCGCTCAGGCACCAGCGGATCCCATTGATCCCGTTCCGGTCGCAACGGGTCCGCGCGGTAGACGCAGCCGCGCGGCTCCTCGTCGGCCCAGATGTAGAAGCGGTCCTGCCACGCGATGACGCTGTAGCTGTGATCCCGCCCCACGGCCAGCGGCGTCCAGGCACCTAGCACGTCGGGATCGGTGGCATGCAGGTCCCGGAAGGTGATCTCGGTCCGGTTCCAGCCGCGCTGGCGGTAGATGAAGAGCCAGCGCCCGTCACGGGAGATGGCGGTGCGCAGGAAGACCTGCGGGTCACCCAGGGCGGGATGGATCACCGGGTCTGCGGCGGGGTCCGTCCCGAGGGCGTGGTAGCGGATCTCCGTCAGCCCGGGGCGGATGTCGACCGGAATATCGGGGTCAGTGGGGAGGTAGGCGTAGTAGTAGCCGCTCCCGTCCGGCACCCACTGCGGGGTGGCGTAGCGGGCTCCCGGGATGACATCGGTGGCGCTGACGGCACCGGTGGCGACCTCCAACAGGTAGAGCGTAGCCTCGTCCGCGTTGTTCTCGCGCAGGGAGTAGGCGACGCGGGAGCCATCCAGCGTGGGCACCCAGACGCCCAGTGACGTGCTGCCGTCCTCGCTCATCGTGTTCGGATCGAGGAGCGCCCGCTCTTCACCCGCTTCTGCATCGCCGTCCCGCCAGTAGACAACCGCCTTCTCACGATCCGCGTGCCGGCGCGTATAGAAGTAGCGGCTACCGCGCTTCCGGGGGGCGCTAACGGAGTCGACGTAGAAGAGCTCCCGCAGCCGATCTGCGATGCGCGCTCGGCCCGGCAGCGCAGACAGGTAGTCCCGAGCAGCCTGATCCTGAGCCTCCATCCATGCCTGGACTTCGGGCGAGGAGACGTCCTCTAGCCATCGGTAGGGGTCCGGCACCTGCTGTCCGTGGAGGGAGTCCACGATCTCCTCGGAGCGGCCAGAAGGAGGCGAGAAAGGGGGCGAGAAAGGGCTGGGGGCTGGCATGATACGTTAAGGATGGACGAGCGTGGTGCTTGCTTGAATGCTGCTAGAATGGAGCGCGTTCAGGGGAATTGAAATCGCGCTCCTGCTTGGGTGCTGCCTGAGGTTACTGCAATCCCGAGCCGTTGTGCGGCGGGCCCGGCTGCCGATACTACAAGAGGGCCTCATCCATCGGCCTTCAGCAATTGAATTCTCTTCGTCCTACTCGTTCTCATACTTTTCAAGGGGCATTCTGTGAAAGCACTCGTTCTGGCCGGCGGCAAAGGCACGCGGCTCCGTCCGCTCACCTACACGAGCGCCAAGCAGCTCATTCCGGTGGCCAACAAGCCGATCCTCTTCTACGCGCTGGAAGCGATCCGCGAGGCGGGAGTGGAGGAGATCGGGATCATTGTCGGCGACACGCACGCGGAGGTGACGGCGGCGGTCGGCGATGGCTCACGCTTCGATGCGAGGGTGACCTACATCCACCAGCCCGACCCGCTGGGGCTGGCCCACGCCGTCTGGACCGCGCGCGACTTCCTGGGCGATGAGCCGTTCATCATGTTCCTGGGCGACAACCTCATCCAGCACGGGGTGAAGCGCTTTGTGGAGGAGTTCAACCAGACCGGCCCGGACGCGCTGATCCTGCTGAAGCGGGTCGACAACCCGCGCTCCTTCGGCGTGGCGGAGTTGGCGGCGGATGGACACATCATCGGCCTGGAAGAGAAGCCGCAGAACCCGAAGAGTGACCTGGCCCTGGTGGGCGTTTACCTCTTTTCACCCCGCATCCTGGAGATGATCGCCACGCTGAAGCCCTCCGCCCGAGGGGAGCTGGAGATCACGGACGCCATCCAGAAGCTGGTCGACCACCACCACCCGGTCCGAAGCCACATCCACGAGGGGTGGTGGCTGGACACCGGGAAGAAGGACGACATGCTGGAGGCCAACCGCGTGGTCCTGGACGAGATCCAAACGCGCATCGACGGCACCCTGGACGCCGAGAGCAAGGTGATTGGCCGAGTGCAGGTGGGCGAAGGTAGCGAGCTGATCCGAACCGTGGTCCGCGGCCCAGCGGTCATCGGGGCGGGATGCCGGCTGGAGGACACCTTCGTCGGCCCCTACACCAGCATCAGCGACGGTGCCCGCATCACCAGCGCCGAAATCGAGCACAGTATCATTCTCGACAACAGCCGCATCACCGCGCCGGGCCAGCGCATTGAGGACAGCTTGCTGGGACGGAATGTCCGCGTGGCCCGCGCCTCTGCCCGGCCCGCCGCCCTCCGCCTATTGCTGGGAGATGACAGCGACGTATGTCTGACGTGACGGCGAAAAAGATCCCCGCGCCCCTGGCGCTCTTCCTGGCACTCCGGCCCAAGCAGTGGGTCAAGAACGGCGTGCTGCTGGCGGGCCTGGTCTTCACGCTGGATCAGCACCACGGAGCGGCGGACTGGCTGAAGGTGGCGGCGGCAGTGGCGGTGTTCTGTGCCCTGGCCAGCTCCATCTACCTGGTCAACGACATCTGCGACATCGAGCAGGACCGCCAGCATCCCCGCAAGCGGCACCGTCCGCTGGCCGCCGGCCTGGTGAGCATTCCGACGGCCCAGATAACCTCCGCGATGCTGGCGCTGATAGGGCTGCTGGGGGCCGTGGCGCTGGGTCGGGACTTTGCAATTGTCTGCATCATCTACGTCGTGCTTACCTTTGCCTATAGCCTCTACCTGAAGCACATCGTGCTGATCGACGTGATGACGCTGGCATCGTTCTACGTCATTCGGGCGGCGGCGGGCGCGGTGGTTATCTCGGTGGAGATCAGCCCGTGGCTTCTGGTCTGCACCACCCTGGGCGCGCTACTGCTGGGCCTGGCGAAGCGCCGGAACGAGCTGACCACCCTGACGGACGCCGGCAACCACCGGAAGATCCTGCAGGAGTACACGGTGGAGATGCTGGACCAGCTCATCGTGATCTTCACGGGGTGCACGCTGGTCGCCTACATGCTCTACACCTTCAGCTCCCACGCCACGGAACAGCGGCGGCCGATGATGCTGACCATCCCCTTCGTGATCTACGGGGTGCTCCGCTTCTTCTATCTGACCCACAAGCACGGCAAGGGCGGCGACCCCTCCTCCGAACTCCTGGAAGACCGTGGACTGCTGATGTGCGGGATCCTCTGGGCAATCACCTGCGCGGCGGTGATCCTGCTTACACGTTGATGGTTTCACGGCGTTCAACTCTCGAGGTGTGGTCGCGCAGCGAGGTGCCGAGGCCCGGTCAGATGCCGCTTGGCCGAGGTTCCGCCCCCCGGCCCTCGATCCTGGGGGAGAGTTCCAATTCGGAGGATTTCCTCTCGTCTCGATGAGTAGTCTGTGACTTCGAATTGGAGAAGTTCATACCATCGACTGAGCGGGACGGTCAGCTACCGCTGGTGTGGCGTTGCCTGGGATCTACCCGGGATTCCCTCGGACATGAAGCGGTGGCTGTCCAGCAGGTGTTGCCCTTCCGGGGAATGACCGTGCTCTACGGCTTCGTTACGCGACGGCGGGCCGGAGGGGTCGTGGGCCTCCTCTTTGCCTTGGCTACCGGTTTTGCCGGCTTGACTACCGATTGGCTGGCTTGACTTCCGGTTTGGCAGGCTCCGCTTCCGGTTTGGCTACGGGCTTAGCTGCCCGTTTGGCTTCCGGCGTGACTTTGACGGGAGCGGGCGGCGCTTCTACGGCCTGGGTCGTCTCTACTGCGGGGATGGCGTTGAGCTTCTCGCGGCTCCGAATGGCCCATTCCGAGGTGGGGTAGACGTCCACCGTCCGCTGCCATGCCGCACGGGCGCCGACGGGGTTCTTCAGCTTGTCGTGGCACTCTCCGGCCCGGAAGAGCGCCTCACCAGCGATGTCCACGTGCTTTCCGAAGAGCGTAGCCGCCTTGCGATACTCCGGCAGCGCGGCCTTGGGACCCTCTTTCAAGTAGAACGACTCCGCGCGGGCCAACTGTGCGCGGCCCCCCTGCCAACCGTTGGACGGAAGGGCCAGGCCGTCGGTCAGCGCACGGGCACCGTCGAAGTCACCGGAGAGGAGACTGGCCCACGCCGCGCCAACCTTCGCCTGCACTTGCAGTTCGCGGCCTTCGGCGGTGGTCGGTTCCCCCAGGGTGATCAGGGCCGCCTGGAACTGGGTCAGGGATGGCTTCTCCTGCTCGACCTGCAGGTAGTCCTCGCCGGCGCGGATCCGACATTCAACGGCGAGGGTGCCCTTGGGGAAGCGGTCAGCAGCGGCCTGGAAAGCTGCGGCCGCCGCAGCGTGCTCCTTGAGCCGTCGCAACGTCCAACCCAGCCGGTAGCCTGCGGCCTCGGAACCCCGGCCGGAGCCCGTGGCCGCGTGGCGGTAGTGGTCAGCAGCTTCCTTCCACGCTTCCCCGGCAAAGGAGGCTTCCCCCAGCCGATAGTGCGCGTCCGTGGCAAGGGGGTGGCGAGAGTGTTCCGAAGTGAGGCGGGTGAAGTAGCGTTGCGCCTCCGCCGGTCGCCCCGCGTCTGAAGCGGTCCAGGCGAGGGCATAGAGAGCTTCGGGGGCCTGCGGGCTGCGCGGGTGGCGCTCCACGATCTCCCGGAGAAGCGGCTCCGCCTCGGCCGCCTTGCCGGTGTGGGTCATCGCCCGCCCCAGTCCCAGCAGGATCGCAGGACCCTCGGTCGACTCCATCCCTGCGGTCTGGTGTGCCTTGTACGCCGTCTGGAAGAAGCCGAGGGCGCGACGGGTCTCGCCGCTCTTCTCCATTGCCTGCCCCACCCGGGCATAGGTTCGCGCGGAGACGGCGGGCGAGGGAACATCCCGGTCGAGTTCGGCCAGGTGCGCTTCGGCGGCGGCGGGC
>JANPLG010000341.1:0-13860 GCA_031426395.1 Actinomycetes bacterium
ATCTTCGGCGGCATCGTGGGGCAGAGCGAAGAGAATATGCGGCGGGCGATCCGCATGGCGGAGTCGATTGCGCCCGCCGTTCTCTGGCTGGATGAGCTGGAGAAGGGCTTCTCCGGCACCCAGAGCAGTGGCCAGACCGACGGCGGCACAACAGCACGAGTCTTCGCAAGCTTCATTACCTGGCTGCAGGAGAAAAGCGCACCCGTCTTCGTGGTCGCCACCGCTAACCGGGTCGACATGCTGCCGCCGGAGCTTCTCCGCAAAGGCCGCTTCGACGAGATCTTCTTCGTCGACCTCCCCGGCGAGGCGGAGCGGCGCGAGATCTTCCATATCCACCTGCGCAAGCGGAAGCGGGACCCCGCCAACTTCGACATAACAGCGCTGGCCAACGCCTCCATCGGCTTCAGCGGCGCAGAGATTGAACAGGCGATCGTGGCTGCGCTCTATGAGGCGTTCGATGCGGAACGGGACATCGGCACGGAAGATGTGCTGCACAGCATCCGAATCTCGGTGCCGCTCAGCCGGACCATGAAGGAGCGGATCGACGAACTCCGCGAGTGGGCCGGTACGCGGGCGCGGGAAGCGTCTTCCGACACCGTGATGTCTGAGGTCCACACCCCGGCGGTCGCTGCATTGCGTCCGGATTCCTCAGCGCATTCAGAAGGCACGGCCCCTGTGCCGGCGGTGTAGGGGTAGCACCTGGGTCGTGACCCAACAAAGCCAGGCCCAAGTGACTTTCCTAGCAGATCTCCCCTACTGCCCCAACCGGAAAGATGCGGGGCCAGCGCCTGCTTGCTAGGCGGCAGAACCAGCAGACGAGGGTCCTGCCTCACCTATGTCGAATAGTAGCTTCATGGATGAGGAGAGCGTCACGTCGCTGCAGGCTCTTGGGTTCACGGAGCTGGAAGCGGCCATCTATACCTTCTTGCTGCAGGAGTCGCCGGCCACTGGCTACCGTGTGGCCCAGGCTATCGGGAAGCCGACCGCCAACACCTACAAGGCCATTGCCACCCTTGAAGGCAAGGGCGCGGTGCTCGTCGATGAGGGATCGAGTCGCCTCTGCCGCGCGGTTCCCCACGAGGAGCTTCTAAACCAGATCGAACGCCGCTTTTCGGCCGCGCGCGCCCTGGCGCTGGAGGCCCTCTCGCAGTCGGGCGCGCCTCAAGAGGACGAGCGCGTCTACCAGCTACGCACACGCGATCAGGTCATGGCCCGTGCACGCTGCATGATCACGGATGCGCGGAGCGTGGTGATCATGAGCGCCGGCCCCCGTCCCCTTGAAGAGCTTCGCCCGGAGCTTGAAGCCGCCGTGGCCCGAGGCGTGGCGGTGATCCTGAAGGGCTACCTGCCTTACGAGATGACCGGCGCGCAGGTGGCTGTATCCCGCCACTTCGAGGGACTGCTGGACCGGCTTCCCGGCGAAGAGATCAGCCTCTGCGTCGACGCGCTGGAAGTACTCACGGCGCTTCTCGCTCGCACCGGCGAAGGTGTGGTGCAGGCGATCTGGAGCGGCAGCGTGTTCCTCGCCTTTAACCACTACAACGGCCTCTTCTGCGAATGGGTCCTCACCGCATTGGCGGACCACCTCGATCTGGCCGGCGTGCCCGAACCGGTGCGCACGGCGATGACCGCGCGGCCCCACCCCCTCGAGACACCCGGCTTCCATCAGCTTGCGGCTCACAAGCCGTCCTAGAACGGGCAGGGCTTACTGCGAGTTACGGCTCAGTGACGGGGGGCGGGACAACCCACCGCTGTACCCGAACCGGCGTCGGACTATGCCGCCCTTCGTAATCCTCGAGAAGCAACCTACCTGCGAAGCGGCCCGTGCCGTGCGGGGATCCAGCCACGCCTGTCCTGCACCGAGGAACGCATTCCTGTGTCCAGGGGTTGGCATATAGAACGGACGCCTGACGACATCTCCACAGACCGATGCGGAGGTGAAGTAGGTCAAGGAGACGCGGACGAGTACTTCGCTGCGAGTAACCCCGTTCCAGGATGCCAACTTACCTGAGAAACGCGGTCGCACCCTTACGGTGCTGCCGGGCCGTCTCTCGGGGGAGGTTGTGATAAAGTTCACGACGGTCGGCTCCTGTGAGAATCGGTGCGAAAGCCGCGTTCAGCCGCTGCTTATCAACAGGGCGGCAACATTCAATGAATACGGCTGTCGTTCCCGGCGTAACCGAGTGATAGAACCCCGGTGAAGGCCAACTGGAAGCCGCATTCGGTCCGGGATCGATCCCCCCATCGACTGCCGCTGGCCGCGAATGCACTGATTAACTTGACTTGTTTGCCACCTGTTCGCAACGCGCCTAGACTCCCGGTAACGCGCACCACTGCTCGACCTCTTCGCCCCAATGACCGCCTCGCTTGTGGCAACGCAGGCTCTCCGTAGATGACCAAGCCGATGGCTGCAATTCGCTTCCACCACTACGCATGGGGAGTGCTGGCCTACAACCTGGTGGTCATTCTCGGCGGCGCGTTCGTCCGCGCCACGGTCTCCGGTGACGGCTGTGGGCAGCACTGGCCGCACTGCAACGGCGAGATCCTACCGGACTTCAAGCAGGCGAAGACGCTCATCGAGTTTGGTCACCGCGTCTCGACCGGCATCCTGCTACCGATGGTGCTGGCGCTGGTGATATGGGCTTTCCAAGCCTTCCCCAAGGGAAACCCCACCCGCGCGGCTGCGGTCTGGGTGCTGGTCTTTACGCTGCTGGAGGCGCTGATCGGCGCCGGACTGGTGCTCTTCAAGCTGGTAGCTTACGACGAGAGCATCCAGCGCGTCATCGTGATGCCCTCGCACCTAGTGGCGACCTTCCTGCTGCTGATGGCATGCATACTCACCGCCTGGTGGGGTGTCGGCAACCGAACGCTCCAGCTTCGCGGCCAGGGCGCGGTGGGATGGGCGCTGGCCGGCGCGCTGGTCGCCTGTCTCCTTCTCGGAATCAGCGGTGCCATCACCGCCCTTGGCGACACCCTCTTCCAGGCGAGCAGCCACGAGGCCGCGCGGCTGATCAAGCACCCCATCGCCAGTCTGCGCATCTACCATCCGCTGATTGCGCTGAGCACCGGGATTTACATCGCGCTGGTGGCCGGCCTGGTCCAGAATCTTCGACCGGACCCGATGGTCCGCAAGTTCTCGACGGGTGTGATCACCCTCTACCTCGTGCAGATCGGGGCTGGATTCCTGAACTACGCCCTGATGGCACCGGTCTGGATGCAACTCGTCCACCTGTTCCTGGCAGACCTCTTCTGGATCAGCCTGGTCTTGATGACCGCGACCGCCCTCGCGCAGGGGGTGCCACAGGCTGAGGCCGCCGGACCTGGCACCGTCCCTTCCGCGCCGCTCCCCGAGGGGGTTGCCGCCGGTCCGGTGGGTTGGAAGGCCTACCTGGCGCTGACCAAGCCGCGCGTCCAGAGCCTCCTCGTTTTCACCACCCTGACCGCCATGTTCATCGCCGCCGGGCAGAACCAAAAGGCACCGGGATTCTGGCTCTGCGTGGCCGTGGGCCTCGGCCTCTATATGAGCGCCGGGGCCGCCAACGCCATCAATATGGTGCTGGAACGCGACCTCGACCTCGCCATGGGCCGCACGGCCAACCGCCCCACAGTGGCCGGTGCCATCACGCCTCGCAACGCGTTGGCATTCGCGCTGGTGCTGATGATCGGCTCATTCCTGCTGCTCTGGCTCTCCGCCAACATGCTCACCGCGATGCTGGCCTGGTCCGGCCTCGCCTTCTACGTGCTGGTCTACACGCTGCTCCTGAAGAGGCGCACCTACCTCAACATTGTGATTGGCGGAGCGGCCGGAGCTTTCCCGCCGTTGGTCGGCTGGGCGGCGGTCATGAACGAGCTCAGTCCTCTGGCTTGGTGCCTCTTCGGCATCATCTTTCTCTGGACCCCGGTTCATTTCTGGGCGCTGGCCCTGATGTTGAAAGAAGATTACGCGAGGGCGGGCGTCCCGATGCTTCCGGTGGTCCGGGGCGAGCGGGCGACCGTCATCCAGATCGCCTGCTATGCGGTCCTGACGGTGGTGATCTCCGCCGTTCCGGCGATGATGCCGGGCAGTCAGGGAACCGGGTGGATCTACCTCGCGGCGGTCGTGCTCCTCAACGCTTTCCTCCTGCTCGGCAGCTTCAGGCTGTACCGGACCCCGGACCGTCCAGCAGCCCGGTCCCTGTTCAAGTATTCGATGGTTTACCTTGCCCTGCTCTTCCTCGCGATGGCAGTGGACAGGACGATGCACTAGTTCCGATCCTTCGGACTCCGCGAGCCGCAAACACGGACCGGCAAAAGCGGACCGGCACCCGAACGAGCATGTGAATGGCCCAGATCTTTCATCCCAGCACGAATATCCTGGCGCGCCTGAGCATTGGCGGTGTCGCAGCGGCGGTGCCGATCCTGGGCGCTTCGGTTTACTTCTTCAACATGAGCTACACCACCCAGGTGCGGCTGCCGCGGCCCCAGCCGATACAGTTCAGCCACAAGCATCACGTGGGTGACGAAGGGTTCGACTGCCGCTACTGTCACACGTCGGTGGACAAGGCGGCTTCTGCAGGAATGCCCTCCACCCACACCTGCATGAGCTGCCACTCCCAGATCTGGAACGACAGCCCAGAGCTCAAGCCGGTGATTGATAGCTACCGGAACAACACGCCGATCCAATGGAACCGCGTGCACGACCTTCCGGACTTCACCTACTTCAACCACAGCATCCACGTGACCAAGGGCGTGGCCTGCGTCTCCTGCCACGGCCGCATCGACGAGATGCCGCTGGTGTGGAAGGAGAAGACGCTCACGATGCAATGGTGCCTTGACTGCCATCGTGACCCGGCCAAGAACCTGCGCCCCAAAGAGTATGTGTACGAGATGAATTGGAAACCGAAGGCAGACCAAAAGGTCCCCAGCGGCGAGGAGTTGGCGAAGGAATACCACGTCCTGAGCACGTTCCAGATGACCAACTGTTCTACTTGCCATCACTAGCCCAAGTCGCCAGACACTGACGCCAGCTACAGTCGCCAGACACAACCTGCGCCTTGAGCGCCCCTCTCCTCGGAACGCGGCACGGCTTGAACGCCGACTGCGGGCGCGGTGATCCCCGCCGGACCCCGGCCCGGAAGCCAGGCGCGAAAACGGAAGATCGAGAATGGAAGAGCAACCCAACAACGGAACCGGCGCCGACAAGGTCGAGAGCACTCCCGCCATCGGGAGCGCGGGTGCCTTCGTTCCGCTGACGCAGTTGCAGCGTTCCGGTTCAGACCGCCTCGACATTGGGGCGATCCGGCAGAAGCTGCAGAGTTCCACAGGACGGCAGTACTGGCGCTCATTGGAAGAGGTCGCGGGAACGCCGGCCTTCCAGACCTACCTGGAGAAGGAGTTCCCTCACCAGGCACCGAGGGAGTACACGCCCCTCGCCCGGCGCGATTTCCTTCGCCTCATGGGCGCTACCCTCGCGCTCGCCGGGGTGGGCGGATGCGCCTACCAGCCGGCGGAGAAGATTGTCCCCTACATCGAGCAGCCGGAGAACCTCGTTCCGGGCAAGCCGCTCTTCTACACCAGCACCTTCACCAGAGACGGTTACGGAATCGGCATCCTGGGCGAAAGCACCATGGGTCGGCCGATCAAGCTGGAAGGGAACCCGGACCATCCCGCCAGCCTCGGTGCCACCGATGCTTTCACGCAGGCATCGCTGCTGGGGCTGTACGACCCAGATCGGTCGCAGACCGTGCGCAACGGCGGCGATGTCTCCTCATGGGAGAACTTCGAGGGAATCACGGAAGAGCATTTCGAGCGCCTTCGCAAGAACGGCGGCACCGGGCTGCGGCTTCTGATCGGCCCTTCCAGCTCGCCCACCCTCGCTGCGCAGATTACCCGGTTCCAGAAGTCGTTCCCGAACGCGCGCATCCACACGCACGCTCCGGCTGGACGCGAGGGCGTTTTGGCCGGCGCGAAGCTGGCTTTCGGCCGCGAACTGGAGCCGGTCTACCACTTCGACCGTGCCACGACCATCGTCTCGCTGGATGCTGACTTCCTGCTGGAAGAGCCGGGCAGCGTCCGTTACGCGCGTGACTTCATCAACGGCCGCCTGGTGCGCGAAGGCAAAACCGAGATGAACCGGCTCTACGTCATCGAGAGCACGGCCTCCATCACCGGCGCCAAGGCGGATCACCGCTTCCCGGCCAAGCCAAGTGCCATCTTTGACGTGGCGAGAGAGATCGCGGCTGCGGCCTCGGCCGGCGTGGCGGGAATGCCAGGCGCCAAGCAGCAGTCCGTTCCATCCGGTACGATGGAGGCGCTCATCGCGGACCTGAAGGCCGCGCCTGGCACCAGCCTCGTGCTGGCGGGGCCGCACATGCCGGCGGAGGTCCACGCCCTTTGCTTCGCGATCAACAGCGCCCTCGGGAACATCGGGAAGACGGTCACCTTTCACGAGCCGGTGCTGGTCCGACCCACGGGGGACCCGTCGCTCAAGAGCCTCGTCGCCGCCATGAACAAGGGGCAGGTGACCAACCTCCTGATCCTGGGATGCAATCCAGTTTATGACGCTCCGGCCGACCTCAGCTTCAAAGTCGCCCTGGGCAAGGTGAACTTCCGGTTGCACATGGGCCTGTATGACGACGAGACCGGGGTCGAGTGCCACTGGCACCTCCCCGCCAGTCACTACCTGGAGACCTGGAGCGATGCACGTTCCTATGACGGCACCGCCAGCATCATCCAGCCGCTGATCACCCCGCTCTACGCCACCCGGTCGCTTCACGAGGTCTTGGCCTGGCTGAACAATTCGGACACGCGGGCTGGGTACGACCTCGTCCGCTCCCACTGGCAGACCACCAGCCCCAGCTACGCACCCCGACCTGCTGACAGCGGCGACACAGCCAGCGCCATGGGGGCGCTGACGAGTGAGAGCGCCATCGCCGAGGGTGAGCGGAACGTGGCTCAGTCCCGCCCGCGCAACGCGGCTTTCGAGAAGTTCTGGCACCAGCTTCTTATCAAGGGTACCGTTCCCAACTCCGCATCCGCACCAATCCCAGTGACGACGGGCGCAGGCTTCACCGCCGCCATGCCCGCCGGTCGGGAGAGCGGTGGCGATGAACTGGTCTTCCGGCCCGATCCCACCATCTGGGATGGCGCCTTCGCGAACAACGCGTGGCTCCAGGAACTGCCGAAACCGCTGACCAAGCTCACCTGGGACAACGCGGCGATGATCAGCCCCAAGATGGCCGAGCGCCTTAAAGCGCAGAACGGCGATCTGCTCAGCCTGGAGTACAAGGGCCGCAAGATGTCGGCCGCCGCGTGGATCCTGCCGGGTCATGCGGACGGGGCGGTGACGCTCACCCTGGGTTACGGCCGGACGCGCGCGGGCAAGGTCGGCACCGGCACCGGGTTCAACGCCTACGAACTGCGGACGGCGGACCACCCCGGCTTCGACGGCGGCCTGAAGGTGGAGAAGGCCGGCGGAAACTACAGCCTGGTCAGCGCCCAGCAGCACTTCAACATGGAAGGCCGAGACCTCATCAAGGTCGGCACCCTGGCCGGGCTCAAGGCGCACCCGGACCACCCCGACTTCATGAGCCACGGCGTCCACATCCCGGAGGGCGAAACGCCTTCGCTCTACAACCAGGACTGGCCCTCTGACCGGAAGGACCCTGGTGCCAAGGGCCCCGGCGTCTGGGAGAGCAAGGACCGAGCCTACAACGACCTGCCCATCCCTGCGTGGGGGATGGTGATCGACGGTCAGGCCTGCATTGGCTGCAACGCCTGCACCATTGCGTGCCAGGCGGAGAACAACATCGCCACGGTGGGCAAAGACCAAGTCGCCAACAACCGGGAGATGCACTGGATCCGCATCGACACCTACTTCGAGGGCAGCCTGGACAACCCGGAGACGCTCTTCCAGCCACTCCCTTGCCAGCATTGCGAGAAGGCTCCCTGCGAGCCGGTCTGCCCGGTGGAAGCGACCAGCCACAGCGCCGAGGGCATCAACGAGATGACCTACAACCGGTGCATCGGCACGCGCTACTGCGAGAACAACTGCCCCTACAAGGTGCGGCGGTTCAACTACCTGCAGTACAGCGACCAGAAGACGCCCACCATCCAGATGATGCAGAACCCGGACGTCACCGTGCGGTCACGCGGGGTGATGGAAAAGTGCACGTACTGCGTCCAGCGCGTGAACGAAGCGCGCATTGAGGCGGAGAAGGAAAGCCGGCCAATCCGGGACGGCGACGTCAAGAGCGCCTGCCAGCAGGTCTGCCCCACCAACGCCATCCTCTTCGGGGATCTCAATGACAAGACGTCCAACGGAGGCAAGGGCAGCAAGGTCCGCCAGATGAAGGGCACGGCGCTGGACTACACCGTGCTGGGCGAGCTCAACACCCGGCCACGAACTTCCTACCTGGCCGCAGTTCGCAATCCCAACTCCGCAAACGACTCGCAAGAGATCCCAGGCGGAGGCCACTCCAGCGAGGCCCCCGGCACCCCCTCTCACGGCGCCCCCTCTCTCGGCGCACCCGCCAACGGCTCAACATCCACTGGGACTGAAGGACACTAGGCATGGCAGCCGCGCGCTACGACGAAGAAACTTTCGAGCTAATGGGTCCGGGGCATACCTACGCCTCGCTGACCGAGAAGATCTCGTCCATCGTCCTCACCCGGCCCATCTCCCGCGGCTGGCTCGCCTCGGTCGGCTTCGCGGGGATGATCGCCGGCCTGTTGATGGCCGCCATCACCGCCGTGATCTTCTTCGGCGTGGGCCTCTGGGGGAACAACAACACCGTCTCCTGGGCGTGGGACATCATCAACTTCGTCTGGTGGATCGGCATTGGGCACGCGGGGACGCTCATCTCCGCCATTCTCCTGCTCCTTCACCAGAACTGGCGAACCTCCATCAACCGGTACGCGGAGGCGATGACCCTTTTCGCGGTGGCGCAGGCTGGCCTCTATCCACTGCTCCACATCGGTCGGCACATGTATGCCTACTGGATGCTGCCGATACCTAACTCGATGGGCCTCTGGCCTCAGTTCCGCAGCCCGCTCATCTGGGACGTGTTCGCCATCTCGACCTACATGACCGTGTCGCTGCTCTTCTGGTTCGTCGGCCTGGTGCCGGACCTCGCGACGCTCCGGGACAAGGCGACCAACATCTGGGCGAAGCGGATCTACGGCGCCCTCTCCTTCGGGTGGCGCGGATCGGCGCTCCACTGGCGGCGCTACACGCAGCTCTACCTGCTGCTGGCCGGCCTCAGCACCCCGCTGGTGCTCTCCGTCCACACCATCGTGAGCTTCGACTTCGCTTCCGGCATCACCCCCGGATGGCACAGTACGATCTTTCCGCCTTACTTCGTGGCGGGGGCCGTGTTCGCCGGCTTCGCGATGACAATCATCCTGGCCATTCCGCTCCGACAGTTCTTCGGACTGAAGGACCTCATCACCATGAAGCACATGGAAAACATGGGCAAGGTGATGCTGGCCACCGGGCTGATCGTCTTCTACGGCTACATCATGGAGGTCTTCTTCGGCTGGTACAGCGCGAACGAGTACGAGAGCTACATGACCTTCGTCTCCCGCATGACCGGGCCGTACGCGCCTTCCTGGTATGCCTTGATCATCTGCAACGGCATTGTCCCGCAAATCCTCTGGTTCAAGAAGGCGCGGACCAACCTTACGGTGCTCTTCATCGTCTCGATTTTCGTCAGCATCGGGATGTGGCTGGAGCGGTTCGTCATCATCGTGACCAGTCTCCACCGTGAATTCATCCCAGCGATGTGGTCCTACTACAACCCGACTATTGTGGACATCTCCATGTTCTTGGGCACCATGGGCCTCTTCACCCTGATGTTCCTGGTGTTCTGCCGGGTGCTGCCAGTCATCTCCATCGCGGAGATGAAGGAGATGCTCTACCATCAGCGGATCCACGGCCATGGCGACGCGGGCCACGAAACACACGGCAACGGGCATGGTCACGCCCACGCAGGCGCCGAATAGCGACCAGTTTTTGCGGCAGACATCCTGCGCAGCCTTAGAAAGCCGAACGAGGAAAGAGACGAAATGGCTCAAGCTGTAGCCCATCCGGTCAACGCGGACGAAGCGGAAGGCCTCACCCTGTGGGGCCTGGTAGCCGAGTTTCCGGACGCGCCGGAACTCATCGCGGCCTCGCAGCAGACACGCGCGGCCGGGTTCCGCAAGATCGACGGCTTTACCCCGTTCCCGGTCGAAGGCCTTTCCGAGGCGCTGGGCCAGACCGATACCTACGTCCCCTACATCATGCTTGCTGCGGGTATCTCGGGCGCGGTGTTGGCCTTTGGGGGCATCCAATATCTGGTGGGACAGGACTACCTGCTCAACATCGGGGGCCGGCCAGTCTTTTCCTGGCCGCTCTGGATCCCCGTGACCTTCGAGGTGACGGTGCTTCTGGCGGCGCTGACCGGCATCGCGGGGATGTTCGCGCTGAACGGGCTTCCCTCGCCCTACCATCCCCTCTTCGACGCGCCCGGCTTCGACCGGGCCAGTGATGATAAGTTCTTTCTCTGCATCGAGGCGAGCGACCCCAAGTTCGACCTGTTGCAGACGCGCGAGTTCCTGTCTGGCCTGGGTGCCGACCGGGTCAGCGCGGTCGAGTTGAGGAATTAGGTCCGTGCGCAACCGATCTTTCCAATTCCTGGGCCAACGCGCGCGCCAAGGGGTGTGCCAAGGGGTGTGCTGGATGCTGGGCGCCGGAGCGCTCTCCGGCCTGCTAGCCATCGCCGGCTGCACCCGCGACGGCCAGCCACAGTCGTACCGCATGTGGAACGAGTCCCGCATCAAGCCCTACGAGGGAGGCATCACCCCGGGCGAGCCTTCCTCGTCGCGAGTGATCCCTGCGGGGGCTGTATCGCGCTCCGATTTCTCCAAGGACGACCCGATCTACACCGGGCGCGGTGCGGACGGCAAGTTGCTGGCAGTCTCCCCGATCCCGGTCACCGCCGAAATGCTCTCCCGGGGGCAGGAGCGGTACAACATCTATTGCTCCCCCTGCCATAGTCGCACGGGCGACGGCGAGGGAATGGCGGTCAGGCGCAGCTTCCCCCACCCGCCCGATTACGCTATCCCGCGTCTCCGCAAAGCATCCCTGGGCCATTTCTACGACGTGATCACCAACGGCTACGGCGTGATGTACAGCTACGCGCAGTCCGTGCCGGTGCCGGATCGCTGGGCCATTGCGGCCTACCTCCGCGTGATCCAGGCTCGCCGACCCGTGGTGCCGGTGGATCAGTGGGAGGGCCAGCGACGGCGCGCCCGAACGCTTGGCATTCCGGATCCGCGACGGCAGAACCGGATGCTCCATCCAGAAGACGCGCAGGGCGGCACCGAGACCCGGGACCCCGCGCATGGCACCGAAGGCTCCGCAGTTACTCCGGGCCACTAGTTTTGACGAATCGACTGAAGGCACTCCGTGGACATTAACGATCTCCGCGTAAAACTGGGCGAAGTCATCGGACCGAGACTGCAGTCGCTGCAGATGCTCGCCGCCGGAATGGCTGTGATTGGCGCGGTGCTTGCTGCCATTGGCGCGGTGACCAATGCCACGCAGTTCTGGGCGTCCTACCTCTACGCCTATACCTTCTGGGCCGGCATCTCCATCGGCTCCCTCGCGCTGCTGCTGCTGCACCACACGGTAGGTGGCGGCTGGGGCTTCGTCCTGCGCCGGTTCCTGGAAAGCGGCGTGCGATTGCTCCCGGTGATGCTGATCCTGGCCCTGCCGATCCTCTTTCTCGGGATGCCCCACCTCTACTCGTGGGCGCGGCCGGAAGCGGCGACTGACGCCATCCTTCAGAAGAAGGCGATGTGGCTGAACGTCCCCGGCTTCATGGTCCGGACCTTCATCTACTACTCAATCTGGATGATCTTCGGCTACTTCCTGCTGAAGCTGGGCGGCACCCAGGACCGCTCCCAGGATGAGCGGACCACCGCCAAAGTCAGCACGGCCCTCAACAAGTGGGGCGCCGCCGGCTTGCTGGTCTACGTGATCACCGTAACTTTCGCGGCGGTCGACTGGGTCATGTCGATCACGCCGCACTGGTACTCCAGCATCTTTGGATTAATGATGCTTGCCTCCCAGGGGCTCTCAACGCTCGCGCTGATGATCGCGCTGGCAGGCTACCTGGGGGGACGGACCAAGCTCATCCAGGAAGCGCCGAGCGGTTTCCTCCGGGACCTGGGCAACTTCATGCTGGCCTTCACCATGCTGTGGGCCTATATGAGCTTCTCCCAGCTCATCATCACTTACTCCGGCAACACGGTTGAGGAAGTCTCCTGGTACATTGAGCGGACCCGGAACAACTGGTGGATCTTCGCGGCCATCAATGGCATCCACTTCTTCCTGCCCTTCTTCATCCTCCTCACGCAGAGCAAGATGAAGAAGGACCCCGCCCGCCTGGGCCTGGTTGGGCTGCTGATCGTGGTGCTGCGGCTCCTCGACATCTTCTGGTGGGTGATGCCGACCTTCACCCCGGCGCCCACCTTCAACCTAGCCATCTTTGGCGCGCCGCTGGCGCTGGGCGGGATCTGGCTCTTCCTCTGGGCCAATGGCCTGAAGGACAAGACTGCGGTCCCCGTCCACGACCCGCGTCTGGAGTCCGCGCTCCCGCTGCATGTGGAGGCCCACCATGGCTAGAACTGAAATCGTCCACCACGTCTTCGAGGGCGATCCGGAGCACGCGCTCCCCGCTTTCACCACTCCACAAGGCACCCAGGCTGATGGCGTGGTCCACGGACATGAAGAGCGGGACACCAATCTCGCCGCTATCGGCAAGTGGTTCATCGGGCTGGCTATCGGAACGGTGGCAACCATCTTCCTGCTGGCCGGCGGCTATAAACTCTGGGACAACTACCAACAGCAGGTAACCAACATTCCCCCGATGCTCCAGAAGACGCAGGAACCGCCCCTGCCCCGGTTGATTCCCAATCCCGTGGATGATTCTGCGGACCGGGTTCCGATCCGCGGCCCCATCGAGCTCAACATCGAGTATCAGCAGCAGATGGACGAGGCTCTTGCAAAGATCGGCCTCCACGACGAGAAGAGCGGACTTGCATCAATTCCCGCAGAGACGAGCCAGCAGGTGATTCAGAGCCTGCGGGGGAGCGGCACGCTGCCGGCTCGGCCCGCCAATGCGCCGTCCACGGACGGAGTAGAATTCCACGCGCCCTCCGACTCCAGCGGCGGCACCACCACCGAGAACTACCACCGCTAGGCACGATTTGACTTCCGGATCCGCAGTGCGAAAGCCCTCATGCCCGCCTTGTTGAATACCAACCGAATAGCCGGTCGATCCATAGGCGGTTTCGCTCGCCTAGGGATCGTGTTCGCTGCGGTCGCGGCTCTCACTGCGGGCTTCGTCTCGCCTGTGAGTGCGCAAAGCTCCATGCAGGCGGGCACCCCGGTGCGCAATGCGCAGCAGGAGAGCCTGCTCCGAAACGTTCGGCTCGACCAGAAGCTGAATAACCAGCTTCCGCTGGATGCCCGGTTCAAGGATGAGAACGGCCAGGACGTGCAGCTTCACCAGTACTTTGGCAAGAAGCCGGTGATGCTGATGCTGATCCAACTCCGCTGCACCATGCTCTGCACGGAGCAGGTGAACATCCTGATGGACAGCCTCAAGGCGCTCCGATTCACTCCCGGTAAGGAGTTCGAGCTGCTGGTCGTCAGCATCGATCCGCGCGAGGACCCGCAGCTTGCAACTGAGACCCGCAATCACTACCTTGCGCAGTACGGTCGTCCTGTCGGCGCTGCGGGCTGGCACGTACTCACAGGTAGTAAGGTGGAGATCGACCGCCTCGCCAATGCCCTCGGTTTCCACTACGAGTACGACGCGCGCACCGATCAGT
>JANPLG010000342.1:0-1234 GCA_031426395.1 Actinomycetes bacterium
CGGCCCATCTCCCCCATCATCACCACCAGGGTGTCGTCCAACAGGCCGCGCTGGGAAAGGTCGGTGATCAGGGCACTGAAGGCGCGATCGGCGTGGGGAATGAGGTCGTTCTCCAGGCTCGGGAATTGGCTGAAGTGCGTATCCCAACTTCCGTGATCGATGCCGACGAAGCGGCATCCCCCTTCCACCAGGCGGCGGGCGAGGAGCGCGCACTGACCCAGCGAAGTGTAGCCGTAGGCCTCGCGCACCTTCGCAGGCTCCGAACCGATGTCGAACGCTTTCCGAGCCTCCGGTGCCGTGATCAGGTCATAGGCTCGCTCATAGTATTTGGAGAGCGCCTTCGCACGACCGGTCGCGGCGGCCTCCGATTTGCCGGCACCGATCTGCGCGATGGCTCTGCGGCGGCGCTCGAAGCGCTGGCGGGTCACGTCGTCCGTGATGCGCAGATCCTTCACCTCAAAGTCCGGCTGAACCGGGTCGGTCTCCAGCACGAATGGCGCGTACTCCGGGCCGAGAAACCCCGGGCCGCCCGCCTGCATCGGGTCCGGCATGTTGACGTAGACCGGCACGGAGGTCCGCGGCCCCAACTCCCGAGCGACCACCGATCCTACCGACGGATAGAGCGTGTTGTTCGGCACCTGCTGGCTGGCACCGTCCACGAAGTCGGCCTTCCAGCCAGTGACGGCGTAGTGGTAACCGGTGGCGTGACCGTTGTCGTTGTGGCTGTGGCTTCGCAGGATGGCGTACTTGTCCGCCATCTTCGCGCAGAGCGGCAGCTTCTCCCCGATCTCGACGCCGGAGACGTTGGTCTTCATCGGCTTCCAGGGACCGCGGACTTCCGAGGGCGCATCCGGTTTGAGGTCCCACATATCGATGGTGCTGGGACCGCCTTCCAGGAAGAGGAAGATGCAGGCCTTCGCCTTGCCACCCCTGGCCGCACCCTGCTTGGGGGCTGCAGCTTCCGCCTGAAGCTGCAGGAGCAAGGGCAGGCTCAGGCCGCCGATCATCCCAGAAGCGCCAATCTTCAGCGCCTGACGCCTTGTTCGAACGTGCATAGCTCCCCCAGACCGAACGGTTTGAATTCCACCACGGAGACACGGAGACACGGAGAAATCAGGGGAGAGAAAGAAGCGGAGTTAGGTTGGGCTCGCCTAGCCTAACTCAATGCCCCGACGCCCACGCACCCACCTATCTGATTGATTTAACTGAAGCTAGCCACCGGCAAGTGCCCTCA
>JANPLG010000343.1:0-17021 GCA_031426395.1 Actinomycetes bacterium
AGGTCGCAGCCTCCCGTCCCAGACTGAACCCCGAACCCCCTGAACCCTGAACCCCGAACCCTCTACGGCGTGGGATCGAAGTCCGGGCCGAGACGCTGGATGAAGCCGGCGCACAGCTTCGCGGCGTTCTCCAGATCGCCCAGGGAGAGGGTTTCCGTGGGGGTGTGCATGTAGCGCACCGCCACTGAGATCAGGCCCGTCGCCATGCCGGCTTGGTTGAGCTGCATGGCGTTCGCATCGGTGCCGGTGCCTGCGGGCGCGGCCTCGATCTGGTAGGGAATTCCCTCTTCCTTGGCGGTGCGCACCAGCAGTTCGAAGACCCGGGGGTTGATGTTCGCGCCGCGGGCGATGACCGGCCCCTTGCCCACCCGGATGTCGCCCACCTTGCGCTTTTCGGCCTCCGGGTAATCGGTGGCGTGGCAGACATCCAGGGCGATGCCGACCTGCGGGCTCACACCGTAGGACGACGTCTTTGCGCCGCGCAGGCCAATCTCTTCCTGCACGGTCGAGACGCTGTAGACCCCCGCCTGAAGCGTGGTACCCTGCAGAAGCCTCAGCGTCTCCGCGCAGATCCAGACCGCCATCCGATTGTCGAAGCTCTTCGCGGTAGCTAGGTCGCCCTGGAGCCTCTCCAGGGGCTGACGCAACGTCACCGGATCACCGATGGCCACCAGCGCCTCAGCCTCTTCCTTGCTGGCCACCCCGATGTCGATCCAAAGCTTCGCCAATTCGCTCTTCTTCTCACGGTCCGCCTGATCCATCAGGTGGATGGCGCGCTTCCCAATCACCCCGATCACCGGCCCTGAGACCGTCTCGATGGTGACGCGCTGGCCAATGGGCACTTCCGCGTCCCAGCCGCCCACCGGCCCGAAGTAGAGAAACCCGTTCTCATCCACGAACCGAATCAGGAACCCGATCTCGTCCGCGTGCCCCGCCAGCATCACGCGAGGGGTCCCTTCCGGGTTCAGCACCGCGATCGCATTTCCCAGCACATCGATCGAAACCTCGGCGCCATACGCTTCCGCCTGCTTCCGGAAAATCGCCTGCACCGCCTGCTCATAGCCGGAAGGCCCGCCGGTCTCAACCAGCGCCTTCAAGAATTGGTAAGATGCCCCTTCCACTCTATGCCTCACTTTCGTGCCCACTCCTGAGACTCGGTCGTCAACAGCCGCCCGTCCTCAATCAGCGTCGGGTATTAGTAGCAGCCAAGAATAATATATAGGTGTCTTCCATTGCGGATTCCAAGACCCGCCCGAAAATCGCTTGCTTGACGCCGACTCCGGCAGCCGACTCTAGCAGGTGGAATCATTACGCTCGTTTCCCTGGGCACCGACTTCCGCGTTTTCGCCGGGCTTGCCGCACTACAGAGTCACTCTTTCCCTCTCAGAATCCTCTCCGTGTCATCTCCGCGCCTCTGTGTATCCGTGGTGACATTCCCACGATAGCTATTCCCTCGCTGGTAAACCAAGATGATGGATCCCACGCCTCTCAGTGAGCTCTCCCCTCACTTCATCCAGCACGTTCCCGGCCAGCAGTATGATCTCTCCAGGAACTGGGTGGTGCAGGGGGATTGCCGCAAGGTGCTGGCGGACATCCCGGATCGAAGTGTCGACCTAGTCTTCGCGGACCCTCCCTACTTCATGCAGCTTCAGCAGGAGTTGCGCCGCCCCAACAACACCTTAGTCGACGCTGTGGACGACGAATGGGACCAGTTCACCGACTACCGGGAGTACGACGCCTTCTGCAAGGAGTGGCTGCAGGAGTGCCAGCGGGTCCTCAAGGACAACGGCACGCTCTGGGTGATCGGGATGTACCACAACCTCTTCCGCCTCGGCACCATCATGCAAGACTTGGGCTATTGGATCCTGAACACGGTGGTCTGGGAGAAGACCAACCCCACGCCACAATTCCGGGGCGTCCGCTTCTGCAACGCCCACGAAGAGATGATCTGGGCCACCAAAGGCGAGAAGTACGCGCGCGGCTACACGTTCAACTACCAGGACCTCAAGCTGCAGAACGGCGGGAAGCAGATGCGCAGCGTCTGGCGCTTCCCCATCTGCAATGGGGATGCCCGGAAGAAGGGCGGCGACGGCAAGAAGCTCCACAGCACCGAAAAGCCGCTTCCCCTCCTGCAGCGCATCGTGGCGGGGTGCACCAAGCCGGGCGATCTGGTGCTGGACCCCTTTGGCGGTACGGGTACCACGGGGGAGGCCGCGCTGCGCCTTGGACGGCGCTACTTTTTGATCGAGCAGGATACGAGGTACATCGAATACGGCCAGGTGCCTCGGCTCCTCTATGCCGAGCTGCAAATGGCGATTGACGAGAAGCAGCGCGATCGGAGCATCGCCCAGCTTACGTTCGATCTGGACGAGGCGGCCTGAACCCAACCTCCGAATGGGGGAAAGGGAGAGTGGGGGAGTGGGAGAAGCCATGCCCCATCGGCTTTAAGGGTCTCCAACTGGCTCGGGCCCGTCCGCTGGCAGGGCAACTGCGACGGGCGAGCGAACTGGGAGTCAGTCATTCACCCCGCACTCCATCCCATCCATGCCTCAGTCAGTTTCCAACCTCTCACTCAAGATGGTTCGCGAGGTCCAGCTTGCGCCGGATCAGCTGGACCAGGCAGCCCATCCGGTCTACATCGACTCCCGGATGATCACCGGCTACTTTCCCGCTCTGGAGATGAAGCGCCTCATTTCACAGCGAGAGGATCTGGTCTACATCGGCAAGGTCAACCGCAACTTTGACCAAGGCAAGATCCCTGGCTTCTCGTTCATCCGCGAAGGCGCGGAAAGCCTGAACGAGTACATCAAGATGATCGAAACGGGACAGGTCTGACCCATGAAAACGCGCGGGGCCACACCTGCCGACCCTCGTGATTCGGGGCTTGCCAAGCACCTCCAGGTGGGCTTCCGCACAAGGTGGCGCCCGCTCATCGAGTGGTACTGCCGGAACGACCTTTGCGCTCTGGCTGCGCTGCATGGCACGGACAAATGGGGCCGTCACCGCTACGCGCCGCACTATCAGCGGCATCTGGCGCACCTCAAGCACCGGCCCATCAACCTATTCGAAATAGGGGTGGGCGGGCACCAGTCGCCAACGAAGGGGGGCAAGTCCCTGCGAATGTGGAAGAGCTACTTCCCGCGCGCATCCATCTTCGGCCTGGACCTCTACGACAAGAGCCGCCTGCAGGAGCCGCGCATCCGCATCTTCCAGGGCAGCCAGGCGGACCCGGAGCTGCTTCGGGAGGTCGCCGCGCAGATTGGCCGCCTGGACGTTATCATCGATGACGGCAGCCACATCAATGAGCACGTGATCACCAGCTTCAAGACCCTCTTCCCACTCCTTGCGCCAGACGGGATCTACGTGATCGAGGATCTACAGACCTCGTACTGGCCCAGCTTCGGCGGCGATCCCACGCCGGGGAACGGCATCACCTCCATCGAGATGATCAAGAACCTGGTTGACGGCTTGAACTGGGAAGAGAATTCGGGTCGCGCAGAGCAGCCGTTCGATCAAACGATCACCGGGATCGCTCTCTACCATAACCTCGCGTTCATCCAGAAGGGCGATAACACGGAGGGTGGGAGCATTCCGCCGCACCTTGCCCTGGACGGTGCTTGACTGCGCAAACATCAGCGCATGCCGGGGCGGTGGCGGTTTCCGGCGAGGAGTGAGCATGAAGACCGTCAAGGGCGCGTGCCCGCACAATTGTCCGGATACATGCGGCTGGGTGGTTACCCTGGACGACGCGGGAACCCCGATCAAGATCGCGGGGGATGCTGACCATCCGTACACCCAGGGCTGGCTCTGCGCCAAAGTGAATCGCTACCTGGAGTTCGTCCTCCACCCGAAGCGGCTGCGCACCCCCATGCGCCGCTTAGGCGCCAAGGGAGAAGCCCGCTTTGAGCCGATCACCTGGGACGAGGCACTGAACACCATCGTTTCCCGCTGGCAGGCGATCATCGCGGAGCACGGGCCGGAGGCGATCCTTCCGTACAGCTACAGCGGCACGCTGGGACTGGTGCAGAGCGGGGTCGCCAACATGCGGCTCTGGACCCGGATGGGCGCGTCCGGCCTCGACCGGACCATCTGCTCCGTGGCGGGCACGGAAGCCCTGCGGGTGACCGTGGGCGGCAGCTACGGCACCGACCCGGAGAGCCTGCCGCAGAGCAAGCTGATCCTGCTGTGGGGCACCAATCCCGCCAGCACGCACCCGCACATGATTCCCTGGATCGACGCCGCCCGGAAGAACGGCGCGAAGGTCTACCTGATCGATCCGCACCGCAACCTCAGCGCCTCCCGCGCCGATATCCACCTCGCCCCCCGCCCCGGCTCCGACGCGGCGCTGGCCCTGGCGATGATGCACCTGCTCTTCGCTGAAGGGATGGTCGACGAGGAGTGGGGGCGTGAGCATACGGTCGGCCTCTACGAGCTGCGCCGGCGCGTGGCAGAGTGGACGCCCCAGCGGGCCAGCGAGGCCACCGGCCTCCCCACCGAAGCGATCGTCCGACTCGCGAGGGACTGGGGCACCCTGCGCCCTGCCGTGATCCGCACCAGCATGGGGCTCCAGCGCCACAGCAACGGCGGCAACACAATTCGCGCGCTCGCCTGCATCCCCGCCCTCACCGCGGACTACGGCAAGCCGGGTGGTGGGATTCTCTACAGCACCGGCGGCTACTGGATGTTCCCCGGTGGGGCCGTCTGCCCGCCGGAGCTGGCGCGCAACAGCCCGGTTCCGCACCCGCGCGTGGTGAACATGAACCGCATCGGCGCGGCGCTGCTGGGTCAGGACCCGGTGACCGCCGACCGCCCGGTGCGCTCGCTCTACGTCTTTAACAGCAATCCCGCCGCCGTGGCACCCAACAGCCGCCGCGTCCTCGCCGGCCTGGAGCGCGAGGACCTCTTCACCGTAGTCCATGATCTCTTCATGACCGACACGGCCCGCTATGCCGACCTCGTACTGCCGGCCACGAGTCAGTTTGAGCACTGGGACCTGCACAAGGCTTACGGGCACCTCTACCTCAGCCTCAACCGCCCCGCCATGGCCCCCGCCGGCGAGGCGAAGAGCAACTGGGAAGTGATGCAGCTCCTCGCGGGCCGGCTGAGGTACACGGAACCCTCCTGGAGCCAGAGCGCGGAAGAGATCATCCAGCACTCGATCCAGGAAGGCGGTCCTGCCCTCAAAGGCATCACCTGGGAGCGGCTCCTGGAGGAAGGCACCGTCCGGCTCAACTACCCTCGGGCGCACACTCCTTTTGCCGATGGGCGCTTCCGCACGCCCAGCGGCAAGGTGGAGCTGTACAGTCAGCAACTCGCGGACCGGGGGATGGACCCGCTGCCGGACTACGTCCCCGAGGCGGAGAGTCCTGACGGCAGCCCACAGCGTCACCGGCGCTACCCGCTGCAACTGGTCAGCGCGGCCAGCCATTACTTCCTGAACAGCAGCTTCGGCAACCTGCCGACGCACCGACGGCTGGCGGGCGACCCCCGCCTGGAACTCCACCCGGAAGACGCCGCCTCACGCCAGGTCCGCGACGGGGATTGGGTCGAAGTCCACAACGACCGCGGCGCGTTCCTGGCCCGCGCTGCCGTGGGCGAGACGGTGGCGCGGGGCAGCGTCTTCAGCCCCACGCTCTGGTGGAGCCAGAACGCCCCGGACGGGCGCGGCGCCAACCAGACCACCAGCGATGAGCTGGCCGATTACGCCGGCGGCGCCGTCTTCCACGGCAACCTGGTGGAGGTCAGGCTGGCGATGGCCGATACTGGGTTGCACCCGTGCGCACAGGGGTGAGGCGAGCTGGGCCAAGTTCGCTAGGCACTCCCATGCCCCTCACGCCCCCACGCACGAAAGCGGGACGGCATCATCCGCCTAGCGGGCCGCCGTGCCATCCCGCTCGGTTATGGGTACCCGGGCCTGCTGGCACCTCTGTCATTCCCGGGGAAGCGACGCCCGGTTCGTGGATCCCGTGCCCTCCCGGAATCTGCCATGCTTTCGCGGCACCCACATCCATGAAACGGTCGACGTGCGAGAGCCACCCTTTGCCCGAACTGCTTCCTGTCCGCCCCCCACCGCCGTCATTCTGGATGGTAGCCATCATGAGCGAGGGAGTGTTGCCCTACCAGAACCCATTTGAACCCGGCTGGCGCGTGCTCCCCGCCTGTCCCAACCGAGCAATGGGTCGCCGTCGGCCAAGCTAGTGGTCGGTCAAGTTAGGAATGTGCTTTCCGGCATTGCCTCGATTCGTGGGCACTTTCGCCCCTCCGGGGCTTTGGAGATTCCTGCAACGGACACCAGGGGCTTGCGCACCCTGGCTACATGCTTTCGCCCCTCCGGGGCTTTGGGCGGCGAATCGCGGCCAGCATTCCCATCCAAGGTCGTTCGTAGCTGCGCTGCTAGGCAACGTACCTAGCTTGACCGACCTGTCCCTCCGGGGCAGTCGGAACCGTAACTCGCTCGACAGCCATTGCTTGTCAGGGCATCCGGCTCGTTGCAGGGAAACTCCTCAGGAGCAGCCAATCGAGGTGATGGTTGTTCCTCAGCCGCCGCATGGCTACCCATCACCCAGCAGGACTCCATCCAGGCCACCGGTCGGCGAAGAGACTGCTCCAACGCGCCTCCAGGTGGATTCTGGGAGGGCAATGAGTCCATGTAACGGAAGGGTGGGAGTGCCCAGAATGACGGTCTACGGAGTTGCCAGGCGACCGGTTGCGTGTGAGCCACAGTCCCTGGAAGAACAGGTGCGGGCGTGGCTTGAGGCGCAGAGCGAGGCCGCCGTGCTCTGGCTGGCGGCCGATGGCTCCGTCCTCGCCGCCAGTGCCGGTGCCCTCTCCCTCCTCGCCTGCGACGACACGGGGATGCCTCTTCCGCCCCCCCGCGTGGACCTCCAGGTCGCCGCGCTGAAGGGAAGCTGCCGCAGACCGTGCCGACGCCTGAATCCGGCGGGGGCCAGCATCCCCGTGGAAGCGGTGACGCTCACGCTGCCGAGGGGACTCGGCTATCTGCAGTGGATTGAGGACCGCTCCGACGAAGATGCGCTCCGCTCCGGCCTGGAGTCGCTCACCGCACGCCATCAGGCGCTGACAACCATCGCAGCTGATGCGCTGGTGGCGGTGGACGGCCATCTGCGCGTGGTGGCCGCCTGCAGTACCGCACGCCGGTGGCTCGCCGCTGTGAACGAGCCGGACTCCCTGGCGCTCGACCGCCTCCCACTGGAGAGGGTCTTGCGGACGGGGGCGACCGTGCGCGACCTGGAAGTCCGTCTGGATCTGCCGAACTGCCCTCGGATTCTCATGGTAAGCGCCGGCCCCATCCTTGGCCCCCACCCATCAGGGTTGGAGCAGCCGGTGGGCGTGCTCTGCATTCTTCGCGACGGAACCGTAGCAGAGTCACGCTCACGGTCCGCGCTCTCGCGGGATGCAGAGATTGCCCTTTCACGGCGAGTGCTGGCCAGCCAGGAGGCCGAGCGCGGGCGGTTCGCAAGGGAGCTTCACGACGATCTTGGCCAGGGTCTCACCGGCCTGCGCCTTCTCCTGGAGCAGGCCCCGGACTCGCCCGCGGTCGCCGCCGCCCGCCGGTGCGCCGCCGATCTGCTCCAGCGGACCCGTACCCTCTCCCTCGCGCTCCGTCCCGCTATGCTGGACGACCTGGGCCTCACGGCAGCGCTCGACTGGCTCGCCGGCCAACTCCGCGATCAATCCGGTCGCCTGTCTTCCCGTGATCCCTCCCAAGCCGGAACGGGACTGCTGACATTGAGGATCACCCTCGGGGAAGAGCGCTTTCCAACGGAGGTCGAGATCACGGCCTACCGCGTGGCGCAGGAGGCGCTGAGCAACGCCATCCGTCACTCCGGTGCCGGCGAGATCACGCTCACCGCAGAGCGGGATGCGGAAGCATTGACCCTAACCGTCCTCGACAACGGCGCCGGCTTCGACAGGGATTTCCTGGATCAACCCTCCACCGGCCTTCGCGGCATGCAGGACCGCGCGATCCTCACCGGCTGCGACCTGGAGATCCTCAGCACGCCGGGCCGAGGTTGCCGGATCACCCTCACAGTACCGCTTGCCGCCGATTCGCTAGTGCGAGAGGCCCTACCATGAGCGTGCGCATCCTCCTTGCCGATGACCACCCAATCGTTAGAAGCGGCATACGCGCGCTTCTCGCCGCAGAGCCGGGATGGACCGTGGTGGGCGAGGTGTCGGACGGGTTGGAGGTGCTACCGGCTGTCCTCCGCCTCCGGCCCGATATTCTCATCCTGGACATGGTGCTGCCGAACCTCCACGGCCTGGAGGCCTTGCGCCAGGTGGTGCGGGACTCACCGCGCACCCGCGTGGTGGTGCTCTCGATGTGGTCTGCGGAGAGTTATGTGAGCCAGGCTCTCAAGCACGGAGCCTACGGTTATGTCCTCAAGGAAGCCGAGGGAATGGAGGTGGTCCGCGCGGTCCGGGCAGCCGTGGCCGGTCGGAAGTATCTCTGCCCCCCGCTCTCCCAGCAGGTGATCGAGGCCTATGTGGAGCGCCTCAAGGCCTCCGGCCCGGACCTCTACGACACCCTCACCTCGCGAGAGCGGGAAGTCTTCCTGCTCAGCGCCCAGGGATCGACAAGCGGAGAGATTGCCGCCTGCCTCTTCCTCAGCGCTCGGACGGTGGAGAGTCATCGGAGCCGGATCGCTCGGAAGCTGGGGACTCGCTCGCAGACGGAGCTGGTGCGCTTCGCGCTGCGACGGGGCCTGCTCCCGCCCGATGCCCCCGCCATGGACGCCCCGCAAACAGAGGGCGAGACGGCGGGCGCTGATTTCACGGGAGAACGGCGGTGACCACCCGTTCGATGCCGGATAGGTCGTTCACGGTCTCGATGCGGCTCCATCCGGACCGCTGAAGCAGGTTCCCAACCGTTGGGGCCTGACCCTGCATCACTTCCATCGCGAGCAATCCGCCCGGGTGGAGCAGAGCGCGGCTCTCCGTCACGAGGTGCCGGATCAGGTCGAGGCCGTCCACCCCGCCATCGAGTGCCAGGCGCGGCTCGTGGT
The DNA here is from genome assembly GCA_031426395.1 of Actinomycetes bacterium. GTDB lineage: Bacteria > Armatimonadota > SYMT01 > SYMT01 > SYMT01 > JANPLG01. The sequence goes on from JANPLG010000343.1 coordinate 9,027, forward strand.
CGGTCTGCTCGGGTGCCAGCCGGTCCACCTCATGCGAGGGGATGTAGGGCGGGTTGCTCACCACGGCGTGGAACGAGCCGAGGTCTGAGGCCGCTTCCGGAAAGGCACCCACCCGCACGGCGACGCGATCCGCCACGCCCAGCGCCGCCGCGTTCTCCCGGGCCACCGCTGCCGCCTCGGCAGAGATGTCGAGGGTGACCACCGTGACATCCGCCCGCAGCCGCGCCACCCCGATCGCCACGCAGCCGGTGCCGGTGCCCACGTCCAGCACCCGCGCGCCCGCCTGGATGCGCGCGGCAACGGTTTCGACCAGCGTCTCCGTCTCCGGTCGGGGAATCAGCACTGCGGGCGTCACGCGGAACGGCAACCCCAGGAACTCCCAACTGCCGATCACATAGGGAAGCGGCAACCGCTGCGCACGGCGATCCAAGAGTTCTCCGTAAGTCGCAGCTTCCTCTGCGGTGAGTGGCCGCTCCGCGTGAGCGTGAAGGTAGGCCCGACCAACGCCCAGGACATGCTGAAGCAGCAGCCGCGCATCGACCTCCGGCATCTCCACTCCCGCAGCCCGCAGGCGCGCTGTTCCATGGGTGAGCGCCCATCGAACGGTGTCCGGCGGACTCGGCTTCACGGAGTGAGGAACTCATCCAGAGTCGAGCGCAGCCTGTGGAAGTGCGGCAGATGCCGGGAGAGGGTGTCTGGGTCCAGTTCCGCTAGAGCTTGGAATGACCGCCTTCCCTTGGAATAGGCGCGGCTTCGACCGCAGTTACGGGTGGCCTGCTCCAATCGAGACTGAACGTCGTCCTTAGTTCGTTGCTCCAAGCCTTGCTGTGGCAGCAGAGCATTCTCCCGCAGGCCTTGGCCGAACACCCGGCGTAAGGCATCTCGATCAGCCATCACCCAGGTCTCCATACAGGCGACCATCAGGTGTCCCTGGTTATCGGTGACACCGGCAGGGGTCACCCATCGATCGCGATTGGAGAGATGCTGCCACACAGGCAGCGAGACGAGATCCTCTGCATCCACAAGCAGCAGAATGGTTCGGCCTGCTTTAGCTGAATTCAGCGCCGCTTTGAAGGCGTCGAACGCGTCATTCCGGCTACCGCAGGCGACGATCTTGGGCATTCGGTCCTTGAAGCCCGCTTTCTCCAACAGCATGCCGAATGCCTGGCGGCAACTTGCCTTGAGGTTTCCAGATCCGCCACCTTCGACGTAGAGGGTAACACTCACCAGCGGGTTCCCCCAATCTGGCCCCTCATCCACAGTTCTCCGAGACGATACTTCACTAGCCAAATCCCAAGCTCATCCGCTGACAGTCGTGTCATGGACGTTTGACCCTGCCGCTTCTCGCAGACAACAATCGCCTCTGGCGAGTGCGTCAGCGCGTCTACCAGCATCTCCGAGTGGGTGGTGACGATGAGCTGCGTACGTTGCGAAGCATCCACCAGCATGTCGGCGATGCCGGGGATGAGGTCCGGGTGCATCCCCAACTCCGGCTCCTCCAGGCAGATGAGCGGCGGCGGGGTGGGGTCGCACAGGATGGCGAGGAGGCAGAGGTAGCGCAGAGTGCCATCGGAGAGGCGGGTGGCGGGAATGGTGGCGTCCCCCTCCGTGAGATTGATCTGGACCGTTCCCCCATCTATGCGCACGCCGAAATCGTCCAGCCCCTCGTAAAGGTCTCCAAGCCTCTTGGAAATCGCCCTCTTTGCTGAGGGAATCAGGGTAAGTCGGTTTAGCACCAAGCCGAGATTTGAGAAATCCTCTTCGAGCCTGTCCGTTCGAGCATCGGTAGGTTGGGGCTGCCGCAAGCGCATCATCCGGCCAAACTGCCACTCTCGGAACAGGTGGATGTCTTCATAGGCCTTCGAGAGAGCCATCAAGTCCGGCGCAATCTGCGGGTGGGCATATTGCGAGATCAGAGATCCGTCCTTGAGGAGGGCTCGATACTCGACAGTCGTGGATGGGTCGCCAACTTCCGTGACATTGAGCGCTCCGCCCGCTGCAGCGTAGACGATCCGCCGACCGCCTGAAGTCTGCATCCACCGAGTATCCACCAACTCTTTGGTCACGGTGGCCGTGGTGTCCACTCGAGCGAAGGAGAACTGGTGTCGCACATCCCCGACACCCTCGACGCGAAGGTCTAAGGTGAGATCCACGGTGCCATCAGGATCGCCCTTCCAAATCCACTCCTGCACACCCCCACTCTTGCGCATCACTGGACGAAAGTCGCGCGGAACAGCGCGCATGAGTCCGATCACGTCCAGCAGGTTGGATTTGCCGGAGCCATTAGGGCCGATCAGTACGTTGAGCGGCCCCAGTGCTAACGGTGGCGTGTCCGGCCCGAACGAGAGTATACCGCGTGGTGTGATCTCCCGGATCAGCACGGGTGACTCAGGCACGGGCGACTCTGGCACGGGAGCGGGTAAAAGAGGCACTTCCGGCATCAGTTCGGCGCTGACTGCGGACATTCGCATACCCTCCCGTCAGGACAGGATCTCTCGCCGGGCGCTAGGATCGCTCGCCGGTCTCTTCCGCCAGGCGGTTCGTCTCATCCCAGGTGCGCAAGCCGTCCACGATGTCATGGATGTTGCCGTCCAGGATGCCGTCCAGGCTGTTGATCCAGCTCTGCCCGGTGCGGTGGTCCGTCACCCGGTTCTGCTGGAAGTTGTAGGTGCGGATCTTGTCGCTCCGGTCCCCGCTGGCCACCTGGTTTTTCCGGTGCGCGTAGATCTCGGCGTTCTGCTTCGCCATCTCGATGTCGTACAACCGGGTGCGCAGCATTCGGAGCGCCTTCTCCCGGTTCTGGAACTGGCTTCGCTCGTCCTGGCAGTTCACCACCAGCCCGCTCGGCTTGTGGGTGAGGCGGACCGCCGTCATGTTCTTCTGGACGTTCTGCCCACCCGCTCCCTGGGAGAGCGTGTACTGCCACTCCAGGTCGTTCGGGTTGAGATGGACTTCCACCTCATCCACCTCCGGCATCAGGGCGACCGTAGCAGCGGATGTGTGGATGCGGCCGCCGCTCTCTGTGGCGGGAACGCGCTGGACGCGGTGCGGGCCGCCTTCCCATTTCAGGTGGCTGTAAGCACCCTTACCCTTGATGGCCAGGATCACTTCCTTGAAACCGCCGATGCCGGTCTCCGTGGCGGAGAGGAGCTCCGGCTTCCAGCCCATGCGCTCCGCATAGCGGGTGTACATCCGCATCAGCTCACCGGCGAAAAGAGCCGCTTCTTCGCCGCCGGTGCCTGCGCGGATCTCGACCATCACGTCCCGCTCGTCATGCGGGTCCTTCGGGAGGAGCAGAAGCTTGAGCTCGTGCTCCATTCCCGGCTCCCGAGCTTCCAGCTCCTTCAGCTCATCCTGGGCCATCGCCCGCACATCCGGGTCCGGGTCCTTGAGCATCGACCGCGTCTCTTCCAACTGCCGCTGAAGGCTCTTGAACTCGCGGTACTTCTCCACCAGCGGGGTGAGGTCGGAGTGCTGCTTCGCCAACTGCTGGAAGCGGGAAGAGTCGGAAACCACGGCCGGATCGCTGAGATCCTGCATCATGCGCTCGAAGCGCGCTTCTACTTCGTCAAGCTTGTCAAACACGGTGTGTTAGGTTACCAGTTCCTAATCCTACTCCTAATCTTAATCCTACTCCAAAGACCTCCGGGTCTGGACGATGCATCGGTCCAGAGAGATAGGCTTGGAAGCTGCCGATCGGGGGTAAGATTAGGATTACGAAGCCCAGTCGGCTAGGCGATGACCGCAGCGGGCTGCGCGCCCGAAGTCTGCGTGGCCGGATCACGCACCAGAACCGCTTCCAGGCTAGCCACGGCCACCTCCACCATTCCGCGATCCGGCTCCCGCGTGGTCAGGCGCTGGGTCAGGAGGCCCGGCAGCACCAGCCACTGGAACGGCGCGACCTCCCGGAACCGTCCCGCCAACCGGATCACTTCGTAGGAGAGGGAGCCGACCAGCGGCAGCAGCGCCAGCCGCAGACCGAGGCGAACCAATAGGCTGCTCTGGAACGGCAGCGCGGTGAAGACGAGCGCCTTCACCAACAGCACCGTCAGTACAAAGTTGGTCCCGCAGCGCGGATGAATCCGGGAAGCCCGCATCGCGCCGTCCACGGTGACCACGCCTTCCGCCTCCAGGGCGTTGATCGCCTTGTGCTCCGCGCCGTGGTACTGGAAGAGGCGCTGGACCTCCTTCATCCGGCCGATGAGCGTGATGTAGCCTAGCACCAGCGCCACGCGGATGGCGCCCTCAATGAGGCGCGGAGCCAGCCCATCTCCGACGAACGGAACCGTCCAGCCCGCCACCACGCTGGGGAAGAGCATGAAGAGGCCAATGCCGAGGGCCATCCCCGTCACCGCAGTTCCGGTCACCGCCAGGCTGCCGATGGGACCGGTGGGCGAGCCGGTGCCCAGCATCAGGTGGAGCGGCGCGATGAGCACCTGCGTGAGCGGAGAGACGGGGGGCGGACTCGGCGGTCCGGGCTGGTCCTTCGAGTCGCCCTGGGTATCCTCCTCTTGCTGGTCCGCCAGCGCCAGGTTGGCGCTGTAGAGCAGCGACTTCATCCCCAGCACCATGGCGTCCGCCAGGGCGAAGATCCCGCGCAAGAAGGGCCAGCGGGCCCATGCGTAGCGCGTGAAGAAGGCTGGCACCTCTTCCTGCTGGACCGTGATGGTGCCGTCCGTCCGCCGGCAGGCGACGGCGAAGTGCCGGGGGCCGCGCATCATCACGCCCTCCACCACTGCCTGTCCACCGTAGCTCACCGGTTCCGCCACCACGCACCTCCCGCCGAAATGCACCTCGAAGCCGCGCCCAAAGTACGGGAAAGGGCCGGCCCACGGGCCGACCCTCTCCACAAGACGCACGGCCGAAGCCGATTTTCGCCGCTTACTTCTTCTTGGCGGCCGCCTGCTGCTTGAGCGCCTTGCCGTAGCGCTGCATGAACTTATCCACGCGGCCCTCTGTGTCGAGGATCTTCTGCTTGCCCGTGTAGAACGGGTGGCAATTGGAGCAGATTTCCACCGACACCTGCGGCTTGAGGCTGAGCGTCTCGAACGTGCTTCCGCATGAACAGCGGATGTTCGAGGTCACGTACTTGGGATGGATACCATCTTTCATGGGGCTGTCCAAATCTGGCCCCATACGGGGCTCGTAGCGAACCGAAATGACCAAAGCGGGTGCCGACGGGTCGATCGTGTTGGACCAGGGAAGGAGTTGCGTCCACCTCCGCTGGCCTCGGCCCCAGGCAACGTCGTTCAGTATACCAGCCCGCTTCTCCCCGAACAAGGCTTGAACCGGGTTCAGGGTTCAGGGTTCGGGGTTCAGTCTGAGGCGGGGAGGCTGCGACCTGCGGCCCTGATAAGCCACGCGTCCGAGCGGACGGAATAGTCGAGCGACTCGCGTCACTCACTTGCGCATGGTTCGGAACGCAACGCTCCGTCTCCATTGGACCCTGATCCTTGCTATGCACGCTCGAATCCGTTCCGCCGAGAGACCCGCAGCCTGCGATCACTTGCATTCTGAATTCTGAATTCTGAATTGGCCGGAACACGCACCGCCCCGGAGAAGACAGCGGGACAGCCAGCCCCTTTTCCCCGCTCGGTCCCCGTGCTATAATGCCGCGTTGTCAAGGGAGTAAAATTTCATGAAGCGAACGTTCCAGCCGCATAACCGGCGCAAGCTACGAGTTCACGGGTTCCGCAAGCGCATGTCGACCCAGGATGGTCGCAACGTCCTGTCCGCACGCCGCGCCAAGGGGCGCAAGCGCCTCACCGTCTAGTCGCGCCCCGCTCGCCGCGAGGATCTGGCTTCGGCTGAATCGTCGCGGCGAAGAGTGTCCAGCCGTGTTGGCCGCTGAAAACCGCTTGCGCTCTACGCGCGATTTTCAGCGGGTCTACCGGCGGGGCCGCTCCTGGGGCCATCCACTGGTGGTCCTCCATGTGCTTCCCCAGCCCGGGGGAGCACGCTGGGGGATTTCGGCCAGCAAGAAGGTGGGCAATGCCGTGGTCCGCAACCGTGCGAGGCGGCAGGTGCGGGAAGTGCTGCGTCAGGCGCTGCCTGGATGGCGGGAAGGTCACGACGGTGTCGTCGTGATCCGGGCTGGTGCCACGCAGGCGGAATTCACCGAAGTACGGGACGCAATCCTGGAGCTGGCCCGGCGAGCCCGGCTGCTCACGGAACCTTCAGACCCCCAGCCCGCGCTCTATTCCCTACCCTCCGCGCGGCGTCAGGCAACAGAGAAAACCGAAGATCAACGGGGCGGCCGTTAGGCGGCAGTGCCGGACTATCCCCGAAAGCCGGAAAGGTCTCAGTTGGAACGGCGGAACGGTCCGCGCCGTAAGTCTAGGGGAGCCAGATGGTGGGAAGGGCGCTCATTGCGGTGATCCGGGTGTACCAGCGGACCGCAAGGTGGCGGCCGCCCGTCTGCCGGTTTCAGCCCACCTGCTCCCAATACGCCGTGGATGCCATCAAGCGCTATGGAGCGCTGCGCGGATCCGTGAAGGCCGTGGGGCGGATCTGCCGCTGCCATCCCTTCCACCGCGGCGGCTACGATCCCGTCCGGTAATCGAGTACTGACCCAGTTTCCCGGCACCCAGTTTCCCGGCACAGTGATCGTGCCGCAGACCCGACGACGGGTTCCAGTTCTGATCCCGCCCCTGCGCCAAACCGCACGGGCCTTCGTTCGGTTGACGCTCGGATCCCCTATGTCACAGCAGAAGCAAGGGCGCGCCAAAACACTCCTGCCCCTGGCGTTCCTCTACCTGATCACCTTTGTGATCATCCAGTTTGTCTGGAAGCCGGGGCAGCCCCAGCCGCAGCAGAGTCAGACTCTGCTTCAGCAAGCCCAGCAACTTGAAGCGGACGGTCGCAAGGACAACCCCGCCGTCTCCCAGGCTGACCGGATCAAGAAACTGGATCAGGCGCAGCAGAAGCTGGAGCAGTTCTACCAGGCCAACAAGGACAAGCCGGAGGGTTGGAAGGCGCGCTTCGACTCTGTCAACCTATTCGACTTCATGGCCAACAAGCTGCAGACCGGTGACAACCACTGGTATGACCAGGCAGAGCAGCGGCTGAAGGACATGGAGAAGTCGCTCCACGCCAAGAACGGAACCGTGACGCTGGAGATCAACGGCGTTCGCTCCGACCGTACCGGCGACCTCTCCAAGATCGCCACCGAGCAACTGAACGTGATCCGCTCCGAGCGGGACGTGCGCAACCGGCGAAACATCGACTACAAGGCGATGGACATCGTGGTGCGGGCGTTCGGCGGCAACAACAACCCTGCGCTGTCGTACTTCCTGGCGCTACTGGTGATCGTGGTGGTGCTCAAAAGCATCGCGTGGCCATTCCAGAAGCAGCAGTACAAGTACATGAAGGACATGGCCCGGGTCCAGCCTCTTGTGAAGGAGATGCAGGAGAAGTACAAGGACCGGCCGCAGGAAGAGGTCTCCCGCCGGATGATGGAGATCTACAAGGAGAACAACGTCAGCTTGGCCGGCGGCTGTCTCCCCATCCTGGTCCAGATGGTCACCCTCTTCCCGGTCTACTGGATGGTGCGCGCCTACGAGTACCAGTTCACCAACGCCACCTTCCTCTGGATCGGCAGCGCCGCCAGCCTGAAGAGCCCCTGGCTGGGCGATAACCTGGCCCAGTTTGATATCCCGCTCTTCATCATCTACCTGCTGAGCATGGTGGGCTACTCCTTCCTGCAGCCCAAGCCGAGCGACCCGCAGCAGGCTCAGACCCAGAAGATGATGACCGTCACCATGCCGGTGGTCTTCGGCGTGATGATGTGGATGTACCAGTGGTCGTCCGCCTTCGTCCTGTACTGGCTGATCCTAAACACCGTGAGCAGCTACCAGAGCTGGCTGCTGCTGAAGCAGTTTGGCGCCACCACGCCGGGAGCGGACAGTAGCGGAGGTGGCGGCACCCCAGCCATCGTGCCGAGTCCGGTGAAGCCAATGGGCGGGGTGCGCGCCAAGAAAGATCCCAAGAAGCGCC
>JANPLG010000344.1:0-17894 GCA_031426395.1 Actinomycetes bacterium
GAGACGCCTTGGGAGAAGTCAGCGGATCAGTGAGATTCGCTTCCTACGGAGACTGCTCGTCCCGGCAACTGCCCTGTTTTCCGATTGCTTCTCGGCGCTCTCTGCGTCTCTGCGGTTCAGAATGGTCCCCCGCAATCTCGCTTCAGATCACTCCAAGGAAGAGGTCCGTCTCCTCGGCGTAGTCGCTGAACGGGTTGTGGAGGCCCAGGAAGCGCTCCCGGTCCACGTAGACGCTGTCCCAGTCAATGACGTAGCGCTTGCTCTTGCTGTCCCGCAGGTGGCGGATGACCCGGCCCCGAGCGGCGGCGCGAGTATTGGACGGCGGATGTTCCCGCGCGTGCTCCACCTGCTGGTCCGTGAGGAACCGTTTGGCCTGGCCGGTCTCCACCAAGCCGTGGTAGAGGCCTGCGGCCGGATTGATGTTGTGGTACTCCAGGTCCAGGCTGTGCAACACGTCGTCCTGCCAGGAGACGTCCTCTTCCTTGCGGTACATCTCCAGCAGCTTGCGCTTGGCCACCCAGTCCACGCGGTCGTCCAGCATCAGCGGGTTGATCTCAAGGCCGGTAAGCGCGTAGTCCCACTCGGCCAGGACCCAGTCCGTCTGCGGATCGCGGCCCGCCAGGTAGCGCTGGGCCGTCTCCAGGTAGATCCGCTGCAGATCGACGGAAGGGATGCTCTTCCCGCTCGCCAGCCGGGCATGCCACTTCCAGTGCGGGTCTCGGGAGACGCTGCGCAGCGTCTCAATCGGGTCCGCCAGCCGCACCTCCGGGGTTACCAGGCTCTCCTCCACCAGATCGAGGACGAGGGAGGTGGTGCCGACCTTCATCGCGGTGGCCCACTCGCTCATGTTCGCCTCCCCGAAGAGCAGGTGGAGGCGATGCATGTCGCTGTAGTTGTAGTAGCTGTCCCACTTCGGGTTGATGATGGCGCGGTTGAAGCGGACTTTGGAAGCCACGGTCTTCAGGATGTGGTCGGAGCGCTGGGAGAGCTGGAAGTCGACCGACCGGTCAATCTCGACGCCGTAGAAGTTGTGGACCCAGATGTAGTCGACCTCGTACTCGCTCATCTGCATCACGTTGTTGCGGAAGTCCGAGCGGTTGAGGCGATGCCCACCCACGCGTCCCACGCCGGTGAAGATCTGGCGCGTGACGAGGAACGGCAGCAGCAGGGCCACCGCATCCCGGAAGAAATCCTCGTTCAGGCGCGCGAGGTAGTTCTCGTGGCACCCAAACGTGTGCCCCCCGAAGTGGTCGACACTGTTGTTGTGGAAGCTGACCGCTCCCGCCAGGTCCAGCTCTTCCAGCGCTTCCTGCAGGATTCGGTGACCCGCGCGCTCCTGCGCAGTGAGGTCCCAGATGTCGCTGCACTCCGCCGTGGCGTACTCCTCGTGGTCGCCCACGGCGTCGATGTAGAGGCGGGCACCGTTGGTGAGGAAGCCGCCCGCCCGCGCCGGTTCAAAGGTGTAGTCCCGAGCGTGGAGGTCGATGACGCCCAGCTTCCGGGTGGAGAAGACGTGGTTCTTGACCTTCTCCACCACCTGCTCCGGCGTGCCGACCGCCGGGTCATGGACCAGGCAGCCAAACTCCGTCTCAATCCCAAAGATGCGCCGGTCCATGACAACTCCGTCCAGTAAGATTTCGACCCGAGCCTATCTGAAGAGGCGTCGGAGAGGGAGCGCAAAGCCCGGCAAGAGCGAAGACGTGAGGCTCTCGCCCATTGCGAACTCGCCCTCAACGACGTATTCAGAACCCCGCAAGGTCAAGGTGATGGCGGTTCGCAGGTGGGGATCGATGATCCAGTAGTGCGGAATCCCTGCCAGAGCATACTCGCGTCGCTTCGTCACGGTGTCCCGGTTTCGGTCACCGTCGGAAACGATCTCGACGGCGAGCGTGGGGATGGCCAGAACCCGATCTGCGGTGAGGTCGATGCCTCGGGTCGCAGCGGCGGCGGAGTAGTAGAGGAAGCCCGGACGGCGGCCATGGAGCGGAAGGGTCGGGATGTCGACTTCCGAGCCCCAGTAGCCCTCGGGATCGTAGCCCTCCAGGAACTGGTCCAGGGCGCTCTTCAGGCGCACGTCGGCCCAGCCGTGCCGAAGACTTGGCGACACCAGTCTCTCCATTCGCCCATCGACGAGTTCGTACCGGCCTTCCGGGCTCTGGTCCTGGAAGTCACGGAAGGTCAGCCTGCGAGTTGCCAGCACAACCATCGGTCAATCCCTGTATCCCCTGGCAGATGGCCCCTAGCGGAACAGTGCTTTCATCTCGATCGACAGACCGGGAAAGAGCGAACTCACTAACTGGCCGTTCTCCCCGAACTCGCTGTCCTGACGGTAGCCGCCATCCTCAAACACCAGCGTTAAGGCGCTCCTACGGGATGGATCGATGATCCAGTAGTGCGGAATTCCTGCTTCGGCGTACTCCTGGCGCTTGGTCACCAGGTCGCGGGCAGGGTCGTCCTGAGAGACGATCTCGACCACGAGCGTCGGAATCGAAAGCACCCGATCCCGCTCCAGGTCCAGTCCCATCCTCGCGGCCTGAGCCGAGTAGTATAGGAAGTCGGGTCGCCTGCCATGGAGAGGGAGGGTAGGGATGTCTACTTCCGACCCCCAGAAGCCAGCCGGATCGTGCCGTTTGAGGTAGGGGACGAGAGCCACGGAGAGTTCAACGGCCGTGAACCCGTGTCGTGGGAGCGGTGACACTAGTTTCTCCAGTTCGCCGTTGACGAGTTCATACCGGCCATCCAGACGAAGCCTCTGGAAGTCTTCAAAGGTGAGCCGTCGGGTTGCTAACTCAACCATCGCTGGTTTCCCTCCCCTTCGCCCTCAACGGTACTCCGCAAGCACGGGTTCCAGTTCCGCAGGCCGCAGTAGGCGGAACTTGCCCTCCCGCAGGGTGTTCCGCTCCAGCAGGCCCACCTCAAGCTGCGCCCCTTCCCGGTCGTTGGACGATAGCTCCGCGCGTAGGATCTCGGCTACTCCACGGATCTGCTGCTCTTCCTCTTCCTCGCCGCCGGCCCGCGCGCCAAGGGAATGCCGGTCCGCAAAGCCGCGCCGCTGGGCTTCATTGCGACCAGTGGCCCATGCCTCCAGCCCCAGCCGGACCGCCGACTGCAAATCCTGCGCCCCGGCCGCTTTGGCATGGAGCAGCTCCAGCACCCGGTTCTCCGCTTCCAGGGAGCCGGCCACCACGGAGAACCCGTGCTCCAGCCGGAACTCGCCGTCGAACCCGAGAGTGTAGAGGGCGTCCTGTTCCGGCTTCTCCCCCAGTTCCGCGAAGAGCCCCCGGAAGATGAGCGGCACGGTGAACGGGTCGCCAAAGGCCTTCTTCAGCGCGGGCGAGAGCACGGAGCCGACCAGCCGCTGGGCGGTTACGTCATCTGGGGAGCGCTGGAAGCCCTCCCGGTGGCAGAACTCCAGCGCTGCGTTGCGGATCGCCTCCACATCGCTCTGGTGCCCGATGGCTCCGAAGACGAGGCGGTCGTACAGCTCATAGACCTTCCGCTGGGCGCGATGGACGCTCAGAAGCAGCACGCCTTCCGGGATGCTAAGGCCCACCACCGGGCTTCCGTCCCGAAGGCGTTCTTCGATGTACTCCATCCGGGTCTGGATGGACTGATTCCAATCGTAGGGTGTAAAGCTCATTTCGAGGCCTGTTAACCGCCAAGAGCGCCAAGAGCGCCAAGAGAATTCAGATCGAGAGAGTGATGGAGTGAGGCGATGGCGGCTCGCTTGCAGCAAATCCGGTCGGCCCCTCTCCAGAGCCTTCCCTCTTGCATCGCCTTGGCGTCCTTAGCGTCTTGGCGGTTGATCAACCGGTGTCAAGAACCGATAGCCGGAAACGCCATCCCGGTATCCTCGCGGGGGAGGATCTGGGTGACGATGGCGCGCATCTCTTCCGCGCCGATCTCGAAGATCCCGTTCGCATCCACGCCTTTGGCTACCGGCATCACCTTGGAGAAGCCGCCCGTGGCCGCGTCCAGGTCCGCCGCGATGTCAAGCAGGATGAGGCACTCGCGGAGCGCCTCCTCGCGGGACATCTCCCGAAACGGCTTCTTAGTGCGGATGATGTAGTCGAACGCGCCGCGGATCCGCTCCGAGCCGGAGCCGGCCGCGCCGAATTCGGTGGTCTCGAAGCGGGCGCCCATGCCGTCGTAGAAGAAGATGCGCCCCTCGTTCGTGCGGGGATCGAAGGCGCTGACAATCGGGATGAATGCGCCGATTCCCTGGAGCGCCATCGGGAGGTTGCCGGCAATCGCGCGGCTCACCTCGCTCACCTTCCCGTCCAGGCTCATCTCCTGAAGCTCCCGCCGGGCGTAGTACTTGAACGCGTGCTTCAGGTAGCGCGTGATCTCGATCGCCTTCGCGAAGGAGCCGGAGATGGCGATGAGGGTGAAGTCGTCCAGCGGCAGGACCTTCTCCGCCCGGTCGAACATGACGCCCATGCCTGCCGTGGCGCGCCGGTCGCCGACGTTCAGCACGCCGTCCCGGTACTTCACGGCGATGACCGTGGTGCCGTGCGTGTCAAGCCGCGACCCGTGCGCCGAAGCGCCAGCAGGCAGCGGCGCGTCCCCCGTCAGGAGGTCGCCGACCAGCTCACGGAAGTCGCCACTTGTAGCTCCGCCAAACGCCGCGCCGGGATAGTTTCGGACGCCAGGACCCAATCCTTCGTTCACCATGAACCGTTCCGTTTCAAGAGCATCGCAAGCGCGACCAGACATTCGCCCCAGAACCATAGCCAGCGGCCTTGTGCCGCGTTCGATCACGGTTGCACGCCTGTCCACAAGCGCGACCCCGTCGAATCAGGAGGGTCGAGTCAGGAGGGTGAGTTTGGTTAGGTGCTGCGTCCAGTCGACCGCCGCAATCGAACGCAGCACAAGGCTGCTGGCTATGGTTCTAGGCGGATGGGAAATCATTAGTAAACTGCCGCCTGTAACGGCACCATCGGTAGTAACCCCGTCCCGTTCTGTGTCCCTCTGTGTCGAAATTTGCCGGGTTACTCCCCGGATCGCTGCCGGTACTTCTTCGCCTGCTCCGGGTCGACTCGGCGCATCCGTTTGAGGAGGTCGCTGGGGTCCGGCCGTTTCACGTCCGGGCTCTTCGGTCCGTCGCCGTCATTGCTGCGGCGGAGCGGGTCTGCGGGGGCTGTGGGGCGCTCAATGCGCTCCTGGGCCTTGATCACCTGCATTCGATACTCCCTGTCGCGCTTCATGGCGGCGCTGCTAGTGGTCGGACAAATCGGGCCCGTGGGTTCCAGTTGGTGCCCGAGTGCGTAGGCACTGCCGCCCCTGCGGGGCTCAATCTCATTTCCCGTTGCGCTTCCGAGGGGTTGCGGGGCTGTGAAAGAATTAAAAAACTGACACTCATCGAGGTGGCTTCAGGGGGTCATTCCAGTCCAGAAAGTCGCCAGATGGCCCTTCCTGGGCTTCCTGGCGCGTTGACTTTTCTGCACGTCGACCAAGTCCGTTCCAATGGGCGAATACTCTCACGGCCCCTTGCACCCCTCGCTATTGACTGCCGCCCCTCCGGGGCTAGGGTGGCGGGGCGACATCACTGAAGCTGTGAAGCAATGTTTGGGGCTCGCGGCTACACAATACCCTTGGATTGACCGACCGCTAGTGCTCGGTCAATCTAGCGGTTGTTCAAGTTAGGTAGGTGCTTTCCGGCATTGCCTCGATTCGTTGGCACTTTCGCCCTTCCAGGGCTTTGGAGATTCCTCCAACGGACACCAGGGGCTTGCGCCCCCTGGCTACATGCTTTCGCCCCACCGGGGCTAGTGCGTGGCGACACGTGGGCGGTATTTCCATCAGAGGCCGTTGGTAGCTCTGTTACACAACGTACCTAGATTGACCGTCCGCTAGAAATGCTTGCGCTTCTGCTGCTGTTTTAACTGCGTCCAGGCCGGATAGCAAATCGGCCACGGAGGTGGCATCCAGCTCCGCAGGAAGCTGGGTCCACCGGGACTCCGGCTCGCGGAAGCTGAGCCGCCCCCAGCTTACCCTCGCCACCTCCCTTCCGAACCGCCGGATGAGCGCTCCCCTCACCGCCGCGCGGGTATTGGATGGGGGTGCCGTCATGGCGCGCTCCGCCTCACCCTCGTCCACCAGGCGGACCATCTGCCCCGCCTGGTCCAGCGCATGGAAGAGGCCGATCTCCGGATCGACATCGTGGAACTCCAGGTCTAGCGCCCGGATCGTGTCGCTTTCCCACGGGTGGCCCTCGGCCTCCAGCCCTTCCGCTTCGATGAAGCTCTCCAGTAGCCGGCGCTTGGCGACCCAGTCGAGCCGGTCCTCCAGTCGCCACCGGTCGGCGTTCATCGCATCCAGGTCATCCAGGACGCGCTCCCATTCGCGCAGCGTCCAGTCCATGTCCGGGCTGCTCCCGGCAAGGAGCTGCTGCGCGTCCCGGAGGTAGATGCGCTGGAGATCGGTGGCCCGCATGGTGCGGCCGTCTTCCAGCTCCAGCACCCAGCGCCATGTGGGGTCCCGCGAGACCTTCTTGAGGGCGTTGACCGGATCCCGCAGACGGAAGAGCGGCTCCCATCCCGCCTCGATGAGGGAGAGGACCGCGGAGGCCGTGCCCGCTTTCAGCGCCGTGGCGAATTGGGAGAGCGTCGCGTCACCGTTGATCACGTGCAGCCGCCGGAACCGCCGCGCGTCCGCGTGCGCCTCGTCCCGGGTGTTGAAGATCGGCCGCTTGGCGAGGGTGTCGACACTCGCCTCTTCCGTGAAGAAGTCGGCCCGCTGGCTGATCTGGTAGGCACACTCCTTTCGGAACGGTCCGTCCGTCTCCACGCCGGTCTTCCCGCTGCCGCAGTAGAGGATGCGGGTCACCAGGAACGGCAGCATGCCGTGGAACAGCCGGTCGAACGGGACCTCGCGGTCGCAGAGGTAGCCCTCGTGGGTGCCGTAGGAGATGCCGTGGTAGTCGGTGTTGTTCTTAAAGATGCGGACCTGCCGGCCGGTCTCCTCCGTGCGGCGGTGGGCCAGTTCGAGCAGCACCCGTTCCCCCGCGCGGTCATGCGCCACCAGGTCCCGCAGGGTCCGGCACTCCGGAGTGCTGTACTCCGGGTGGCCGTGGTCGTTGTAGAGCCGCGCGCCGTTGGGGAGGGCCCGGTCGCTGCGCTGCTCCTCGCTGGTCAGGTGGATGGACGGGGTGTCCCGGTCGTACTGCGCGTCCTCCTCATTGAAGTTGAGGTGGGCGACCTGAAAGCCGCGCATATCAGTGCGGGGCGCCTCGGCGCGATAGTCCCACGGCCCGGCGTAGGGCCCCTGGTAGGCCCGGACCAGCAGGCGCGATTCCTCCATCAGGTCATGCGCGCCCCGACCCTCCACCCAGATGCCATACTCCGTCTCAATACCAAAGAGTCGCGAGTGGTTAAGCGTGGGTCGAGAGGATGGCACTGGCATAACGAGAGAGTCCGAAACCTGGTAGCGTGCGGGCGATACGCCTACGTTATACGCGGGTTGCGCAGTACGTCCGCTCCAGGTAGTCGCTTGATTCGCTCAGCGTGAGTCGGCGATCGGATACTACGCCTCGCGAGGCAAAAACCCCGGGGGACCACTTTTGAACCGCAGAGACGCGGAGCGCGCAGAGAACGAAACAGGACACTACTGCGTGGCCGAGACGAGCGGTCTACGTAGGGAATCGGTCCCCCCTGACCCGTCTCCTACTCCCATGCCTCTTCTCTGCGTTCTCCGCGTTCTCTGCGGTTCAAACCCTTCCCCTGCTCTCGAACAGGGAACAGGAAACGGGGAACCGGCCCCCGCGTGCCGAAAATGGTTCACAGTTAAGGCCGCCCCCTTCGTCCGTGGAATCGCGCCGGGTCCCAACCGCATGCTCTTTCGCCCCCTCACCCCCGCCTCAGGTCGCAGAGCCTCCCGCTTCGCGGCGATCCTGGCGATGGTCATGGTGGCGGGGCCGCTGACCGCTGCGGCCAGCAAGACTGGGTCGAAGGCAAAGCCTGCTAGCCGTTCCAAACGGTCAAGCAGCGCGACAAGCCGCAAGGAGAAGATCCGCCAGCTCCGGGCGCGGCTCAAAACGGTGACCGCCAGGAAGGCGGACCAGCGTCAGGAACTCAGGGCGACCAAGCGTGCCGAGGGCCGCCTCTCAGACAAGCTCAACAGCAGCTACCAGCGGCTGGAAGACGCCAACACCTCCCTGGTGCGCTCCGGCCAGCGCCTGAAGGCGGCGGAGCGGGAACTGCAAGTTGCCGACCGGGAACTGGCCGCGGCGGAGGCGCGGCTGAAGCAGCAGCAGCAGCGGTTCGGGAAGCGCATCGCCTTCTACTACCGGCAGGGTTCTGTGGAGTACCTGGACGTGCTGGTGGGGGCCGCCAACCTCTCCGACTTCCTCGACCGCAAGTACTACATCGAGCGCATCATGGCGCAGGACGCCGTAATCCTCACGGCGCTGCGGGACGCGCAGCATGAGGTCGAGGTTCGTCGGAAGCAGGTCCTGGCGCGACGGGAGCAGTTGGCCTTCGCGCACCAGGAGAACCAGCAATTGGTGACCCAGGTGGCGGAGCGCACGCAGGAGATGGAGGGCCTCATGCGCGTGCTTCGTCAGGAGCGCAGCGCGCAAGAGCAGCGGCTGCTGGAACTGGAAGAGGACTCCGGCGGCATCCAGCGACAACTGGAGCAGGAGTTGGCGCGCCGGCTTGCCAATCCCCGTGCCTACCGGCATCTGCCCGCATGGACCGGGAACTTCGGAAGGCCGGTGAACGGTCCAATCACCTCGGGATTCGGCTACCGCTTCCACCCGGTGCTCCGCTACCAGCGGCTACACACCGGGATCGACTTCGGAGCGGCGACTGGCTCCCCCGTCTTCGCGGCGGCGGATGGTGAGGTTTTCCACGCATCGTGGCGTGGCGGTTATGGTCGCTGTATCATCCTGCTGCATGGAGGGAATATCTCAACCCTCTACGCGCACCTATCGAGCATCCAAGTTACCAATGGACAGTCGGTGAAGCGGGGCCAGGTGATCGGCGCCGTGGGCAGCACGGGCCTGAGCACCGGTCCCCACCTGCATTTCGAGGTTCGAAGGAACGGCGTTCCGGTGAATCCTCGTTAAGATTTCGAGTATCGGTCGGTAAAGTCGATAAAAGCGTCACGGTGCCGCTGCGGTCCACAGTCGGCTGCAAATCAGGGCACCGATAAGTCGCAAGCAAACGGGTCACGCGCGGGCAACGGTAGCCAGCAACGGAAGCCAGCAACGGAAGCCAGCAGTTGAAGATTGGCCTTCCACCGGGATTGGGTCCCACTGGCGCACTCTGAAGGTGGTTCGGGAGACCACGGCATGAGGCGAAGAGAGCAGTTCATGTGGATATCCGCCATGGTCCTGTGCCTGGCGCCCTTCGCGTTCTTCGCTGGCCTGGGCATGCGGGGTCTCTACCGCAGCTTTGCCACGGAACGCCTCGATACCGGCGCCGGCGACGGGCTCACCCGACTCGCCAGTGCCAACCCCCGCGTGCCGGATACCGACACCCGGCCGCAGTTCCTTTATATGGACGTGCTGAACAAGCTGAAGCTGTGGTCCGTGGAGGGTGTGCCGAACGACACCCGCCTGGCGCACGGCTCCGTGGAAGCGATGCTGAACAGCCTGGATGATCCGAACACCCGTCTCGTTTCTCCCACCGAGGCGAAGGCGCTTCGCGATGCCACCCTGGGCCAATTCCACGGGCTGGGAGCGGTGCTCACCATCCAGCGCTACAACGAGCGGGCCGTAGCGGAGACCGCGAAGGCGAACCTCCCCGGCGTGCTGGGCACCAAGCCGAAGCCCGAGAACCCCGGCATCAAGACGGTGACCGTGGTCTCCGTCCTTCCCGGCAGCCCCGCCGAGACGGCCGGTCTCCAGGCCGGCGACCGGATCACCGAGATCGACGGCCACTGGGTGGCGCCGACCCATGTCTCCTACCGCATCCTGACCCAGATCATCGATCCCGCTGGCATCCAGGATGGGCGGCCCCGCTCTCCGGAAGAGCTGCCGGAGCAGCCGATCACGCCTGATCCTGATCGCGAGAAGTTCCGCAAGGAGCAGGAAGAGGTCAGCAAGCGCTGGCAGACCGCCACGGATCTCTCCACCGCGCTCACCGATCTGAACGGCGGGATGCAGGGCGAGCATGAGATCACCTTCCAGCGCGGCGTTCCGGCCAAGACCCAGAAGGTCAAAGTGACCTTCGGCGTCACCCGGCCGGAGCTGGTCTCCTCCCGCAAGATCAACGAGACCACTGGCTACCTGCGCGTGCTCCTCTTCAATCCGGAAACGGTGAAGCAGGCCGGTGAGGCTCTCGGCAAGCTGCAAGCGGATGGCGCGAAGAGCCTGGTGGTCGATCTGCGCGGTAACCCGGGTGGCAGCATGGATGCGGCTCGCCAGTTCGCCGGTCTGTTGATCGGGAACGGCAAGTTCATGGTCGTCAAGGAGCGCGATGCGGCGCGGGCGCTCACCGAGCGGGTGGTGACGGCGCAGGGTCCCGCCAAGTTCAAGCCGGCAACCCTGAGCGTCCTCGTGGACCGTGGCACCGCAGGCTCCGCTGAGCTGGTGGCCGCCGCTCTCCGCGACAACCTCGGCACCCCGCTGGTGGGTGGCTCGACCTTCGGGGACGGGACGGAGCAGGAGCTGGCGATCCTTCAGGACGGCTCCGGCATCTCCATCACCCGGGCACGCACGCTGACCGCCAAGCGGCTCGACTTCGACGGCAAGGGCCTCCGCGTCGACGTGCCGGCCACGGGTGACCCGGTGGAAGACGCCGTCAAGGCGCTGGCCGCACCCGCGCCGGCCGCTCCCGCGTCGGCCGTGAAGGGCGCGCGCAACTCCGGCGCCTAGCCCAACACCGATCAAAGAGGACTTTCCGAGAGACGAGTAACGCAATGGCACTTCACCGCAAGCACATCCTTTCCGGCTTCCTCGGGCTGGTGGTCACCGGGTCGTTCGCCGCGGGCGTCTTCGAGCCGGAGCTCAAGGCCCAGGGCAGCCTCCCGGACACCATCTTCAGCCTGCGCCCCGAAGGCGGCAAGGAGCTCGATCCGGCGCGCACCTACAACAAGGTGCTCGACATCCTGAATGAGAAGTATGTGGGCGATAACCTTCCGAGCGCCCGCAAGCTCACCTACACCGCCATCCGTGGCCTGCTGAACGCCGCCGATGACCCCTATACCCGCTTCCTCGATCCGGACGAGTTCCGCCAGCTCAAGGAAGAGAACGATGGGGAGTTCGACGGCATCGGCGCGACGCTGGAGCCGCAACCGACCAAGGAGGGCTACATCAAGGTCCTCCGTCCCGTGCCGGGTGGCCCGGCGGAGACGGCCGGCGTCAAGCGCGGCGACATGATCACCAAGATCGACGGCAAGCCGACGACCGGTCTCGACGTGGATGAAGCGGTGAAGCTGATCCGCGGCAAGGCCGGGACCATCGTCAAGCTCTCAATCAAGCGGAGCGGTCAGGCCGCGCTGGTGGAGAAGGCGATCACCCGGCGCCCGGTGGAGCTGCCCATCCTGGAGTACCGGATGCTGGAAGGCGGGGTCGGCTACATCTCGCTGCTCCAGTTCAACGAAGTCTCCGACCGCAAGATCGAGCTGGCGGTCCGCGACCTGGAAGCCAAGGGGATGAAGGCGCTCGTCTTCGACCTCCGCGGTAACCCGGGCGGCCTGCTGACTTCCGCCATCGATATCTCCAGCCGCTTCGTCAAGCCCGGCAGCGATGTTGTCTGGATTGAGGAGGCGCAGGAATCGGACCGGAAGAAGACCAATGGCCGCGTCCGCTATCTGGGCGAGCGGTGGCCGTTCACGATCCTCGTCAACCGGACCAGCGCCTCGGCTTCCGAGATCGTCGCGGGTGCGGTGAAGGACAACAAGACCGGCACCGTCATCGGGGCCACCACCTTCGGCAAGGGATTGGTGCAGACCCTCATGCCGCTGGACGATGGCTCCGCCGTCCTGATCACCACGGCCAAGTACCTCACCCCCTCTCGCGGAGACATCAACCGCTCCAAGACCCAGCGGGGCGGCGTGGTGCCGGATATCGAGGTCGAGGTGACGGAGGGCCAGTTCCTGAAGGGCGAGGATCCTCAACTCAAGAAGGCGCTGGAGCACCTGCACCAGAAGATCGGCTACACCAAGACCGGCAAGAACACCACCGGCGCTCCGAAGAACCCGTAGGTATCGGGAATTGTGTGAGTTCCTGAAGGGGCGGCGAAGTCTTCACGGACCCGCCGCCCCTTCCGCTTGAGTCAGTCCCGATTCGCACTCTGCCCCAACCCCCATCTCCTTACCCCAACCGGAGGTTCACCCAGTCCGAAAGCGCACCGCACGTCACCCCCGAGCGCATCATGCAGATGGCATGGGGCTATGCTCCGCCACTTAATGGAGGCCGCGCTCCAGCACGGCATCCTCGATACGAAACCCCGTACAGCTGCGGAAGTGGCATCCATGACTGGGGCCTCGGGGTGCGGGGTCCGGATGCTGATGGAAGGCCTCGTGGGGATTGGGCTGGTCACGCGAAGCGGCGATTCGTTCGGCCTCGCTCCGGATGCGTCGGCCTTCCTGGTGAGTACCGAGCCGGCCTTCCAGGGCGGATTCCTCCGGCACACCAGTGGCCACCTGCTGCCGAAGTGGCTGCAACTCACGGAATTGGTGCGCACGGGCAAGCCCGCCGTCGCGGTGAACCAGGAAGGTGCCGGCACCGAGTTCTTCACGGCCTTCGTAGAGGACCTGTTCCCCATGGGCTTCCCGGCAGCCCGCGCCCTGGCGGAGCATCTTCAGTTGGGCGGAACGTCCCAGCCGATTAGCGTCCTGGATATCGCCGCCGGGTCGGGCGTCTGGAGCATCGCCTTCGCCATGGCGTCTCCCCAGGTGAAGGCGACTGCGGTCGACTGGCCCGGCGTAATCCCCGTGACGCGCAAGGTCGCCGGCCGCTTCGCCAAGTGAAACGTCTGGCCTGACGGGATATCCCCGTAATGTCGCTGACTGAACTGCCGACCATCACTCCCGCGGCTCAGTCGCCTTCCACCAGGTTGTCCACGCGGCGGGTGATGCTGATGAAGAGGATGAACGAGACCATGATGAGGGCAATCTTGCTGACCCACCACCAGTCGACGTAGGGCGTGGTCTCCAGCGCACCGGCGGCCGTGGCGGCGAGGCGGTCGGCGTAGCTGCTGAAGGTGAAGAGCGGGTTGAGGTGGACCCCCAGGTTGCGGAGCGGGTTGTACTGGAACCCAGGAAGCGCGCTCATCCCGCCGATCACCACCTGGAAGAGCCAGACCGCCAGCGCCACCGTGTAGCCCAGGAAAGCGTTTCCGAGGCGGATACGAATCCAGAGGCTGATCAGCGCCAGGCAGAGCGAGGGCGGGATGGAGACCAGCAGGAGCATCCCGATCGGCACGCGCCGGATGCCGAAGTGGAGCGCGGCAAGCATCCCCCAGCCCACGGCCAGCGCAGCCACCAGCGAGACGGTCAGCCGATAGGCGACCGTGGTCCAAAGAGGCGTGCGCTTGGAGCGGAGCAGCTCGTGGGCGCCGCGCTTCATCTCCGCGTCCAGGACCCCGGCCGCAAAGAAGGCGGCGATGAGCGGGATGACCTGCTCGGCGAGGGAGGCCGCCGTTTCCTCCGTGAAGGAGCCGGACCACCGGAACTGCGCGAAGAGGATCAGCGCCACCAGCGCAGCAACGAGGATGCCGGTCCAGAGCAGCGTGGGCAGGACGATCTTGATGTTGTACCGGACCAGCTCCACGCTACCCTCCTGATCCTGGCGCGGGCGCATTCCCTGCCGGCATGCCTCCGGGCGGCGTGGCTCCGGGCGGGGTAATCCCAGGCGGCAAGCTCGCACCTGGATTGGCGGGCGGCTCCGGCTCATCCTCCTCCGTCTCACCGGCGATGGCGCGGCGGACCTGCTGGCGGAGGTCGTCGGCGGCTTCCGGCTCCAGGCGGATCTCCCGGCCGGAGCGGGTGCCATCGGGGCGAATCAGGACGGCGCGGGGAGTCCCGTCGATCCCGAACACCCAAGCAGTGCTGGAGCCGGGCTCGTCCGGCTTGAAGGTTCGACCACCCGGTCTTCCCCATTCCGACACCAGCCCGAGGGCGGTACCGGAAAGATCGGCCAGCAGCTTGGCGGTCCCCAGGTCCTCGGAGAGCACCAGCGGCAGCACGCCCAGCTTGTCGGTGCCGAACTCCTTCTGGACTGCGTCCAGCCGCCGGAGCAGGGCCAGCAGGCCGGTGTCTTTCGGCTGAACTAAGACCAGCAGCAGGGGGCGGCCCCGTGAGCCAGCCAGGCTGACGCGCTCTCCCCGCGTATCGACCCAGGCGAGGTTTGGAAGCGGGTCCTGCCGCCGGATGCGCCCATCCCGCAGGCGCTCCCAGGTGGCGGTGGCGGTGCGGCCGGAGGGCATCGTCTGCCCGTTGACGATGGCGGTCAGGAGGGTGGCGATGCCCAGCAGGCCCGCCGAGATCCCGAAGACGTAGGCGGACGGCGCACGCTTCGCACGGCGCTGTCCACGGAAAGCGGTGAGGACGATCAGGAGGAGGGTCGCGGTCTGGCCGAGGGTGACGGTGGCGTTCTGGCTGAGGTCGGGGCGGAAGCTGGACGGGTAGAACGACTGTCCAAAGTAAAGGACAAACCAGGCGAGGCCCGCGAGTCCGCCGCCCAGGATCAGGACGCGGGTCAGCGTGACCAGCGCGAAGGCGAGGGTGCCCAGCAGCAACGCGGAGGGGAAGAGGCGGGCGAACGACGCGGCATAGGCTGCGGCCACCAGTGGACTCTTGTGCTCCCCTTCCTGCGCCAGCATGGTCGCGCCGTACTGCAGCAGCAGCGGAACCGCGATGCCGACCACCATCCCGAGCCATCGGCCGAGGATCAGCTCCTCGGAGGCGACGCGCTTGCTCTCGAGCAGCTCATTCATCTCGTAGCGGGCGGGGCGGTGGGCGAAGCTGGCGGCCACGAAGGCGAGCAGCACCACCGCCAGCGGACCAATCTCGGCGGAGAGGATCCAGGCGAGCGGGACGGAGGCGGCCTCCGGTGCCGTACGCACCGCCACGTAGCCGAAGCCGGCGAGGACCACGCCCACCAGCCACGGCCCCGGGGTGGTCAGGTTGAGCCGGATCTCCAGCAGCAGCGTAGCGAGGAAGCGGCTCCATGCACCGGACACTTGCGCGGTCCAGGAGGCGCGTGCGTCAGCCGAGGGTCGCGGCAGGGACGTTGCGGACCGGACGCTCATTGCGGGGGCTCCGGCTTCACGGCTTGACCACCGTGTCCGGCGAAGCGCCCATCACCCAGACGTAGGCGTCCTCCAGCGATGGCGAGCGCCGCTCCACGCCCGGCAGGTCCACTTCGTCGCCGACCATGCGGACGAGGAGCGGGGCACCGTCGCTGTTGCTCTCCCGCTGGACTTCGGTGACCAGGTAGCGCTCTCTGGCAGCGGCGAGGCCGGCATCGTCCGTACGCACCTGCCAAGAGCGGTCGCGGACGCGGTCCAGCATGGCGATGGGCGTATCGTGGAAGACGACCTGCCCCCGGCTCATGACGGTGATCATCTGAGCGGTGCTCGCCACGTCCGCCACGATGTGCGTGGAGAGGACGATGGTGCGGTCGCCGCCCAGCTCCGAGAGGAGGTTGCGCACCCGCATGCGCTCTTCCGGGTCGAGGCCGGCGGTCGGCTCATCGAAGATCACCAGGCGCGGCTCGTGGATGACGGCCTGCGCGATGCCGAGACGCCGCTTCATGCCGCCGGAGAGCGCACCGACCTTCCGGTTGCGGTACTCCGTCAGGTTGACCCGCTCCAGCCACTCCTCAACGCGGGCGCGCCGCTGCTTGCGGTTGGTCAGCCCGGCCAGCAGCCCCATGTAGTCGAGGCACTCCGCCACCCCCAGCGAAGGGTAAAGGCCGAAGTCCTGCGGCAGGTACCCAAGGATCTCTCGCACCTGCGGCTTCTGGTAGCGAATATCGAAGCCGTTGACGAGCGCGGTCCCGTTGCTCGGCTCCAGGAGCGTGGAGAGCATGCGCATCAGCGTGGTCTTCCCGGCGCCGTTAGGACCGAGAAGACCCACCACGCCGGTGGGCCATTGCAGGTTGAGCGGATGCACCGCCGTTACGCCGCCCGGGTAGGTACGGGTCAGGTTGATGGTTTGGACCTGCAAGGTTGGCTTTCAATTCCGGGGGGGGTGCGAATTCAACATTCAACATTCAAAATGCAAGGCTTCGTAAGGTGGGGGTTCGTGGGCTGGAGGGGTCGGAGCGTGCTGTGGCGGGTGGCAATTCAGAATGCAGAATGCAGGTTTCGTAGGCTGGGGTCTGAGGGGCGGAGGTGGACGGAGCGTGCTGATGCTTGTACTGGTGTGACGGGGGTGGGTGTCGGCCATCGGGTTACGTGGCTACTCGGTCCGGAATTGAGGAACTGCCCCTGGGACGAGGGGGCCCGGGAGGGCGAGGCTCCCGCCGAGCCGCAACCGAAGGTACCACCTTCAGATCCCAGTTACGTTCGACAGAGTTCGCCACTCAAATGCAGGATGCATGATAGGCCCCGGGGGGAGAGACAGAGACGTTGAATCTGTGGTTTGGTGGGGGCGCAAAGGAAGCCCCTCATGAGCGCTGCGCCCATGAGGGGCTAGTAGATCGTCAAGACAGAAATCCGGTTTTTCGGCGAAAGGGAGAATGGGCGAGAGGGGAAATGGGAGAGGCTTTGGCCGGCATATCACCCATTCACCCATTCACCCATTCACCCATTCTCCCTTTGAACCTGTCAGAACAACGTGGACACGCTACTAGAGGACGGGGTTGCCCTGCTTGTCGTCGCCCTTCTTGAGGCCGAGCGCCCATTCCAGGCCGCCGGAGAGGTGCTTGAGGTAGAGTTCGTTGGCGTAGACGTCCTCGCGGTGGCCGAGGGAGGTGTAGAACATCCGTCCCTTGCCCACCCGGTTGGTCCAGGCGACGGCATAGTCACCCTGCTCGTCCTTCTGGGGGTGCTTCTTCATGGAGAGGAGCACGTGCACGCGGCTACGGTCCCAGTTCTTGAACTCGTAGATCTCATCGTAGATCTCGAAGGACGCGGGGATGTCCACGCAGGCGGGGTGCTTGGGGTCCTGGTTGTAGACGGTCACCTTCATCTGCGGGCCGTGCGTCTGGAACTCGCCGCGGACGAGGTCAAGGTACTCGGCGTCGTTGTGATAGGTGTCGCTGGAACTGTGGACGCCGGCGTAGGCGCCGCCCTTCTTGATCCAGTCGTAGAAGCCGGTCTTGACCTCCGGGGTCCAGCCCAGGTTGCCGGTGGTGTTGGCGAAGAAGATCATGTCGAGGTCCTTCAGCTTCTCCGGCGCCATGGCTGCGTTGGTGGCCTCCATGGTGTCGACCACGTCGACCACTTCCCACTTGCCGGTCTTATCGCCCAGGGTCTTGACGGTGCTCGCCGCTAGGGCGCGGGAGCTGTGCTTGAAGCCCTGCGCCCAGGTGATGGCGAGGACCTTCTTCTTGTCCGCCGCCCGCGCCTGGCGCAGGCCGCCGGCGAGGAGGGCACCGCCCATGACGCCCAGCCCGAAATCCCTTCGATTCATACTCTCGTCCTTTCGACTGCTCGCGGCTGCCGCGAGACAGATCCGCGAGGCTAATTCGTGGGCCTCGACTGCGAGGCTGCCGCGTGAGGAATTCCCTCTGGAGGGAGGTCGTTCCTGCCTATGGACCCGGATCGCGGCGGCGGGTTGCCGCTTTGGCTCCCAGGGCGATGCCCTGGGCTGTCGTAGCACGCCCCTTCAGGGCTGATACGTGACGGCACTCATCCCCAGGGCGGTGCCCTGGGCTGTCCTAGTGTTCCGTCATGGGGCTACTGAATCGTCGGCAGGCGTATCGAGACGATGGTGATTCAATGGGTGTGGAGGACCCCATGCCCAAGAAATATGTGGTTACACTGACTGGTGAAGAG
>JANPLG010000345.1:0-5811 GCA_031426395.1 Actinomycetes bacterium
CCCCGGTGGTCGCTGAGACGCCACTCTTCGCCGTCCGTATCCGTCAGCACTACGTCCGGGAACGGCTCCCCGTTGACCAGGTTAGACATCAGGCGCTTCTCCACTTCCAAAGACCCGTCGTGATACCGGCCATCATCGGGATGATGGTGGACACAGGGAATCATAAGCCACGTGGGACGGGCTTCAAACAATTCGGCAGGCATCCTCTACCGAAGCGGGTCCGAGCAGCGCGGTTGAGCACCGAGCGGCGGGTCAGACGATTCCGCAAGTCTCAGTAGCTTCCTGGGCAGCGCAGCTTCTTCATCTGCGCTCGTAGGTGGTCGAGATGGCTGATGCGGCTCGAAACCCGCATCTCGCCGGGCTTGATGCGCATGGCGTTGGAGGCGTTGAAGTCGTATAGCTCCTGGAGCTCCGCGCACTTCGCTTCCACGGCGGGGGAGAGCGGCTTCACCGCCAGAGTGTCCAGCCTCCGCACGGAGCGGGCCGGCGCGATGTAAATCTTCCAGAAGCCGATGGAGACGATCGCCGTAGCGAGGCAGACCGTGAGCAGGTTGAGCCGTCCGTACACCCACGGACGCCGACGACCAAGCCTCCGCCCCGCCTCGTGGCAGTAGACACAGACCCGGTACTGCTCGGGCTTCGGGAGGTCGCAGAGGGGGCAGGTGGTGCTCATCGCAGGGTGGGTTCCAGGACTGATTATCGGTTGCCTGCACCTCGGAGACGTTCCTGCCGCCGGCTGTCTGCTGAGAGGTGTCCGCCGAGCGGTTGCATGCGATGGTGAGATGGAGAGATGCGGAGATAGAGAGGCCCGATCGGTCATCCGCACGGACCTCGGAAGCCGGAGTGTGACCCCACCGCAACCTCGCCCGCAACCCGCCTCAAGGACGTGGGTAGGGGTGCGATCCGCCTTCAAATGGTCGCGCTAGAAAACGGGACTGCAACCGTGATCGAACGCGGCACAAGGCCGCTGTCTATGGTTGTGGGGACGAACAACCGGTCATCTGCATTGGAGAGTTGGAGCGACGGTACACCGCCGGTTCTGCAGCCAACCCGCGTCCCGAAATCCGAAATCCGCAATTGCCGCCACTCTCCTATACTTCCTCTGAAGCGTAGTTACGGCGGCCTCCCGGTAGAGGCTTACTCGCAGACCGCACAACCACGGATGGCGAGCAGGGACACTGAGGTCCTCGCGCATACTCTGGAGCACAGCTTGAACAGGTCCCACTCTCAATCACTCTTCGACCGGGCGGTGAAGCTCATTCCTGGGGGCGTGAACAGCCCGGTTCGGGCGTTCAAGTCCGTGGGCGGCAACCCGATCTTCATCCGGCGCGCGCACGGATGCCGCCTGGTGGACGTGGACGGCAATGAGTACCTGGACTACATCGGCTCCTGGGGGCCGATGATCCTCGGACACGCGCACCCGCGAGTCCTGGGCGCCGTCCATGAAGCGGTGGACCGTGGCACCAGCTACGGCGCGCCGACGGAGCTGGAGGTCCGCCTCGCAGAGCAGATTGTCGCCGCCGTCCCGTCGGTGGAGGTGGTGCGGCTGGTGAACAGTGGCACCGAGGCGGTGATGTCGGCCATCCGCCTCGCGCGCGGCTTCACCGGGCGGGAGAAGATCATCAAGTTCAACGGCCATTACCACGGCCACTCGGATTCGATGCTCGTCGACGCCGGCTCGGGCGTGGCGACCCTCGGCATTCCCGGCAGCCCGGGCGTGCCGGAGTCCCTGGCCGCCCTGACGATCAGCCTCCCCTTCAACGACCTGGATGCCGTTGAGCAGGCCTTCTCCCGCCATGTGGGTGAGGTGGCCGGCGTTATCGTGGAGCCGGTGGCAGGGAACATGGGATGCGTGGCCCCGGCCCCCGGCTATCTGGAGGGCCTCCGGGAGTTGACCGCCCGCCACGGCTCGCTCCTGATCTTCGATGAAGTGATGACCGGTTTCCGCCTCGCCTATGGTGGTGCCCAGGAGCGGTTCGGCATCACCCCGGACATCACCACCCTCGGCAAGATTGTCGGCGGCGGATTCCCGCTCGCGGCTTACGGCGGCCGGCGTGAAGTCATGGAGCGGATCGCGCCTTCCGGGCCGGTTTACCAGGCGGGCACCCTCTCCGGAAACCCCATCGCCGTGACCGCCGGACTGGCGCAGTTGGAGATGCTCCAGGAAGGCGGGGCCTACGAGATCCTAGAGCAGCGCACGGCGCAACTTGAGGCCGGTCTACTGCGGGCGTTGAAGAAGAGCGGGGTGCCGGGGACCATTAACCGGGTCGGCAGCATGATCACCCTCTTCTTCACGCCGGAGATGGGGCGGCCGGTCCGCAGCTACGAGGAAGCAAAAGCGTGCGACACCGCCCGCTTCGGCGCGTTCTTCCGGGGGATGCTCGATCGCGGCGTCTACCTGCCCCCCAGCCAGTTCGAGGCGGCCTTCCTCGGCACCGCGCATACGGAGGCGGACATCGAGCAGACGGTGGCGGCGGCGGAAGCATCCCTGGTCGCGCTCGCCTGAGGCGGGTGTTGCCCGCGCTCCGCCGCCGGGTGAAGCGAAGTGGAACCTGCCGGAACCGGTGCCGGGCAAGTAAACTGGGACGGTAGCCTCGCACCCATCGTACGGATCGATCTTACGGATCGATTTTACGGATCCAGGGTCCGCAGCCGGCAGAGAGGGAGGCCCGCTCATCCCCGCCGTGTTGAGGTTGTGGGGCGGATGGCCCATCCGTCCCCTCGCCGGGGGGATTCGCTCCGGGTCGCGGCGAACTGAAGTCTACGGAAACACGCGCGAAACAAGAGAGTAGGACAGCCGGTGCATTTTGAGTGGGCGGATCTGATCACGATCCTGATTCTGATCGGGCTTGAGGGAATCCTCAGCGGCGACAACGCCCTGGTTCTGGCGGTCCTCGTGCTGCGCTTGCCTGAGGACGAGCAACGCAAGGCGCTTCGCTACGGCATCGTCGGCGCGTATGTTCTGCGTGTGATTGCAACCCTTCTCGCCACCTACCTGGTCCGCGTCACCTGGATCGCGCTGCTAGGTGGGCTCTACCTGCTCTTCCTGCCCTACAAGCACTTCACGCAGCACCCGGACCAGGAGCATACCGACGAGAACGGCGCGCGCCTCCCGGCCAAAACGCTCTTCGGCCTCAGCGCGTTCTGGTCGACTGTGGTGCAGGTCGAGGCGACCGACCTCGTCTTCGCCGTTGACTCCATTCTGGTGGCGGTCGGCTTCACGCACGGCAATCCCGGCAAGACCTGGGTGATCATCGCCGGCGGCCTCCTCGGCATCACGATGATGCGGATGGTGACCCTCCAGGTGCTGGAGCTGGTGAAGAAGTTCCCGAAGCTGATCGACGCGGCCTACATCGTGGTGGCGTGGGTCGGCGTGAAGCTCCTGTGGGAGTGGGTCCACAACCAGTTCCACATAGTTCCCGAAATGCCGAAGTGGCTCGGCATCGGAATGGTGGTGGTGCTCTTCGGCGGTGGCTTGATTTACGCGATGCTCGACCACCGCAAGCAGCCTGTGGTGGAGGAGACGGTCGAGGACACCGAGCGCCTCCTTGGCGAGCCTGTCCAGGAGAGCGTGGAGCCTGCTCCGACGGCAACCA
This sequence comes from Actinomycetes bacterium, assembly GCA_031426395.1. Lineage (GTDB taxonomy): Bacteria > Armatimonadota > SYMT01 > SYMT01 > SYMT01 > JANPLG01. The sequence continues at coordinate 3,597 of JANPLG010000345.1, forward strand.
CGCTTCCGTAGACTTTCATTGCGGATTGCCCTCTGAATCATAGCCAGCAGCCTTGCGGTGCGTTCGATCACGGTGGTTGGTAGGTGACCCCGCAACCCCCCACGGATACGGGACTTGCGCTTACGGAAGCCGCCAAGCGGAACGACTCTGTCCAACAGGGGCACGGACTACCAAAACTGCTACGGTGATCGAACGCAGCGCTGAGGCTGCTGACTATGGACCGCAGCCGAAGACCGGTCGGTCGCGTTCCTTCGGTGCGGCGTTGCCCCAACCTACCTGGGATTCCCTCAGCCGCGTCTAGATGGCTGACAAGGTGACGCATCGGGCTGGGGAATGACACGTGGTCTCATTGCTGTTCTGACCATTGGCCTACGCGTCGGCCACGCCAAACCGACGCAGTACCGCGCGGACCTCGGGGGTACCGCTGGCCTGAGAGGGCGGGGTGGCGCCGGAGCGGAGGAGAAGCTCCACGCAGCGGGGGTAATCGCCGTGGCTCTCACTCCCTGCCTGCCCCGATGAGGTCACGCCTCCCTGGCGGTCAGTGCAGTGCTCGGAGCCGTAGATGGCGGCCCCCAGGGGAGTTCCGCCGTAGCCGTTGACCTGCTCCCGGTCCGCGCCGTGGGCCAGAAAGAGTTCCACGAGTTCCGCCTCGCCCCACCACGCGGCGTGGTTGAGGGGGCTTCCGTTCCAATCGCCGTTGGCATCCAGCGGCCAGCCGAGGGCGACCATCAGCCGGACCGCGTCGTACCGACCCGCATCCACCATATGGGCCAGCATAGCGGCGTCTCGAGAACTCAGCAGGGAGATGAGCTTTGGCCGCTCCTGGATTAACCGCTTCGCCTCGAATTCATCCGCTCGGGCGCAGGCACCCACAAACGCATCGAATGGCTGGAGGGACCGGTCGGCCCCGGCAGCGGCCAGTGCCTCCGCAGCCTCCGAATTGCCCCGGCGCACGGCCACCTGGTAGGGTGTGAGGCCCTGTGGGTCCCGCGCGTCAACCGTTGCTCCTGCATCTAAGAGAAGGCGAATGGTGGCTCCTTCACGATTGCGAAGAATCGCGTGGTGCAGCGCGTTCGGCCGGTACTCGTTGGGATCGGCTCCCGCCTCCAGAAGCAGCCGCACGCCCTCAGGGTCCGGGTAGTCTAGCTTGCGCTTCAGGACATTCGCTCCGCGCAGCTCCGGCTTGAACGCCAGCAATACACGCAGACAAGCGAGGGAGGGTAGCTCTGCGCTATGGTAGAGCGCCTCGAAGTCGGTTGGATTCGCGCCTCGTTCCAGAAGCAACTGGGCAAGGTCAGGCACATCGTTGACGCCGGTTGCCCCGTAGAGCGCCGTCTCCGGCAGCTCCGGCCAGTTCGGGTCGCGATACCAGGCGTTCGGGTCGGCACCCAACTCCAGCAGCCGTTCCGCAATCCGGAGCATGGTGGGCCGGCGGTCTGGGTCCCGCAGGAATCGTGAGTGGCAGAGGTAGAGGATGGCGGGCCAGCCACGGGGAGCGAGCTGCTCCCTGGCGAGCGCGGGCTGCCGCTCCAGCAATCGGAGGGCAGTCTCTTCCCGACCGGTGATGCAGGCCGTGACGAGATCGGAATCCACCAGGGATGGATCCGCGTCCAGCAACTGCCGTGCGCGCTGGAGGGAGCCGAGGCAGGCAGCCTCCACGAAGCTGGACACCTGCGCCGAGCGGGTGAGGGTGAGCGCATCGATACGGTCTTTCAACGCTCGCCACGAACGGAAGCCATGCTCCCGGGCCAGCACCCACTGCGCGTCCGAAAGCTTCAGCGCCGTAAGGTCGAGCTGGGCCGCGCGGGGATGGGAAGCGTGGATGCGGCTGACTGCGGCAGGGTCGCCGGAGCGTGCGGCGCGAACGAGTGCCTTGGCCTCGTGCCGGGCATGCTCCAGGCTGGGCTGGGGCGGCAGAAGACGTAACATGGTGACCTCCTTCTCGGAAGCCCGATGTCCGCATCACGGGCGAGAAAGAGGGGTGACCACTCACGTCGCTGCGCTACAGGTGGGACAATCCCTTCCCGCGGACCGGAGGCGTCCTGCTCGCCACCTGAGTGTAGCGCGACGCCTGGCCGTCGGCCAATTGCGGAATGCGGAATGCGGAATGCGGAATGCGGAATGCGGAATGCGGAATGCGGAATGCGGAATGCGGAATGCGGAATGCGGAATGCGGAATGCGGAAAGCGGAAAGCGGAAAGCTGAAAGAGGAAGG
>JANPLG010000346.1:0-12452 GCA_031426395.1 Actinomycetes bacterium
GCGCCAGCGCCAGCGGCTGGATGAGCAGGTGCTGAAGCGCATTGATGAGATGGAGCAGGCAAAGGCTGCCGTGGAGACCGCCAAGTCCAACGTGATTGAAGCGGAGAAGGCGCTCGCTATCCTGCAGCAGCGGTATGAGAAGGACGCGGGGCGCATCGGCCTGCTTCTGGGCAAGTTGCAGCCCAAGCGGGACCGGCTCGCCAAGAAGATCGCGGCGGATACCCTGCGTAAGTACGACGATCTCCGCCGGCGCAACCACAACATTGGCGCAGCGCGAGTGCAGAATGGTGCCTGCGGTGGCTGCCGGATGAAGGTCGGCACAGTGCTGCTCCGCCGGCTCTCCACGCACGACCAGTATGTCTACTGCGAGAGCTGCAGCCGCTTCCTCTTCGCCCCCGCCGAGGAAGTCGCCGCAAAGTAGTGCTGCGACCTGTATGAATGCAAATGACGAGAGGCCCGAGCGCAAGCCCGGGCCTCTTCGGCGTTTCTGCAAAGGAGTGGCGGATCAGTCCCCGAAGAGTTGGACTCCGCGCACCCAGGTTGCCAGGCAGCGGTAGCTGGCATCGAACAGGGCGACGTCCGCATCCTTGCCGACTTCCAGCGAACCCTTCTGGGCGGCGCAGCCCGCAACCCGTGCGGGCACGAGGCTCGCGATGCGCACAGCGTCGACGAGGCTCACCCCAGCGAAGGACATCGCGTTCCGCACGGCGCCGTCCATCGTCAGGATGCTTCCGGCGATGGTGCCGTCTTCCAGAGTGCAGAGCGGTCCCTGAACCAGGACTCGGTGCGGCCCCAGGGTGTGGTTCCCCTCTGGAAGTCCCGTCGCAGAGAAGGCGTCGGTGATCAGTGCGGTGCCATCCCGGCCCTTGGTCAGCAGCGCCAGCTTGACGATCTGCGGATCAATGTGGACGCCATCCGGAATGACCTCCGCCAGCACCTTCGGATCGTTGAGGCAGGCGGCGATGACACCCGGATCCCGATGGTGCAGGGGCCGCATGGCGTTGAAGAGGTGGGTAGCGTGGCGCGCTCCCGCCTTGATCCCCGCCACGGCTTCCTCGAAGGTGGCGTCCGTGTGCCCGATGGAGGCGATGACGCCGCGGCGGACCAGCTCCTTGATGAGCGCCAGCGCCCCCGGTAGCTCCGGGGCCAGCGTCATAACCTTCATCTGGCCTTCCGCCGCCTCGAACAGCTCGGCGACCTCTTGCATGTCGGGGTCACGCACGCCTTCAGCAGGCTGGGCACCCTTCCGCTTGACGTTGATGTAGGGGCCTTCCACATGAAGCCCCACGATCTCCGCACCCGGCCCCGGATTGCGCTGCGCGGCCACGCACCAGCGGATCGCTGCCACCAGCTCCGGGTGCCGGGCGGAGATGGTGCTAGGGAGCCATGCGGTGGTGCCGTAGCTCGGGAAACGGGCGGAGATCCGCCGGATACCGTCTGCGCCGTGGAGCATGACGTCGTCGCCGTGCGTTCCGTGAACGTGCGTGTCGATCAGGCCGGGAAGCACGTACATCCCGGTGGCGTTGACTTCCTGATACCGAGGCGGGATCTCCCGGCCGGCGCGTGGGCCGACATACGTGAGGCGACCATCTTCCATCAGGACCAGGCTCTCAGGCAGCTCCTGGTCCGGCAGCACCGCAGTGCCACCCGTTAAAGCAATCAAACCAAGGTGAGACATTCAGCAGGACTCCACGACTCACCATCATAGCCGACCCAGCGCGACTTAGGGTGAATTCGGCCGTACGCAGCCGTCTCTGCCTTGGTTGTTTGCCAGTTCCGGCCCCAGCGGCTACTTTGCGGCGGCCAGCGCCTTCACCGTGATCTTGGCGAGGGAGACGTTGCCGGCGCCGTCAACGACCTTGACTTCCAACACCTTCTCCCCGGTAGCAGGGGCGGGCAGGCGGAACCGGAAGTGCTCGTAGGCGCTGTCCCAGAGTTCGTCGTCGGCCTGGATTGCGGTCCACTCTCCGGTGCCGGAGCGGTACTGCGCGCCCCGGAGGCTGACCCGGCCGGCGGAGAAGCCGGTGACCGTGGCGACGCCATCCGCAACGGTGATTCCCTTCTCAAAAAGGAAGAGCTGCGGCGGGGTGTTAGCGATGATGAACGGCTCCGAGACACGAGCGTCGGTGCGCGCGTCCTCGGGGTTAGCGGCTGCGTCGGTGACGGTGACGCGTAGGAGGTAGATCCCGTCCGGCACCGTCTTGGTATCCCATGCCAGCGACGCAAGCCGCGTCACGCCGGCCGGCCGGCCGTTGTCCGCTGGTGTTGCTGGTGGGCCCATTGGAGCGGGAGTTCTGGGTCCCGCCGCTTCGCCGTTTTCTTTGAGGTAGTTCTCGATGACGCCCTTCGCCCGCGCGAAGCTCGCGTCGCGCTGCTCCGGGGTGAGGCTCTTGTCCTTCTCAAGCTGGTCGCGGTAGGTCTGGAGCGCCTCATCGGCGCTGGCCCGCGTCGGCTTCACGTCGCTGCCTGACTTCGACTCGGTGCTGCTTGCTGCGGATCCCCCGGTCACTGGCTTCCAAGACTTGCCGCCGTCCGCGCTGTAGCTGACCTCATACGTGAGAGTGTCCTTATCGGGGTCGTCCGCGCTCCAGCGAAGGGTGTAACTGCCGTGGAGCATCTCACCGGGGGCGGGGGCTGCCAGCGCCAGCCGGGGTGCCTGGTTGCGGGGCAGGTAGCTGATGCTCAGGTCTCGGAGCGCGGGAGCACCGGTGACGCCGCTGAACTGGATGCGGTACTGGAGGTAGCGGGCGGGCGGGCTCACCACGTACTGCCCATTCTCTCGTTGCGTGGTGTCCTGCCAGGGACTCCAGTCAGCATTCGGTTCGGGCGCGTTGCCGCTGCGGGTCTGCACCTGCATGGCACCGCCCGCAGGCAGATCGCCGGTGAAACGGATCCGGCCCCAGCGCGAGGGCAGCTTCGCGTCCCGGATCGTCGACTCGAACGTGCCCTCGGAGGCGGGGGAGAGGCGGTAGACCCCGCCGACATTCGCGCCACCGACCACCATCCGCCCCTGGTCGTCCCAGGCAAGGCTGGTGAACTGCGGCTTGCGGCTGTCCGAGAGGAGCTCCGCGTGCCCGCTGGGGCTGATCTTCAGAACGCTGCCTGCCGTGCAGGTGTAGAGACTGCCGGTGGGGTCCGAGAGAAGGCCGAAGATGGGGGTCTTGCTGCGGTTGAAGTGAACCCGCGCCGAACCGTCCGGGTCGATGCGGTAGATCACCCCCGATGGAGCGCAAGCAGCGTAGACCGCACCCACTGCATCAAGCGCCAGTCCGGTCACCACGGCTTGATCGGAGTCGTAGAGCACCCGGGCCGTCGCGGCACTGCCCGGAGCGGGCGGCGCGATCCGGTAGACAGTGCCCGTCTCGGCTGTTCCCGCAAGCAGGGTGCCGTCCGATCCGACCGCTAGACTGGTCACCGAGGGGTCCGGCAGGGTGCAGTACAGCGTCGCCTTCGCAGCGCCAGGAGCGACGCGGTACACCCTGCCCTCGGGGCCGCAGCCGGCATAGAGGGTACCGTCGGGCGCCATGGCCAGGCTCAGGACGAACTTGCTGCCGGCGTCCGCAGCGGCATCGCTGCCGTTTAGCGAGAGAAGCTCCGTGCCCTTGCCATCCGGCATGATGCGGAAAAGCTTCCCGTTGGGGCTGGTCCCCGCGTAGAGGTTCCCCGCCGGATCCTTCGCAAGGGCATGAACCTGGAGTTCGCCCGTGCGGAAGAAGGTCGACGCGTTCCCCTCGGCATCTATCTTGACCACGCGTCCGCCATTACCGGTTCCGGCGAAGACAGCGCGTTTGATGCCGGTCACCGACCAGACATACTGCTCGTCCGTCTCGTGCAGAAGCTTGAGCCCCGGCGCGAGGCGGACCTCGCCGGAGGTGCTGAGGGAAGTGTTCTGGAAGGTGCCGCCCTCGAAGTCAGCGAGCGCGGACTGCGTCCAGAGCTGCACCGTCCGTCCGACCAGTGTGGCGTCGGTAGAAGGGGCGGGAGCGGCAGGGGCCTTCGGCTTCTCATCGGCCTTCGGCTCCCCCTTCTGGGGGCGGAAGACGGTCCGACCCTTCGGTAGTTCCGGCTTCTTCGGCAGTTCCGGCTCCTCTTCTTCCTCTTCGGGCGTAAAGAAGCGGAGGACGCGGGGCTGGCCGTCCACGGAAAGCGGAAGGCTCACGTGGCGAGCACGCGCCGCCCCTGCGCGAGAGGCGAAGGGTGCGAGATCCTCATCAGGGTCATCGCCGATGGAGGCGGGGATGCCGGGGCCCGCAGGGCTGAGCGTCACGCCACCGAGGCCGCCGGTCGTCCCAGAGGTCACGCCCTTGGGCTTCTCCAGGTGGCTGTCCTTCTCGATGGTGATGGTGAGAGCCTGAAGGCCATCGACCACGTAGCTGGTGTCCTGGAACCGCGTGGCGACGTCCCGCTCCATGCGGAAACCGGTCGCCTTGGTGCTCCGCATGATCTCCACGAGGGTGGACGGAAGCTGGGAGATGCGGTCGCCGTTGATGTTCACGGCGGTGGTCGGGAAGATCAGACGCGCGGCAAGCTGGTCGTTGCGCTCCCGGGAAGTGAGCCGCTTCAGGACCTGCGCCAGGGAAGCGTCCGGAGGCGGACCGGACTGCGCCAGGGGGTTCCCGCCGCCACCGCCCGCAAGCATCGCGGCGAGGTTGACCCGGGTGCCGCCGCCCGTCACCATCAGGACCGCACGGCCCTCTGCAGCGCTCACCGGGATGCGGATGGAAGTCTTGACCACCACCGGCTCGCGGCGGTAGGGGCGGACCACGATGCCGACCGGCACCTCGTCGCCCGGCTTGAAGGTGTCCTGGCCGAGGAAGATCCGCTCCACGGTGGCGGTCGGCCGGCGGGTTTCCAGGGTGATCTCGGCGCTCAGGCGCTTGACCGGGACGCGGCGGAAGCTGTTGCTTGAGAGCAGGCCCAGAAGCTCCTGAAGCTCCCGGACCGCGGACGTGTCAATGGCCTGCGCATCGAAGAAGACGTTCTCGCGCTGGAGGGTGCCGGCGCCTTCCGTCTCCACGGTGAGCTTCACGCGCGCGGTGGCGTCACCCGGAACCGGCCGCATGTTGAAGATCGCCTGGTTCACCGCCATCGGCAGGAGCTGGCTGACCAGCATCGGGTGGCGGGCCGCTTCGCACTGGTAGCTCCGCTTGCGCCCGGTGGTGATGTCCTCGACCCGGACCGTCAGCGGGATCATCGGCGGCTTCTGGCCCAGTTTCCCGGCGATGCCGAAGGCGCGGTCCTGCGTCAGGGTGCCGACAACCTCGCCAATCGACCCGATCTTGAAGCTGCTCTCGAAGGCGGGGAAGACGTCGTGGATGTAGGCGGTGGTGATCGGAAACTCACCTGCGCCGAGCTGGAACCAGGGGTGCCCGAACGCCAGGATGTCGTTCCCCTTGCGATAGGTCACGGTTCCCAGGGCGGTGAAGTCGATGTCGCCCGTCATCAACGCGACCCCAAGCGCCGCGCCCGGCACGAGATCCGTGTGCAGCGGGCGGTCCATGCTGCCGGGGCCCTGCGCCACCTGCATGTTGAACGGTCTGAGGAAGCTGGCGGCGCGGTCGATGTTGCGGGCCGAGAGGCCGCTCACCATTACCGGAATGGTCATCGGCTTGACCGTCTGGGCGGTCATGCTGTCCGTGCTGGCGGCGGGTGGAGCGGGAAGGGGGTCGAGGGCAGCCTCGCCGGCGGGGAGCGGTGAGAGCCGGGGGTCGAGCGCCTCCAGCATGTCCTCGATCGGCGTCACCATGCCGATCGGCTCCTTCGGGAAGGGATTGCCGTAGGCGAAGGCGCCGAGGAGCCGTCCGTTGATGTAGATTGGGCTGCCGCTCATGCCCTTGATGAGGTAGGCGCCGCGCCCATCGATCGGGCCGCCGCTGAAGCGCACGAGGACGAGGGGCTGGCCGGTGTTCATCTTGGGTAGCACACCCAGCACCTCCACCCCGAACCGCTCGATCTTGGTGCCGCGGAAGACGGTGAGGCCGTAGCCCTTCATTCCTGCGCGGACCTCGGATGCCGAGATGTGCTCGCCAGTGGGTTCCGGCATCGTGGCCCATTCGGGCTGCTTGCCCTGCGGTGCCACGGCAATCCCCGGCGTTTTCCGCACGGCTGCGAGGGGTTTCACGGCACGCGCCTTCGCCGGTTGGGCGGCGGACTTCGGAGCGGTGAGCCCCGGCGCTCCGGCCATGACCATCACGGCCAACCCACCCAGCAGCGCGAGCGCCACGCCGGAGCCACGCGCGAACTTTGCGGAAGGGCCACCACCATCACGAAACGGCCCAGAGAAGACGACCATTCACTACCTCGCTTGCGGCATCCGAGCTCCCGGCGTGGAGCAGACGCGGTTGCGGGGCCGCGCCAGGTTGCGTGTCATGAATAGTAGGACGATAGCGGGGTGAAGTCAGATCAGGCGATGGCGTTGAGATGTCGGCGAATGCACCGATGCCCCGCTTGATCGCTGCACACCGAACCCATGCCTACCAGAAGCGCCACCACGGCTTTTGCGTGGCCTCCAGCAGACCGATGGTCTTCTCCTGCTGGTCCGCAAGGCTCTTGAGGTGCTCCAGGTCCCGCCGGACTGACTCCAGTTCGCGGAGGTGCTCACGGGCGCGCTCCAGCTCCTGGCGCAGGGTTTCGGCCTCGGAGGCGGCCCGGTCCTTCTCGTCGAGGGCGGCGCGGAGGGATTGGACCTCATGCTGCCGGACCTGGTTGTCTTCCTGGAGGGATTCGGCGCGGTCGGCCAGTGCCTTGAATCGCTCCAGCTCTCCTTGCATGTAGCCGAGGCGGAACATCGCCTGCTCATGCCGCTGATAAAGCTCCTGAAGAGCGATGACCGTGGTTGCGCCGGGCGCTGTGTCTCGGGACGCCCCGTTCCCCTCCGCGTGGCCGTCGGCGTCGAGGATGTCGGGGTCGAGCGCGGGGCCTTCCCGGAGCGGCTCCTCGGTGAGCAGCCCGGCGTCACGGAGGGCCTGCCGCGTGATGCGGTATTCTTCCCCGAACTTGCCGACCTGAACTGTCGCCTCCAGCAGGCCACCCTTGATGCGCTGCCGGATGGTGTTCCGGTGGAGGCCGGTCAGCGCCGCAGCTTCGCTGATGCTGTAGGTGGGTGAGTCAGTGCTGTTTGCCATGAGGGCAGGGGACCGGACGCGGAAGGTGGTCCATCCTAGCAAACAGCCTCATCACCGTCAAAAGAAGCCGCAGGCGAGGGTGGCGGAATGAGATTTAGACTGCAGAATTCAGAATGCAAGGGTCGCAGTTAGCAGCGCTGTGGGCTGGAGGGGTGCGAGCGTGCCGGGCGGGGCAGTCGCGCGGCCCTCGGTGACATAGTGCCTCCGCTGCGACCCCATTCGGCCCATTCGGCCCAGTCCGGGGGGGCGACACCAAGTAAGATAACCAGTAGATTGCCACTATCGCTCTCTCACTCCCTGGCAGGCACCGCACCCGTTCATGTCAATCCTGATTGCGGAAATGATCCGTTCACGCTGGGCGCACGGCCTTGCGCTGGTGGTGGTGGTGCTCTCACTGGTGCTCCCGGACGACGGAGTCCGCGGCCTGAGCGGTAAGCCGTTGCAGCTCTGCTACTTCGTGACGGCGACGGGGAAGCCGTGCCCCGGCTGTGGGCTGACCCGTAGTTTCATCCACCTGGCCCACCTGCGGGCGGAGCGGTCGGTTTCCTTCCATCCTGCGGGACTAGTGCTTTTCCCGTTCACGGTTTACCTGAGCGCGCTGCTACTGGTGTCGCCCGGCCGGCGCGAGCGGATGGCAGTGGCGGTCATGAGGCGTGGACTGCCGGTGAATGTCGTCTCCATCCTCCTCGGCGTGGCGTTCTTTGCCTATGGGATCTGGCGGATCGTGTGGCTCATCCAGACCCGCCAGGCTTGGCCTTAGTGAGAAGTGAATGGGAGAGAGGGGAATGGGAGAGATGGGAATGGGAGACGGCTTCGTTCGGTCTACCGATTCGCTTGCTTCCCCCGTTTATGACCGGTCAATTCGCCATAGCCAGCGGCCTTGCGCCGTGCTCGATCACGGTGGAGGCTTGATGGCCTCGCAAAACCCCACGGAGACAGTGACTTGCTGTTACGTAAGCCGCCTCGCGGGACGATTTTGTCCAAGGGGGCACGGTTTACCGAAGCTGCTTCCGTGATCGAACGCAGCGCAAGGCTGCTCCTAAGGAACGTCGCTGGGTTGCAGGCACCATTCGTAACCCGACTCTCAGCAGTCCCCAGCTTCTAGCCACGGGGGCCTCAGTTTGACCCCGTCCGCGCCCTGGTTGGCCACCAGCCAGCCGCCGGAGAACTCAGCCACCCTGCCGTCGCCGCCCCGCCGGCGGGAAGCCTCAGCTTCGGCGCCTGCCAGCGCCACACCCAGTCGGACCGCGCCCGCAGGCTCCAGCCGGCTGATTCGGCCCGCCGTGTCACGTCAGGTGCTGCTGGCCGCATCCGGCATCTGCCACGCGGCCAGCGCATCCCTGAAGGGGAAGGGCGAGGTCCTGGCCTCCTGCGCCACCGCGACACCCGTCGCGAGGATCAACACCACCGGGACTATACCTCTGACCATTGAGCACCCCTGGATCACGGAACGAGCCTTTGGCCGCATCGCCGCGCTCTGTGTTTGGGTGGGCACCCGTCAGCGCGCGGCCTTCGTGGAAACTCGCCGTCAGCGCTGAACGGCGCCGGTACGTTTGGCGGGCGGGGGTTCCACCCAGCGCGAGCGTAGGAACTTCGCCGGCGGCACGGCGGGAGGAGCCCGCCACGGAAGTAGCACCTCGCCGCTTCCGGGCCGAATGCTGCTCGGATCGCTTCCCCAACATACGAACCGGATGACCACCCCCTCAGGACGCAACTTGTGGACCACGTAGTCAGCACCCCAGTGCCGATCCCGCAAGCCAAACCGGAACCCGGGGGTTTGGAGAACAGGCTCCCTAAAGTGACGAAGGTCTCTGCTCTCGCTGGGAAAGGTGACATGGAATCTTCCCCACACGGTGGGTGTGAGAAAAACCCGATCGCCCTGTCGTTCAATGCTGTAGAAGCACCGCTGCAGAATGCGCGCCTGAACGGGCCCTTGTCTTCGGCTCACCCACACGTGGTGCGCAATGGGGAATGCCAGCACACCGATCACCAGGACGCCAGCGATAGCTCCGACTCGACCGACCCAGGACATAGGGTTCCTCCTCCCGCGCGGTTCAGTTCCTGGCAGGCGTCCGCAACCCGTCACTTCGACCTTCGCCGCTTGAGCATGTCCGCCATCACGGCCCCCAGGATCACCAGGCCCAGCACCACCTTCTGGGTGTAGCTCTCCACGCCGGTGAGGTTCATGCCGTTCTGGATCACGGCGATCAGGAACGCGCCCATCAGCGTCCCGAACGCCCGCCCCTCGCCGCCGGAGAGGGAGGCGCCGCCGACCACCACCGCCGCGATGACATACAGCTCGTACATCTGACCGTAGGTCGGGGCACCGCTGCGGAGCTGGCTTGCCATGATCACGCCGCCCAGACCCGCGAGCGCACCGGAGAGCAGGTAGACCGAAAGAACCGTCTTCCCCACCGGCACCGCCGAGAGGCGCGCCGCCTCGCTGTTGCTGCCAACCGCGTAGACGTAGCGGCCGGCACGGGTGCGTGACATCAGCAGGTGCGCCAGCAGGTAGAGGCCCACCATCAGCCAGACGGAGAGCGGGAAGCCGAGCGCATACCCCCGGCCCAACTGCACGAAGCCGGCGGGGATCTGGTAGATCGACTGCCCCTTCGCCAGCAGGAAGGCGAGACCGCTGGCCACCAGCATCATCGCCAGGGTGACGATGAAGGCGGGGATGCGCAGCCAGGCGACCATCGCGCCGGAGAAAGCGCCGATCAGGGCGCACACCGTGATGCCGCCGAGAGATGCGAGGACCATCCCCACGGTGCTTGCCCCCTCCGCTCCCGCGTAGCCACGGATGAGGTAGGTCGTCACCACGGCGGAGAGGGCGATGAGGCTGCCGACGGAGAGGTCGATGCCGCCGGTGATGATCACCAGGGTCATCCCGATGGCCACGATGGCGATCACCACGATCTGGTTGGCAACGTTGAGCAGGTTCTCCGTCTTGAGGAAGCTGGAGCCCTTGAACGGCGTCGGCGAGAGGATGGGGGCGGAGGCGTACTGGGGGAAGCGCTCCGGCACGCGGTCCCAGACGGTCCAGGTCCGCGCCGCCGGGTGGCAGGCGATGAAGTCGACCTTGCCGCCCCCGGCAGCCAGCCGCTCCAGCGCCACGCGAGCATCCGACGGCTGGCCTTGCACCGTGGCCGCGACCTTCAAGCCGCCCTCGGTCAGCCCGCTCTCCAGCGCCTGGACAAACTCCGCGTCCTCCCGACTGTCCCGCGCGGCAACCAGCACAGACACGCCCGGTGCCGCGCGGCCCACGATCTCGGCCGCCAACTGTGCTCCCGCAGGCGCTCCGGTCGGCTTCTGCTCCGCGTAGGTGGCCACGGAGAAGTAGACGCAGAGCGCCAGCAAGCCGAAGAGGATGCCGTAGTCCGCCAAGAAGCGGGTGATGAAGGCGCGGAGACGTGGGGGCATGCGGGGGCGAGGGAGCGAGGGGGCTACTTCAGGGATGGGTCCTTTTCGCCGTCTGCCTTGCGGTAGAGGGCGGTGGGGATGAGGATCTCCTTCGGAAGCTCCTCGCCCTCGAAGTGCTTCAGGATCGACTGCATGGTCTGGACGCCGATACGATCCGGGAACTGGACCGGGTCGGCGAAGATCTTGCCTTCCTTGATCGCCTGCTTGCCCTCGGGCTGACCGTCGAAAGCAATGATCTTAACTTGAACGGCCTTGCCCGCTTCCTCCAGCGCAGCGCGCGCGCCGAGGCCGGAGGGGTCGTTGATGGCGAAAATGCCGGCCAGGTCGCCGTGCTTCTGAATCACGTCCTGCGTGACGCTGCGCCCCTTCGCCTTATCCCCCTCCCCGTCCAGCGTGGCGACAATCTCGATCTTGCCACCTGGCTTTGCAACGTTATGGGCTGCGATCACCTCGCGAAACCCCTTCACGCGCAAGATGCAGCTCTCCACCTTGGGGAAGTCGACGATGGCGATCTTGCCGCCGGAGGGGAGCGCCTCGATCATCGCCTTGCCGGCTTCTTTGCCGCCGCCGTAGTTATCGGTCGCGATGTGCGAGACCACCTTGGCGCCCGGCGCGAGGCAGGCGATATCCGCCGTGAAGACAGGGATCCCGGCGTCGTTCGCCTCCTGGATGGCGGGGCCGATCGCCTTGGAGTCGCACGGGGTCAGGACAATGGCGGCGCACTTGCGGACGATGAAGTCCTTCACCTGGTTCTGCTGGCGGGCGACGTCCATCTCCCCGCTCACCACCTGAACCTCGTAGCCGTGCTTCTTCGCCTCCTCCGTGATGCTGTCGCCGATCACCTTGAAGAAGGGGTTCTGCAGCGTGAGCACGGAGACCCCGATGATGCCCTTGCCGGTTGGCGTCCCCGTCGCGGCATCCGGCGACGGCGTGCTGGTAGCGGGTGATCCTGCGTCTGTTGCGGGAGTGGAACCGCCGCAGCCAGCCAGCATCCCCGGCCCTATCGCCCCAGCCATGGCCGCCAGGCCCCAGCTAGAAAGCAGCACACGTCTCGGCACAGCCATGGAACCCCCTCGGAAGTCGCTGCCGGCTCCGGTGCCGGTCACAGGGGCAATTCACCGCCGTAGGTGCAACTTCCTGAATACGGGCTTCGACAACCGCCAACCCTGCCGTCATTCCCGATGGGTGCCGTCTCGCGCGCGAATGCGTTGCCCTTCGGGACTCCATTTCAAATCGGTTCGCGTGTTCCGTAAGAGTTCAGGTGGTTGACTCAAAGGGACTGGAATGTGATTCCATTCCGGTGTGAGCACCTCCTCTCCAGCCTCTCCAGCCTCTCCGGGGATCGCGGACTGTCCGGGCTGCGCGGCACTCCAGGCCCGCGTCGACCAGCTCGAAGCGGTCGTCGCCGACCTGAGGTCGCGCCTCGACGAGAACTCCCGCAACTCGTCCAAGCCTCCGTCCTCGGACACCCCCGCCGAGCGCGACCAGCGCCCCAAGCCCACGCCCTCGGGCCGCAAGCAGGGCGGGCAGCCGGGCCACAAGGGCGCCACCCGCCGCCTCTTCCCGCCAGAGACCGTCACCGACACAAGCCACCATTTCCCCACGGCCTGCGGCGGCTGCGGCGCGTCCCTCCCAACGGAGGGGGCGGCGGACGACCCGGACCCGCGCCGCCACCACGTCGGCGACCTGCCCCCCGTCCGGCTCCAGGTCACCGAGCACCAGCTCCACTGCCGCGCCTGCCCCTGCTGCGGGGAGCGCACCTGGGCGGAGCTGCCCCCCGGCGTGCCCCGGAGCGACTGGGGGCCGGGCGTGACCGCGCTCGGAGCGCTGCTGACCGGGTACTTCCGCCTTTCCAGGCGGCGGGCCAGCGAGTTCCTGACGGCGCTGCTCGGGCACGGCCCCTGCCCG
>JANPLG010000347.1:0-6022 GCA_031426395.1 Actinomycetes bacterium
GTCGCCCATCCCGAGACGCTGGACCGCCTCCGCAAGGTGCTCCGTGAGCGCTCCAGCGGGGTCGACGAGTTCGACTAGCGGGACTACCGCGTTCCCATCTCGGCAGGCGGCCACCCACATGGACTTGCGCTGAAGCACGGACAGGCCGGGAGCCGACTCGTAATCAGTTAACGCAACAATACTTCAGAAGCGGCGATCACTTTCCATAATCTCCATTGCAGTCCGACGTTGCGCTAGAGAGGTGGAGAATGAGAGTTCCGGTGGGTGATCGAGCACCGATGCTAGTGCTGGCAGTCGGCCTTGCCGTGGCGGTGGGCATTCCAGCGATGACAAGCGGCCGCAGAAGTCCCGCTTCCCCAGGCCACGGGGACGCGGCCCATGGACATCCGGCGCAGTTCGGCGGGGTCATTGAGGCATTGGGCAGCTACCACGTGGAAGCAGTCCGCCGTGCAAGCGGAGAAGTGCGGCTGTACATCCTCGGCCCGGACGCCGAGACTCTCTGGCCGATTCAAGAGCCCACCCTTTCCGCAGAAATGGAGACTCCGAACGGGTTGGCGACCCCGTTGGTCCTGAAGGCTCGTCCGCAGACGGGAGACGGGCAAGGGGCAAGCTCGCTCTTCGTTGGAAAGGCACCCTACTCGCCAGGCGCGTCCCGTCTCACCTTGGTGGTGCCCGTAGAAGGCAGGCGATACCGGGCCAGACTGGAATTCGGCACGGAAGAAGGGAGCGCGGATCACGGGGCCCAGCAGATGCCGAAGGCGGTGAGTGCCACTAAGGAGGAGGAACTTTACCTCACGCCCGGTGGCGCGTACACTGAAGCGGACATCGAAGCCAATGGCCGGATGCTCGCTTCCGCCAAGTTTGCAGGCTTCCAGGCGGAGCACAACATGAACCCGGCCAAAGGTGACCGTATCTGCCCGGTGACCAGCACCAAAGCGAATCCGAAGTGCTCCTGGATCATCGGCGGGAAGTCCTACCTCTTCTGCTGCCCGCCCTGCGTGGACGAATTCCTGAGGAAAGCAAAGAAGGATCCTTCTCTGGCACGTTCACCAGAGAGCTACGTGCGTAGATAGCGGCGCAGCAGGGCGGGCAGGTACAATCGGTGGGTGACGATGCTTTCGCACCCCGCACCTACGCCGCGTCCGCCCCACTCTTTCCTTGCCACGTTCACTCGCTTCCATCTCGTCGCCCTCTCCAGATAGAGCCCGCGTCGCGCAGCCCCTCCTGGAATGGTTCCGCCGTGAGCAGCGGGACCTGCCGTGGCGCCGCAACCCGGACCCGTACGCTATCTGGGTCTCGGAGATCATGCTCCAGCAGACGCAGGTCGCCACCGTCATCCCGTACTTCGACCGCTGGATGGCCCGCTTCCCCACGGTGGCCCACCTCGCTGCTGCTGTGGAGGATGACGTGCTGCACGCCTGGCAGGGCCTCGGCTACTACCGCCGCGCGAGGAACCTGCTCCTGGGCGCGCGCACCGTGGTGGAGCGGTTCGGCGGTCGGGTCCCGGACACAGTAGCTGCGCTGAAGTCGCTGCCCGGCGTCGGCGACTACACCGCCGGGGCCATCGCCAGCATCGCCTACAACCGATCCGCACCGATTGTCGACGGCAATGTGGAGCGGGTGCTCACTCGAATCTTCGCCCTACACGGGGACCCGAAGAAGGCGCCACTGCGCAATCGTATCTGGGAACTCGCCGAGGCACTGATCCCGGATGGTCACGCTAACGAGTTCAATCCGGCCCTGATGGAGCTAGGCGCCACCGTCTGCACGCCGGCGAACCCGCGCTGCCAGGTCTGCCCTGTGGAAGCTGCATGCCAGGCGCGCGCCCAGGACATTCAGGGGGAGCTCCCCGAAACGGCTGCTCGCCCCAAGCCGACCTCCGTACCTATGGCGGCCGCAGTCGTCCAGAAGGGCGCGCACGTCCTACTGGTCCAGCGCCGGCCTGACGAAGCCCGCTGGCCGCTCATGTGGCAATTCCCGAACTTAGAGCTGTGCGTTGACGAGGCTGCCCCTACCGGAGCGGTCCGTGCGGTCCGGGAGGCGGTCGGACTGGTCGGCGAGGCAGGCGGCCGGATGGCCCTAGTCCGACACGGTGTCACCCGATACCGCATCACGCTCGAAGCCTTCCAGGTGAGCCTGATCGAACCTTCGTCGGCCCCAAAGCCGATCGGTTGCCATGACTTCCGATGGGTCTCGCCGGCAGCGTCAAGGGAACTCGCAATGCCGGCGGCGCACCGTAAGATTGCGGAACGGCTGGACGCGGGCGGGGCCAGCCAGATGGAGCTGCTGCTCGTTGAGGAGGGCGACAATGACTGACGAGCATTCCCCGAACACGCTCACCGTCGTGGAGGTGGCGTTGGCGCTCATCTGGCGGGATGGCCAGTTACTGATCTCGCGGCGGCGGCGGGACTCGCACCTCGGTGGTCACTGGGAATTCCCCGGCGGCAAGCTCCTCTCCGGTGAATCTCCCGAAGCCGCCGCCGTTCGTGAGGCGCTCGAGGAAGTCGGCGTCCACTGTTCCCCGCTGGCCATCCGCCCCGTCATCGAATGGGAATACCCGGAGCAGACCGTGCGGCTCTATCCGGTCGACTGCACCTACGAAAGCGGAGAGCCACAGGCCCTGGAGGTTGCGGAGGTCGCATGGGTTCCGCCCTCACGCCTGGGCGAGTACCAATTCCCGCCGGCGAACGCTGAGCTGATCGCCGCTGTTCAGCGACCCGCCTCCTGCGAGTGGCCGAGAAGACCATAGGGGTGCTGTGCGGGGAATGGTGCGGGCCCTTGGGGTATGGAGCCAGCGAAGGAATCTAGGCTTGTCTTGACTGGGCAGGTGCGGAGACCAGGCGGCCGCCCGGACCGGGACCACCAGTCTTGGCGAAGGATCGGAGAGCATAGCCAGCAGCCTTGCGCTGCGTTCGATCACGGTAGCATCTCCGGTAGACTGTGCCCCCGATGGACAGGCTCGTCCCCCAGGCGTCCACCGCAATCGAAGTAACCGTGTCCGTGTGGGTCTGCGTGTCACCAAGCTTTCACCGTGCCCGAACGCAGCACAAGGCTGCTCCTAATGAACTGAGAGGGTCGCAGGCACGGAGGGTCGGGTTCCCTCCGGTGCGAAGTTGGCTGGGATCTACCTGGGATTCCCTCGGACGCGACGGGTTGGCGGCATAGCTTTTGGAGCTGGTCCGGGTAATGACCCAAATCTTTGTGGGTGGCATCCGGACGGCATCCATTCATTTCAGGAAGGGCCAACCAAGGCAGTGGGGTGCTGGCTCGTTCTGGGGGCGGAGGCCGGTCACTTCTTTAGAATCACAGCCGAGCTTGATCCGCGCGCATCGATTGAATCCGCGTCATCCGCGTTCTATTCCCCCTCCCGCGCATCAAAGCCGGAGAGCTTCTTGAGGTAGGGTCGGAGGCTGTCTTGGACCATCGGGCTGTTGGGCCGGCGCTGAGCGAATTCTCGGAGGACGCGGTTCTCAGCAAAGAGCAGAGTTCGCGCGGATTCCTCGATTTCACTGCGGCGCGTCACGTCGAGGGTGTTCCAGAACTGGTCGAAATCCGCTTCGTCCTCCAGGCGGCGACGGGTCTCCTGCCGCGCTTCGGTCGACTTTCGGGCGGCTGCCTCGCGCGCCTTGCGACCCTCTTCCGCCTTGGTCCAGGCCGGTGGTGCCGCCCAGCCATCGCGGATGGCTGCGACCAATGCCGCGCCCACATCGCGGCATTCCCGGAACGGCAGTAGGTCCAACTGTCGCCGGCACTCATCCGCCCGCTCTTCCGCCAGTTGGACGGCTGCCGCGCGGGAAACGCCACGGTCCATCAACTCCTGCGCCAGCGCAGAAACCGGACCACTGCCCTGCGGCTTCCCGGGCTTGGCCGGAGTTGCCGGAACCCTGGGTGAAGCGTCTGACGCAGTTGAGGGGGTGCTGGCTCGGTCTGGCAGTGCCTCCCGCTGCGCCTTTGCGGCGCGGGGCGCGAACCGGTAGACCGCCATCTCTTCACCGCTCTTCATCGGGGCGTACTCCACCCCGGCCAGCACGCCCGCGTCCATCAGCTCTTCGTGCGCCGGCTCCAACTTCCGCTTGATGTCGCTGGGATAGTACTTGCGGCTCAGCCCCAGGTGTTCCCATGCCAGCTTCCGCAGCCCAATGCGGTACTGCGGCTTGCCGTCATACCTTTTGGCATCCAGGTATCGATAGAGCGCCTGGCTCACAGAGCTCTTCAGCGAGAGGAAGAGGCCCACATCCAGGCTCTTGATATGCCCGCTGTGGATGTTGTGGTAAAGCTCCGGACTCCAGCGGATCCAGCAGGCCGCCGTCTGCGGCTCTTCCCCGGGGGCCGCCGGGTAGGTGTAGCGCGACTGCCGGCAGTCGAGGATGTCATACGCCTCCAACACGTGGAACGCCTGCCTGCGGAGCCAGCCGCGCTGCTGGGCATCCCAGAAGGCGTTGCTGGTGCGGATGGTCACGCCCACCAGCCGGTCGAGGCCGAGTTGGAGGCGGTCGTACGACTGGCCGCCCGGGTCCCATCCCAGCCGGCGGATCACCTCGTGGCGACTGAAGAAGACACAGACGGGAAAGTTCTGCTCCCGGGTCAGCTCCATCAGGACAACGTAAATCTCCACATCGCCGGAGGTGGGCAGGCCGTAGCGAGGGTCGCCGGTGACCGTCCACTCCTTCTCGCCGTCGCGAAACTCCATCACCAATGGGGCGTTCTTGGGAGCGCGGCTGGCCAGCAGGGCAAACGGGAACTCCGTCAGGTTCAGCTCATCCCTGCCGATGCGGCCCGTCTCCCGCGTCTTTCCCCGACCACCCAATGGTCCTGGTGCTTTCCCGCTTCCTGCCGCAGCCATTCCGGTTTTCTTGCTTTCCACTACGGATTGATCCATCAACAACACCACTCAATTGCGAATCTCGGAATGCGGATTTCGGATTGAAGAACAGGTTGATTGGAGACAGGCGGGTGTCTCGTCTCTCCATCTCTCAGTCTCACCATCCCTCCATCTCGATCCCACCGGTTGGTCTGTCCGGAACTGCCGCGTTGGCTGGACAGGTTCTGTAGAGGTTCTCTTATTCAAGGTTCTCAGATTGCTTTCCACGGAGCGGCCCCAGGCGTGGATTCGTGCCTGGCTTCTTTTGGATTCCCGTCTCATCACCCGACCACGCTCGTTTCGCTACCCGCATCCCACGCCATTCCGCTCGTCTCGCTACCCGGACCTTTTCGCTTCACTCTCCGAGTCCTTCGGCTCATTACCCGATCCCGATTCCCCTGAATCGACTCTCGTCTCGATCCCTGATCCGTCCGCGTCTCGCTTCGTATCGAAACAAACCCAACAAAAACTGGCGCACCCAGCCTCAAACGCACCGATTCCGCGAGTAGAAGTCCGGTCAAACCAGCGGAATCCTCGTCTCGTCACCCGAATTGGCCCCAGTTCCGACCCGCTTGCTCGCCGCCAGATACGTCGGTTGGGACCCTCGGAATCCGTTGCCCCGTCTCGTTACCCGAGCCACTCCCGCCGAGGTGACTGAGACGCAGCTTTAGCCATCGAACCAACTTGGGGGTGCAAATCACCGAAGTCGCGGGCCCTTCAGAGACTGTGTCCTAACTGGCAAGCGGCTTCACGGCAGGATCTGTCCGGCTTTCTTCCCATCCCTGATCCGGCTCCCGCTCATCGGTGGCGGAGGCCGGACTTTTGGTGCTGCGGGTGCCTTGCCGAGCCTCACTACTTGAACCAGCGTGATCGCTCGGGCGAGTCCTTCGGTGGCTAACTCTTACCCAAACGCGTCTCCCGCTCCCTCCAAGTGCGCTGGGTTTCTGAAACTTGCCCGCGATTCGTCGGGGAGTCCAGCATCCTTCCCGAGGAGCGCAGAGGGGTCCGTGCGAGAATCGAGAGGAGGTCCCCACTGTGGCACCCGGCCTCCCAGAATCACGCCGATTCAGAACCATAGACAGCGGCCTTGTGCCGCGTTCGATCAAGGTTGCCGCCCCATGCTCAAGCGCGACCGGTCATCCAGTGGCGGGTAGCGGATTG
>JANPLG010000348.1:0-11076 GCA_031426395.1 Actinomycetes bacterium
GGGTGCAGTTCTCTGATAAGGCTGCTCTGGGTCTGACAGGTCCGTTTTGTGATTCCATAGGTGCGGTGCCGGTGAACTGCTGCGGGAGCTGATCTTCCCGCCGGACCGGCGTGGAGGCCCCGATGGACAACCCGATGCGCGACGCCAAGATCCGGATGCTGACCGAAGCCTACGCCGAGCGGCTGCGTCAGTTGTGGCCGGAAGGGACCAAGGACATCACCCGCCTGGAGGAGATCAGCGGGAAGGTGGGCGGCGAGACTCTCCGTGAGCTGACGGAGGAACTGGTGCGTGAGCAGGCGGAGCGGGAGACCGTCCAGGAGACGGCCTGCCCCGACTGCGCCGGCAGGACGCGCTACAAGGGCCGCTACGAGCAGGAGGTGGTCACGGCCCAGGGGCGGGTTCGGGTGTGCCGCGCCTACTACCATTGCTCGGCTTGCAAGCGGGGCGGCTGCCCGCTGGACCGTGCCTGGGGCCTGGGTCCGGCGAACTCTACCCCCACCGTCCAGGCGCGCACGGCGGTCCTGGGGGTGTGGGTGCCCTACGCGCGGCAGCCGGAATTGGCGCGGCAGCTGGGGCTGGCGTGGAGCCTGGACGTGAAGACGGGCGAGCGGATCACCCAGCGTGTCGGCGCGGCGGTTCGCCAGGCGCCGCCCGAGGGGCCGGGAACTGCGGAGGGATCGCGAACTGCGGAGGGGCCGGTGGCGGTGGCGGCGGACGGGGTGTTCCTGCCCACTCGGAAGGAGGGCTGGAAGGAGGCCCGCTGCGCGGTCGTCTACGAGCCGGACCGGGAGGCGGACCGCTCCCCCGGGGCGTGCGCCGGCCTGCGGAAGGAGTACCTGGGCGGGCTGGAGGACCGGGAGGCCGTGCTGCAGCGGGCCTGCCAGCGCGCCCAGGCCCGCGCCCCCGCCGGACAGAAGGTCGCCGCCCTGGGGGACGGGGCGCACTGGATCTGGGACGGCTACGCCGAGCACCTGCCGGAGCGGGTGGAGATCCTGGACTTCTACCACGCCTGCCAGCACCTGGCGAAGGTGGCCCAGGCCATGCATCCCGGCGACCCGGAGGCTGCGGCGGCGTGGCTGGAGAAGCAGCGGGACGAACTGCGCCACATCGGCCCCTGGCAGCTGCTGGACGCCCTGCGGGAGTGGAATCCGAAAGGCAGGGGAAGCCAGGCCGCCCGCAAAGTGCGCGACGAAGAGAGCGGGTACTTCGTCCGCAACCAGGAGCGGATGCGGTATCCGAGCTACGCGCGGCAGGGCATGCCAATCGGCAGCGGGGCGGTGGAGGGAGCCTGCAAGCATCTGATCACCGCCCGCTTCAAGCAGGCCGGGATGCGGTGGAACCGGGCCACCGCGGAACCCCTGATCCACCTGCGTGCCGCGCTGCTGACCCACCCCAACCTCGACCTCCGGCCCTACGCGGGCGCGACCCCGGTGAGTTGAACCGCCTTATCAGAGAATCGCACCCGTCCGGGACACCAGGTAGGGCGCGCTACGGAACGATCATCGTTCCAACGCCGCGGGTGGTGAAGAGTTCGGTGATCAGGCTGTGCGGCTCCCGGCCATCCAGGATGTGCGTCCGGGGGACGCCCCCCTCCAGCGCCATGAGACATGACTCGACCTTCGGGATCATGCCTTTGTCCACCTTGCCGGTGGCGATGAGGTCCCGTGCCTCGGCGGCCGTCACTTCGGAGAGGAGGGAGCTGGGGTCGCGAACGTCGTCCAGGATGCCCTTCACATCGGTGAGGAGCAGCAGCTTCGCGGCCTTCAGCTCGCCTGCCAACCGTCCGGCAACGTGGTCGGCATTGATGTTGAACGTCTCGCCCTGCTCGCCCACCGCAATGCTGCAGATCACCGGGATGTAGCCGCCGCCCACCAGCGTCTCCAGCACATGGGTGTTGAAGCGCGTCACCTCACCCACGAAGCCGAGGTCGACGCCCTCCATCTCCAGCTTGCGCGCCACGAAGAGGTCGCCGTCCTTGCCACTCAGGCCGACCGCCCGGCCTCCCAGCGCCTGGAGCTGCGCGACGATTCCCTTGTTGGTCTTCCCGGCCAGCACCATCTCCGCCAACTCCACCGTCTCCGCGTCCGTGACCCGCAGCCCCCGGACAAAGACCGGCTCCTTGCCGACCTTCTTCATCATCTGGGAGACCTCCGGCCCGCCGCCGTGGACCACCACCGGGTGGATGCCCACGTAGTGCATCAGCACCACGTCCTCCATCACCTGGCGCTTCAGCGCCTCGTCCACCATGGCGGCGCCACCGTACTTCACCACCACTGTCTTGCCACGCCACTCACGGATGTAGGGAAGCGCTTCGGCCAGGGTCTGGGCGCGGTCGGAGGGTTCTTGCATGGGGTTCTCGGGAAATCGATGTGCGGCTGGACGCGAGATGGGCCGCGATCAGCACGGAGAACTGTACCACACTGGTTCAGGGGGTTGGGGGTTGGGAGTCAGGAGTCGGGGGTTGGGGACGTGAGGGAGCCTCGCTCCGCACACGGAACGCCCCGTCACCCTCGCCAGGCAACCTCGGTGCGAAGGGCGCGTCCCTTGCGGGGGTCCAGCCACGCCCGTCGGGCACCGTGGTTTCAAGGGACTCGCCTCCGCGAGTCCCAAACGATCAGCGGGGACAGGACGCTTGGGGAGACGGCCGATCTTGGCACTGGCTATCGGTGTCGCCGCAGGGGTAGAATTGCGGCGAGCCGGCAAAGTGTCCCACCCCTCTGCTCTTCCCGCGCGATGAGCGCCCGTGAAGGCAGCGGGCGGCTGCGACCGACTCCAGACGGATACCGCCAACAGCCCCGCAGTGCCGGGTGAAGGACGGACCTCCTTTGTCGAGGAGTTGCGGTTGTCTTCGGTCCTGGACCCAAGCGTTGCGAGCGTCGCGCATACGAGCAAGGAGCCGCTCCCGTTGCGCAGGGGGCTGGAGATCCGCACCGCGTCCCCCGAAGAGACGGCGGCCGCATGGGCGCTCCAGCGCACAGCGTTCGACCTCCCACCCACGGGTCCCTCACAGCATCCGGGCGACACCGATGAGCTGCGGGTGGTGGTGGATCAGGGCCGCGTTGTCTCCTGCCTGACGCTGTTACACGCCCGCCTCATTGTCCATGGCACCGAGCTCTCGATGGCGGGCGCCCGCCATGTGGCCACGGACCCGGACCTTCAGAACTGCGGCCACGGCAGCGCCCTGATGCGCGACACGCTCCAATACGCGTGGCGGCAGGGGATCACGGCGTCGGTCCTCTTTCCCTTCTCTTTCCGCTACTACCGAAAGTTCGGCTATGAGCTGGGCGGCAACCACTGCCACTTCTGGTGCCGGCCCAACAGCCTGCCCGCCTTTCAGGAGCGGGTGCTCTGCCGCCGCGCCACGGAAGCTGACGCGCCCCGGCTGGAGTCCTTCTTCCGCGAGGCAACCCGCAGCTTCGCCTGCAGCCTCGCGCGGCCGGCGGAACGGTGGAAAGTCCTTTGCCAGGATCCCGCCCTGCGGGTGACGGTCTGGGAGAACCGTAGCCTCGCTGGGGTGGCGGTCACCGAGGAGACGCGGGATTCCTATGGTGGCCGAGTGGTCCGGGTGCTCGACATGGCTGCCGCTCACCGCGAGGCGTGGCGGGGACTGGTGGGGCACCTCTCGCAGTTTCAGGGCGAGTCGATGGAGTGGCTGGCGAGCACCACCGCGCTCGCGGCGAGCGGGCTTCTTCGCACGCCGGCCCCGCTTCGGGAGGGGTTTAAGCCGCGCGGCATCGCCACCGTTCGCCCCATGTTCCAGTTCCGGATTGTCGACCTGGCCGGGGCGTTGCGCTGCCGCCTCTCCACGCTGCCCAACCTTGGCAGCCGCTTCCGCCTCGGCATCCAGGTTCGCGACGAGATCATCCCTGAGAACGGGCAGCCGATCACCGTGGCCGGCACCGCCCACGGCGCGGAGCTTCGCCCGACACGGCCCACCGACCCCATCATCTCTGCGGACATTCAAGTGATGTCGCAGATTTTCTGCGGCTACCTCTCCCCAGACGACGCCGTCTCCCAGGGCCTGGCGACCGTCACCACGCCCGCCGCGCTCGAGGCCGCCCGCATCCTCTTCCCAGACGGAGAGCCCTTCCTTGCCGAACTCGACCGCTTCTGATCGCGGATTACAGATCCGGGACCAGGCTGGCACAATCAGGGTTCGGGATTCGGCCGCCCCGCGCGAAGGAAGCACTCGATCGCGCCTCACCCTCGGGTCGATATCCACTCCGTTGATGTCGCACCCTGAGCTTTGGCTGCCAGCGTTAGAGCAGACCAAACCGCCGATTGGATGCGGTTGTGATTGGCCAATCGAGATGCGCGGCATCCAGAGTTGACCTTGGCTCTCAATTGCTTTCGCCCCTCCGGGGCTTTTGGCGTTCCCCGCAACGGGTACCTGGGGCTTACGCCACCAGGCTACATGCTTTCGCCCCTCCGGGGCTGCACTGGCCCAGCGGCCGCATCCCAAGCAAGAGACTGAACCCTGAACCCCGATCCCTGAACCCTTGCTTGGACCCCGAACCCCGCTGGGGCAGGAAGCTAGCGGACGGCCGATGAACACCAATGGGAGGAGGCTCCGGCACACCGATGGGTGGATCGGCACCTTCTCCATGAGGTGGTTGGCTATCCACGAAGGAAGCCGCCCCCAGCGGTGATGGCGGCGCGCCGGTGCGCTTCCTGAAGAGCGCCCACTCTCCACGACCCGGCGCCCTACGGATTGCCTACTCACCACCCCCAATGTTGTTCCGGCTCTGCCGGGTGAGGGATGCGGTATCCGGCATGCAGTGCACGAATGGGTCAGGGTTCAATGAGGCGGCGCGCGCACCCAGGGTGGCTGCCCGACCCTCGTTGGCCTTCCCGCTTGCCGTGATGGTCTCCGCCGGAGTGGCCGGATTGCTGGCGGCACTGCCTGTGGTCCCAAGCAGGGCTGCTTCAGCCGCCGCTCCAAGCGCCGCCTCTGGGGCTTCCGTCGCACGCGTCCCCTTCGCCTTTGAGGCGAACCGGGGCCAGGCACCTTCGCCCGTTTCGTTCATGGCTCGTGGGCGCGAGGGTACGGTCTACCTCACGCAGCAGGGGCCGGTCTTCGAATTGCGCCGCGCTATCGGTCCGAAGGCTGATCATCGCGGCGAGGGCCGCCTTCCGCGCGACCCGCTGGCCGTTGACCCGGCGCGGATGAAGGTGGTCCGACTGGCGCTGACCGTCGCGGGCGGCCGGACGGCGCCGTTGGTGGGCGAGTCGAAGCTGCCCGGCAAGGTCTCCTACCTGCGCGGCGACCGCTCCCGCTGGCGGCGGGGCGTCCCGACGTATGGGCGCGTTCGCGCCGCCGGAGTCTATCCCGGCATCGACATGGTCTACTACGGCCTCGGCAGTCAGTTGGAATACGACTTTGTGGTAGCACCCGGGGCAAAGCCGGAGCAGGTGCGGCTGCGTGCCGAGGGCGTTCGGTCGGCGCGGCTGGCCGACAATGGCGACCTGCTGCTGGAGACGGAGCTGGGGACCGTCACCCAGGGCCGCCCGGTAGCCTACCAGCAGGTCGACGGACGACGGGTGACGGTCACCGCGGAGTATGACCTGCGCGCAATGAAGGGCGGCGAGTCGGAGGTCCGCTTCAAGCTCGGCGCGTTCGATCCCGCGCGGCCGCTGGTCATTGACCCCACCCTCTCCTACTCCACGCTCCTGGGCGGCACCGACTTCGACTCCGGCGAGAAGGTGGCGGTGGACGGAACCGGCGCGTCCTACGTCGTCGGCGGCACCTTCTCTAACGACTTCCCCGCCAGCGGCAGCGCCTTCGACCGGACCTTCAACGGCTTTCCGATCGATTACACCCGGGATGTCTTCGTCGCCAAGTTCAACGCGGCGGGAAGCCAGTTGATCTACGCCACCTACCTCGGCGGGCGCAACGACGACATCGGCCTCGGCATCGCGGTGGACGGAGCGGGGAGCGCCTTCGTCACCGGGCGCACCTTCTCTACCGAATATCCCACCACGCCCGGAGTGGTGCGGCGCACCATCGCTGGAGACGGCGACGTCTTTGTGACCAAGCTGAGCCCTAACGGCAGCTCGCTCGTCTACTCCACCCTGGTGGGCGGCGCGGACGATGACCGTGGCCGGGACATCCGGGTCGATGCGGATGGGAACGCCTACGTCACCGGCGGCACCAACAGCATCGGCTTCCCGGTGGTGAACGCGGTCCAGCCGGACAAGGCGAGCGTCTTCGATGCATTCCTCTTCCAGCTCAATCCAACCGGCACCGCCCTCGATTTCTCCACTTTCTTGGGCGGGGACGGCTTTGACGAGGCGTGGGGCGTGGCACGGGACATTAACGGCCGGCTTTACGTGGGCGGGAGCACCGACTCCCTCAACCTGCCGGTTCTGAACCCCGCGCAATTGCGGCCCGGAAGCCTCGCACTGACCGATGCCTTTGTCGCCTGCTACCTCCCCACCGGCGCGCGGGTCTACACCACCTACCTCGGCGGCAATGACGAGGACTATGCGCTGGCAATCGCCGTGGATACTCTGGGCAGGGCGATGGTCACCGGCGTGACCTTCTCCACCAACTTCCCTCGGGTGAGTCCTTATCAGAACGCCATCCGGGGCGATGCCGACGCCTTCTTCACCTCCGTGGCTGCGGATGGGAGTGCCTGGAACTACTCCACCTACCTCGGCGGTCGCAGCGAGGATTACGGCAATGCAATCGCTTCGGATCCATCCGGTGCGGCCACCATTGGCGGAGAGACGCTCTCTAACAACTTCCCGCTCCAGGAGGCGTTCCAGAGCACGTATGGCGGCGAAGGTCCGGACGGCTACGGCGATGGCTTCGTCACCCGGTTCCAGCCGAACGGGCAGTCGCTGGTGTATAGCAGCTACCTGGGCGGCAACGGGGACGACTACGTCACCGGCATCATCACCGACCGCTCCGGTGCGGTCTACCTGACGGGACAGACCTCGTCCTCCAACTTCAAGACCACACCCGGCTCCTACGACCGCTCCCTCTCCGGGCCCGGAGACGCCTTCATCGCCAAGATCGGCGGTCGGAGCCTGCCGCCCTCCTCGCCCACGAACCTCACGGCTACGGTGAGCGGAAACCTCGTCACGCTGCGCTGGACCGACACCAGCGACAATGAGTCCGGCTTCAAGGTGGAGCGACGCGTAACGGGTGGGACGTTCGGGGTGATCCATACCACCGGTGAAGACGCAGTCACCTACACCGACGGCACCGGCACGCCCAACACCACCTACGAGTACCGCATCCGCGCCACTAACGGGGCCGGGGACTCGCTCGCTTCCAACATCGTCTCGGCGCGTCCCCAGGGCACGCCCGGCAGCGGCCTGACGGCGACCCCCGCTTCCGTGGCCTTCGGCTCGCTGCAGGTCCGCAAGCGCCGCAGCCGCACCGTGGTGCTGGAGAACACGACCGGCATCCCGATAGTAGGGACCCTGGTGGCGCCCAGCCGGCCGTTTGTCATCACGGCCGGCGGCGGCGGATTGACCCTCGGGCCGCGGGAAAGCCGAACCATCACGATCCAGTTCCGCCCGACCAAGAAGCGGCCGGCATCTGGGGCGCTGACCGTCACCGGCGCGGGAGGCGTAACGCTGGTCACGGTACGGCTCACGGGTCGCGGACGCTAGAGCGCGCTCCGGCGGTCAGCAACCAGTCGGACTCCGGACGGCAACGCGACGGCCGTCTTGGCCGTGGTACGTAGGGCGGGCGCTCCGTCGCCGCCGCGTCCTCGTGGCGGTTCCTCTCGTGTCAAGCGAGATCAAGTGCTGAACGGTTTCAATGGAGACGTGGCTGGCCGCTCGTGGTCGCTCCCTGACGGTCGCGGCTCGGGATCGGTTCCTGGTCAGTAGCGTTCCCACCTGATTGGGGGCGGGTTCCGAACCCCATCCGTCATTTGAACGAGCGGGAGTGGGCGTGCAGGAGAGAATCGATCGACCGGTCGGCGGTGATTCCGACGCGCAGCGCGGGTGCGGGTGGATTCTGGGAGGGCAGTGAGTCCACGCATCGGCAGGGTGGGTGTGCCCAGAATGACGGTCTACGGAGTTGTCCAACGACCAGGCAAACTGAGATGGAGAGATCGGAAGAAGGGAGCCACGGAGCGCGGACGTCCCGCCCGCACCCACCTACCGCTTCTCGACGGTAGCCACGGGTCTCCAGCCAACCCGCAATCCGCATTCCGAAATCCGCAATTGAAGACCGGTCAGTATCCCGCTGCGCGCAGGATTGGGCGCAGGTAGGACAGGTCCTCACGGGTCTGGATGATCAACTCTGGCACCGTCAGATCCCGCCAGCTCCCCGATCCCTGGTACTCGCTGTGGAGGCTGAGGGTGCCGTTCCAGCCGAGCTGCTTCAGGCACCCGAACACTTCCCGCCAGCGGACACTGCCCTCCTTGAGCGGGACGATCTTGCCCTTCCACCGAGCGTCGCCCGTCTTCGCTTCCTGCTCCCGGAAGACGCCGAACGACTTCACCGCCACCATGGAGATCCGCCCCTGGAGCAGGTCGAGACCCTGCCGCCAGCCATCGTCCATGCCCTCCAGCGTCATGTGGCCCGGGTCGATGTAAGCACCGACGTGGCGAGGGTCGCGGTCGCTCAGCAGGTAGTGGATGCTCGCCGCCTGGGCGCTCAGGTATCTGCCCGAATGGATGTGAACCGAGACCCGCACCTCGTGCCGGCGGGCCAAGGCTTCCAGTCCCTCCAGCGCCTTCCGCGCCGCGTCCAGTTGAGATCGCAGTGAGCCGAAGCCGGTGTAGGCCCAGTAGCCCAGCTTGATCTCCCGCACGCCTTCCGCGGCGGCGGTGGCCAGAAGCGCCTCCGCGTGAGGGTCCGTCGCGCTGGTGATGGCCGTGGTCAGCATCGGGACGCGCAGCCCGAGCTCCCGCAGTTCCCGCACCGCCCGAGGAAGCGAGGCCCGCGCTTCCTCCGGTTTCACGTGGCCGCCAGGCCTCACCGTCAGATCAACGCCGTCAAAGCCGAGGTCGCGGATCGCTTCGCCCGCCTGGCGCACCGGGAGCGTCCCCAAATGCTTCGAGAACATCGCTAACTGCACTCAAGGACCCCATTTCAATTGCGGATTTCGGATCGGGAGACGGGTTGGCTGGAGGCAGGAGGCTGTCCCATCTCTCCTTCTCTCCTTCTCTCCATCTGACCCGCTAGCCTTCCACATCAAAGCCGGCCCGCTCAATCGCCTTTCGCAGGGCGGTCTCGTCGGTGGAGCCGGCATCGTACGCCACCGAGACCGTCCTGGCCTGTAGGTCGACTTCCACCGGACCGATGCCGGTACCGGTGAGCGCCCTCCGAATGGAATCCTCACACGCACGGCAGTGGATCTCTGGAACTGAATAGGTCACGTGGCTCATCATTACCTCTCGTTGGCTGCCGGGGCCGCCTCAACAGCATCGTCCCCGCGAAGGTCGGCCTCAGGCATTGGCCGCTCGAAGTCGTAGTGCAACAAGTAGCGCCCATCTTCCTTGAGCATCCGGCGCTTCACCATGATCAGGCCGGGCCGGACCTCTTCCCGGCTCACCACCTCGCCCAACGGGTTCGCCGCTTCGGACATTTCGCATATCCTCTCTTGCTCTTCGCTTCTATCGCTTCGTTTCTCGCGCTGCATGGCCGGCACCTTTGAGCGGAGGCCCAAGATGTGCAGTTCCATCTGCCGGAGCGGCTGAAACCTCACTGGCTCTGACGGCTCCGGTGGGCTACATGCCCGCAAGGGAACCATCCTGCCACGGCCCGCGTCTAAGCTCCGGCAATGGGCGGAGGATTCGGACGCCTCATGGTCCAACTCCTGCCTGACAAACCTATTGTCCGCGCCGTTTTCCAGGCTCACGATCTTTTTCGGAATCTATCAGCACTATGCGACGAATACTCTCATTGACCCTTGCAATCGCCGCGCCAGCGGCCTCTTTGGGGCTGGCCCTTCCCGTTCTGGCAGCTCGCCGGCCCAAGAGCCTGCTGAGCCAGGTCACGGTAGCGCCTACCCGCCTGCGTGGCGGCGGCTCCGATGTCCGTGTGATTGCGAAGGCTGGCCAGACCCTCGATTCCACCGTGCAGGTGAAGGCGCAGGCATCGCTTGAAGGCACCGGGGTTGGACCGGTGGTGGTGCTGACCCGTAAGAACGCCAGCACCTTCTCCGGTGATGTCCGGGTGCCCGTCAACTATGACAACGGTACTCGTCGCGGCAAGATCACCGTCACCGTGGTATCAGGTGGGATCGCGGCCGAAACCAAGCAGGTGAACCTCACCGTCCTCGGAGGCGGAATCTCCTCGCCACCACCGCCCCCGCCCATTAAGTGAGTTCCGCTCACGCAGCCATGGGGTGGCCATAGGGATTGTCAGGACGAAAGTGTGAGAGCAGGGAGGAAACCCACCTCGCTCCTGCGAAACTTTGCCTGATAGCCGATCATCTGATTGGCGGGGTACCTCGTCGCCCGCCGACGAAGCACTTTCGACTTGATACAGTAGACACCCCTCTTCCCTAAATCCACTAATTCGCGGCGTGATCTGCTCCGCCGCCGAGGGAGACCTTAAACACGATGACTCGACGATCTCTCGTAGCGGTGACGATGCTGACTGCTGCCGCCCTCACTGGCGTAATGCTTGCACCGCAGGCCGAAGCGCAGCGTGGCGGCCTCACCTTCGGCACCGCCACCCTCACGCCGAAGAGGCTCAAATCAATCGGCGGCACGGTCACCGTGCGATTGAAGGTGACGTCCAACGTCACCATCACGGGGGTTCGCAGCCGTGCTTCCGTCCCCGGCACGCTGAATAGCGGCCCCGCCGCCACCCTCACGGACAACGGCCGCGGCGTCTTTTCCGGCTCCATCCAGGTCCCCGCCAACCTGAGCAAACGCGAGCAGTCCAGCAGCGTGTTTGTCTCGGTCACCACGGCCAACGGCACCACGGAGAAAAAGGTCGGCACGGTCAAGCTGCGGGCGAATACCAGCGACCCGTCCACCCCCCCCCCCCCCCCCCCCAAAAAGTGTAAAATGGGTAACCAGGACCAAAAACCAACAGAACCGGGGCCCCCCAGGGCGCGCGGGTGTGGGGTTCTGGCGCAATTTGGCGCCGGCCTGAAT
>JANPLG010000349.1:0-27428 GCA_031426395.1 Actinomycetes bacterium
GGCTTCCAGCAGGATCCCCCCCGGGGGGACGGCGCCGGGAGCCGCCAGCACCGCTCGGAGCAGCGGGGAGCTGGGGGCGTCGAGCAGGCGGCGGGCGGCGGCGCGATACGCCGGGAGCCGGCGATTCTCCGCGGCCAGCACCGTGTCCGTCCCCTCTCTCCGCAAGGTGTCCCGTCGGGCCCGAGCGGCCGCCAGTTCCCGTTCGGCCTGGGCCTGCCGCTCCTGCTCCGCCGCTCCTACGAGCGGCACTTCCTGCCACTCCGCCATGTTCTTGAAGTTGAGCATGGTCCGAGTGCTCTTGAAGATGCCGGCAAGAGCGTAGTAGTCGGTCTGCGGGAATGGGTCGAACTTGTGGTCGTGGCAGCGGGCGCAGCCGAGGGTGAGGCCCATGAACGTCTTGCCCAGGGTGTCGATCTGCTCGTCGAGGATGTCCTCTTCCTGCTTGACCGGGTCGTCCTCCGCCAGCATCTTCGGGCCCAGGGAGAGGTAGCCGGTGGCGATCACCCGATCACGCTCGCGGGCGTCGTCGCCCGTGGGGGGCAGCAGGTCCCCGGCGAGCTGTTCATGGATGAACCGGTCGATGGGCCGGTCCTCGTTGAAGGCCCGGACCACGTAGTCCCGGTAGCGCCAAGCGTTGGCGTAGACCAGGTTCTCGTCCACGCCGTTGGAATCGGCGTAGCGAGCCACGTCCAGCCAGTGCCGGCCCCAGCGCTCACCATAGGCCGGCGAGTCCAGGAGTCGGTCGATGAGCGCCGCGTAGGCTTCCGGCGCGGGATCGCGGACGAAGGCTTCCACCTCTTCGTGGGTCGGCGGGAGCCCGGTGAGATCGAAGGTGGCGCGGCGGATCAGCGTGCGGCGGTCCGCCTCCGGCGCGGGGGCAAGCTTGCGCGCCTCCAGGCCCGCCAGAATGAAACGGTCGAGGGGATCCCGGACCCAGCGGCCGTCTTTCACAGGGGGCAGCGCGGGGGTCCTGGGCGGAGCCCACGCCCAGAAGTGGCCGTCACTCCCCGAGCGGGCGGCGGCGGGCCAGGGAGCGCCCTGCTTGACCCACGCCCGTAGGGCCGCGACCTCCGTCTCCCGCAGCTTTCTGCCAGGGGGCATGCGGAGGGCGGGGTTCGCGTGGGTCACCGCTTGCAGCAGCGAGCTTCGGTCCGGGTCGCCGGGGACCACCACGGGCCCCTTGCGTCCGCCGCGCAAGAGTCCTTCGCGGGTATCCAGGCGGAGGCCCCCCTGCAGGGCGGCGTCGGCGCCGGCGTGGCAGGAGAAGCACTTGGCCGCCAACAGCGGACGGATGGTCCGCTCGAAGAAGGCGGCCTGTCCTGCGGAAACGGTAGGAGTGGCCGGGGCTGATACTGGGGCCGCAACCGGGGGAGCAGCGGCGCTCACCGCCGCCAGCAGCATCGCCGCCCCTGCCAGTCCGCCGCCCAGCAGCGCCGCCACCCCGCCCGACCGCCAGTAACCGATTCGCCGCATCCCGCCTCCCGCCGCATTCCCGTAGCCGACATCACCGGAATTCAGAGTCGGTAGCGGGCCGGAAGTTTCTCCAATCGGTAGACGCGCGCCTCGTCCTTGAGGCTGCAGGCCCCGGCTCACCTCGCTCAAGAGGTGCCCCGGGTCGGTGCGGATCGCTAGCCCTGCAGCTGGCCAAGGAAACGGACCCGCGCCACGAGGAGAGATGCTCACACCCGGCCCGCCCCGGAGCGATTCCCGCTGCTCCGTATCCGGGAAGGATCGACAGTCCTGCTTCAACAACTGTTCGGAACCGCAATTTCGGATCAAAGGAGCGCCGCGTATCATGGAGAGCCTACCCGTTGCAGCGAGCCCGATTCCCGACCTGGGAGAGGCGCTTGCATCACGCAACGACTTCCGCTCTTTTGCTCAGGATCTGAGTGACGCGGTCCTCTTTGCGCTGGAGCGCCGCCATCTTGAGTATCTGGACCTTTCGCAGGCGCCGTTGCCGCAGAATCTGCCAACGCTAGCGCCCGGCGACCTCTTTCTGCTGCGGCTAAGCCAAATCGGGCACGGCCCTGAAGTCGAGCGGAGCCTGGATCTCCTTAACCTGCAGAACATCCTGGGTTCCTTCCGGGATGGCTCGCATAGCCTGATCACCGCACTGGGCACGGTGGGGCCGCAGACCCGGCTCTATCTCGGGGCTCGCAAACTCGCCAGTGGCGCCCAGACCGGCCATACGGCTTACGACTTCATCCAGAGCCTGCGGCGCTCCGTGGAGGGCAATCTTCCCGGCACCCGGTTTCAAGAGTTCGCCGGTCTGCACGGTCCCACGATTGCATGCCCTCCGGAAGAGGTCTTCCGGAGCATCACAGAGCCCCTCCAGCGCTTCCCCTACCTGGCGGCGCTCACCGGCATTCCTTCCCTCCGGTCCGGGCATGATCAGCAGTTTGCTCAAAGCCTGGACCGCCTGATCCAGGCGCTACAGGGGCAACGCTATCTGCTGCTCATCATCGCCGAACCGGTGGCTCCACCTCAAGTCAACCAGGTGCTCTCTGACTGTTTCCGGCTCGGAACGGACCTGCACTCATGGGTTCGGACCAGTATGAACGACTCGCAGTCAATCACAGAATCAAGTTCCCTGGGGCGCAGCTACTCGCGGTCCGATGGCGGCACGGAAGGCACGAGCCGCTCCCAAGCGGTCTCCGAGGGCCGGGGCCGGCAGTCCGCAGCAGGGATGGGAGGGCTGATGGGGGCGGGAGTGTCGCTGGCGCTCTCCCCGTTGCTCGGACCGCTCAGTATCGGAGTCGGCGGGCTGGCAAGTTCGCTCACCCTTGCTGCCAGCGGTACGGTGAGCGAGAACCTCACCAGCACGGACTCCACCAGCCGCTCCGCAACCTGGAGCCGCACCGCCGGAGAATCGCTGACCCAGACTCGGGGCCGAACCGACACCCGCGCGATGACCGTGGAGTATCTCAACAAAGCGGCCGAATACGGTGAAGCGGCCATTGCAGGGTACATCCGCCGGTTGCAGCGGGCGAAGAACCTCGGGCTCTGGAACGTGGGGGTCTACTTCCTGGCCGACGACCCGGCCACGTTGGCACAGGGCCAAGCGCAGCTGCTCGCGCTCCACTCCGGCAAGGAGAGCTATTACGAGCCGATGCGCACGATCGATCTCTCGCAGCCGCGCGTCCGGCACAATATCGGCCAGGTGTTGTCCACGTTTACGAACCCGGTGCTGGACCTCCAAGATCGTCGCACCGGAGAGCCGCTGGCGCACCCACTGGGCAAGCTTTACCGAAGCCTCAGTACTCCGTTGAACACCGAAGAAGTGGCCATGCTCCTGAACCTGCCGCGTCGCGAAGTGACCGGCGTTAGGCTCAAGCTGGTGGCCGACTTTGGCGTGAACCCTCGGTCAATCGCTCCAGAAGACGCCATTCCGTTAGGCCGCGTCGTGTCAGGGGGTACGGTGCTGGATGATCTGCCGTTCGCCCTCGCTCCGGCAGATCTCAACCGGCACGTCTTCGTCACCGGCATCCCTGGGAGCGGCAAGACTAACACTTGTTTTGCCCTCCTGAAAGCTGCGGCGCGTCGAGGCATTCCGTTCCTCGTGATCGAGCCGGCGAAGGGCGAATACCGCGCCCTGTTTGCAGATCCGGATCTCCCGGACGTGCGCATCTACACCCTCGGCCAGGAGCGCACGTCGCCGTTCCGGTTCAACCCATTCCAATTTGTGCCCGGTGTCGACCTGGTGACCCATCTCGATCATCTCAAATCGATCTTCAATGCCGCCTTCCCGATGTATGCCGCCATGCCGTACCTGCTGGAGGAAGCGCTTGTGGAGGTCTATGCGGAGCGCGGCTGGGACCTCGTTACCTCGCTCAATAGCCGGTTCGATATGGATGCTGTAATTGAACGGTGGGAGCGGGGTGAACCGGATTACTCCTATACGGAGCACCTCCCACGCCTCAGCGACCTCTACGCAAAGATCGACCCCGTGGTGGCCCGAAAGGGCTATGCGCAGGAAGCCACGCAGAACTACACCGCAGCATTGAAAGCCCGACTGCACAGCCTGCTGTTGGGCAGCAAAGGGCGTATGCTGGACACCCGCAGTGGGATTCCGTACGAGGAGCTATTCGGGAAGCCCACTATCCTGGAACTCCGCGGCCTGGGGGATGACGACGAGAAGGCGTTCATGATGGCGCTCCTGCTCAGTCAGCTCTACGATTACCGGGAGCAACAGCAGCGCTTCTCCCCCGCAGTGGGACTGCGGCACGTCGCCGTGCTGGAAGAGGCGCACCGGCTATTGAGCCATGCCGGAGGCGGCTCGATGGAGACCGCAAATCCGCGTGGGAAAGCGGTGGAGAGCTTCGCGAACTTGCTGGCCGAGATCCGCGCCTATGGGCAGGGCCTTCTGGTTGTGGACCAGAGCCCATCGAGGCTCATCCCGGACGTGGTCCGCAACACCAGTACCAAGATCCTGCACCGCCTTACCGCGCCCGAAGACCGGCGGTTCGTGGGCGATGCCATCGGACTGACGGAGACCCAGGGGCGGATGGTGCCGGGGCTGGAAGTCGGTCACGCCATCGTGCATACCGAAGAACAAGACAAACCGATCTGGGTGAAGATGGACGACGTCAAGGCGACACTCGCCCCCGTCAGCGACTGCGACGTGAGAGCCAGGATGCAGGGTGCCCACACAGAAAGAGTGGCGGCCACGCTGCTCGTAGGCAGCGACACTGCGGGGCGCGCCTCGCGCCTCACCGCGTCACTCAAGGCTCGCCGCGCCACTTGAGCGTTTGTTGAGAGTGGCACCTCACAGTAGGAGCATGACAGCGCAGCACCACGAGCACAGGCATATGAGTGAACCTTCAAAACTGATGGCCAGGGTAGGCGGTGACCGGCAGGTGCGGCACGCGGTCGGCATCGACCTGGGCACGTCCAGTCTCCGGCTCCAGATCGCACACTACGATCCGCACGGACGCCCCGTCGGCGAGCCGGCGGCTGTGCATCTCCCCCACAGCGAGCGGGACGGAGTCATGCCTGCGGTTCTCCAACTCTCGGCCAGCGGAGAGTTGCTGAGCTTTGGTCGGGCTGCGGTCCAGTGCGTGCCCCATATGGGCGCTGGGCCCGCGCCGGGCGCGAGTCGCTTCGTGGCTGAGTTCAAGCCGTGCATCGGTCAGGCTACGGAAGACCTCGCGGCGCAAGGTCGACCGGAACAGGTACGCCAATGCACCAACCCCGCCTGTCCTCGTCCCGGCTGGGCTTGGTCTGTCTCGCTCCAGTACTGTGGCTTCTGTGGCGGTTCCCTGGCTGAAGCGACGAATCGGTGGAATCCGCAGTTCCCCTACGCACCCGAGGAAGCGTTGGAGTACTCGCGCATTCTGCTCTCTGAAGTTCGCCTACATCTGGAGCGCCGGCTGAACGAGCCTTTGAGTGCCGCGACCGGGTGGCAGGTGGTGGCCGGGGTACCGGTCCACTGGCAGGCGGGCACGCGGGCCAGCTACCACCAGGTCTTGGCTCAGGCGTTTCCGGAAGCCGACATCTCGCTGCTGAGCGAGCCAGAGGGCGCGCTGCGCTACTACGGCTGCCAGGGGCTGGTGCGAGCGGGAGAGGGTTGGACCCTGGTAGTGGACTTCGGCGCGGGGACCACGGACCTCGTGCTGGGTCGGATCTTCAACCGCGGTAGCGACCAGCTCCTCGGCGAAGTGCGCGCCTACGGGGAACGTTATGGCGGCGCGGACTTCGACCTCTTGCTGGCGCAGCATGCGGCGGCGGAGCTGGGGGTGCAACTGGACCCCGCATTGCTCGCGCGCTGGAAGCTGGAGGCGCAGCGGTGGAAAGAAGCGTTCAGCGATGCCGCGCAATACGACGCAGTGGCCGAGACCGGCTTCTCGTTCCCGGTACCCACGAGTAGCCAGGGATGCGATTTCCGGCCGGTGGTGCTGAACCGGCCCACGTTCGGCCGCATCGCGGGGGAGTTGGTGGAGCGGTTCCGCAGCGTGCTGGAGCGGGGGCTACGTCACTTCGGCGCGGCGAGCGGGGAAGTGACGCAGGTGGTGCTGACGGGCGGGGGAGCGCAGTGGTACTTCGTGGAAGAGGCGGTGCGGGAGCTGTTGCCAGGGGCGCAGGTTATCGGCGGGGTGGAGCCGGTACGGGCGGTCGCCCGGGGGCTGGCGCTCGCCCCGGCGCTGCCGCAACTCCTGGAAGCGCCAGCGCGTTCCCTGGCTCCCGCCAGGACATCTCCTCCCACGCCAATAGATGACCTCGAGGCAGAGCGCGACTTGCCCGATGTGGCCCGTGTCGGTGCCGGTGTTGAACCCGCCCCTACGTTCGAGCCGGAGCCCTCGGCGAGCGGCGAACCTTCAGCGGAGATCATCTCGCATCCTATCGAGGCGAAACCATCTGTGCAGCCAACGCCGCCGCCTCGAAACCGCCACGGGGGCGTAACGGTCGGGTTAATCCTGCTTCTTCTATTTGCATGGAAGGTCTGGCCGACGCCCTACGCAGAGGTCAGGAAAGATGGTGTCGTGGTGCCGGACAAGCGAACCAACCGGTTTACGGGTCGACAGCAAACCCGTGTGGGCAAGGATTTTTGGGTGGACGGCGATCTTAAGCTACTCGACCCCGAGAACAAGAAGCTTCCCGTCATACCCGGGGTTCGCGTCAATCCGCTCACCGGACGGGAGCAGTTTCAGGTTACCGACGATGTCTGGCTGGACGTCAACCCGGCTTCGACGAGCGGGGCTACGCCTCCTTCGGGCAACTCTCCGTCCCAAGCGGCGGAGGGCGAGACGGCTCCTGATAGGATCCCGCCCTCTGGAACTGAGTCGTGGCCCAAGTTTCGTTAAGCAACGTTGCTGGGGTGGGACGACGGCACACAGTCGCTCGAGGGGATGACGGTTGAACGCCTTGCGTACTGCAGACGGGATGATATGCAGCCGACAGCGCGGGTCTGCAACCAGGATGGGAAACTGCTGGCGGCGCTCCTGGAGGTGCCCGACTACGGCTATTCGCCGTGGCTCGCCGTCAAGCGGCGACCAATGATGCCCCTGGCGTTCACACGGGATAGTGAGACCGTCGCAATCGGGAGTCGCGTGCGAGATCCGAGGGGACCCAGCGGCCGCGTATATCACTATCGGTGGCGGAACGAGACTCAAAGCGGCGAGCCCCACCGGATCGAATCGTTCGACGAGCTAGCGCTTCGAGGCGCCGCACAAGTGCTGGCCGGGCTCAAGTGCCACGTTTCGCAGGTTGCGTTCTTTCCCTGTGGGCGCATGCTCGCGAGCGGGAGCGACTACGGTTCGGTAGTCCTGTGGGATCTGGAAAGGGGGCGTATGACTCAAGCATTGAACGCTCACACGCGAGCGATTGTTCCCCTCGAGATCTCACGCTCCGGCCGCCGGATGATAACCTCCAGCGGAGACGGGGTCGTGCAAATCTGGTCCCTGGAGTAGCCCGAGACAACACTTGAGCGTTTGTTGATTGCGCCCGGTCATGCTGGGTGCAGCGGGAGACGAGAGGGCGCACGGCCTTACGTCCCGGCGGAGGACAGCGATGACATCTGAATTCGGAGCTGCGAAATCCAGCGACTTGTATACGGCGGAATTGCCGGCGAACGTGGAGAGCGGAGAAGTGCCGGAGACTTCGGACCTCTATGTGCTGGACGCCCGAATCGAAGCAGCGCAGGTTGAACTGAAGTGCACGACAGATGAACTGACTGAGCTCATAATGCCCCGGGCCAATGAGACCGGTAGTGGAGTCTTGGACAACCTGTCGCGCTTTTGCGATCAGGTGACGGAAGGCATAGCCCGCTTCTTCTCCTCACTCTTCGGCTCGAATGAGTTGCCGGCAGACAACCGCGATGTCGCGATTGCACGCATCGCGGAGCGCCTCCAACTTGAGCGGGAACACTTTCAAGAGCTACAAGATCTTCGCAGCGAGCTTTCAGAGGTCCGCGTACGCATCCGGGAGCTACAGGAGTCGAGGCCTGATCTGTTTCTCCCACAGTCGCAGCGGCTCCGTGATGAGTTGTCCCCCGTTTTGGACGTATTAAGGGAATTCGCCTGGACACCAGTCGTACCGACAGATCCCTTGAGCGCCCCGACGATCGACCACTTCGCGCACCGGGATACGCTGCCTAGGCCGGCCCAGGACGTGATGGAGAGTCGCACCCTGATAGTAGGGGATCCCGCAGGGGACGCCGCCTACTGGCATCAGCAGAACGGCAGCATGACCTGCGCCATCGTGGACCAGGAGATGATCCTGGACAAGCTTGCCGGAGATCCCGGTGCTGCGGACGAGTTCCAACTGGTGCAAGAAGCCGTCTCCAAAGGCTGGGCTCGTTCGGACGGCGCCACCAGTCCCGCTTATGTAGGCTACTTGCTGCAGGAGCGGGGCGTTCAAACGGAAGCAGTGAGCCACGAACGTGTGTATCGTCTCGCAGAACGGTTGGCCAGTGGACAGGAGGCGATTGTGGGGGTGCGCGGAGAGATCCTGTGGGGGGTGGAGCCGGTGTTGGAGAGCGGCAGTGACTTAAACCCCGCCAACCATGCCATCTGGGTGACCGGCGCGACAGTGCTGGAGCGGAACGGGGTGACGGAAGTCGTTAGCCTGCACGTGAATGACAGCGGCGATCCCAACGGCCGCGGTCGGGAAGTGCCGGTAGAGCAATTCATCAGAGCCTGGACGGCTTCGGATAACTACGTGGTCTACGCGCTGCCCGGAAAGCGATAGGAGGAGTGAACGATGAACGGTGTATTCGTACCCATGCGTGAGCTGGCGGAGCGGGTCCGGCAGCATCCGGTCCGGCGCGATTGGATCCCGTTGGAGTACCGGACTTCCTGGTGGGTCCCCATTTTCGGCCCGGGGAACGAGCGACTTTACCTGACGGCCTTCTTCTATCCGGTAGTAGCGCGCCCTGGCGAGCCTTCACGGGTGGGCCGCCCGCAGCTGGCATGCACGCTGGATCCCACGACGGGGCAGTTTGTGGAGGTGACTGACTGCAGCTTCCGGGACTTTGCGTTCCACTTGCCGCCGGATCCGGTGGTGGGGATGCTCACCGCGGAGCAGGCTCCGGCCCATTCCACCGAAGGCTGGGACCGTTTGCGCGATGAGCTTTATACGGCGTATGACGCGCTGTTGCCGGTGGCATTTCGCGATTCAGCGGAACTGACGGCAGCGCAACAAGAGGCGGTGGCCCATTTCAATGGAGTGTTCGAAAGGGTGGTCGAGCCGTTCCTGCGACCCTATTACGAGGCCCTCAACCCGGCCTTTTTCGAATGGCTGCGACGCGAAGCTTAACGCATGGAGCCTCTCTGGCGGGTGGAGCTGTTGGGTGGGTTGCGTGCAGTAGCCGGTACCCGCGAGGTCACGCGATTTCAGTCGCGGCAGACCGGCTATCTGCTCGCCTATCTGGCCTATTTCAGCCATCGTGCGCACCCGCGAGAGGAGCTGATCGAGATCCTTTGGCCAGAGTACACGTCCGACGTGGGTCGTGGACGGCTCAACCAGGCCGTCTACTCGCTGCGGCGGGAGCTAACGGTTCCCGGGGTCATCGGCTCTGACGTCCTTCAGTCGAATCGGGAGACGCTCCTGATCAGCCGCGCACATTGCTCCACCGACGTGGCGGAATTCGATACGGCGCTCAGCTCGGCGAAGGAAGGGTCGCCTTTGGAGCGCCTGGGCCGCCTCCGGGAGACTATGCGTCTCTACCGGGGGGAGCTACTCCCCGGCTGCTATGGTGAATGGTGCCTCACCGAGCGTGAGATGCTGACGGAGCGGTGCATCCAGGCGCTTCACCAACTCACCGGGTTGCTGACGCAGGAGCGCGATTTTGACGGCGCGCTGACAGCGGCCCGGAGAGCCGTGGCGCTGGACCCGATCCGCGAAGAGTCCTATCGCACCCTGATGCGCGTTACCGCGGCGACAGGGCAGCTTACCGCCGCACTCCAGCAGTATGCGGAACTGGAGCAAGTTCTTCGAGAGCAACTGGGTCAGCGACCCTCCTCCCGTGCTCAACAACTGGCACAGGAAATCCGTGACCATCAGGAGCATGGTCCACCCAGCGCACCGTTGCACGCAAGCCCCGCGTCGGACCGGCGAGGGAGCCCCTCCGGCATTGTCACACTCCTGGTCGCCGACCTTCCGTCCGGCACCGCTCCAGCACGGCATGCTGACTTGGATTTGCGCGAACTCGTGAAGCCAGTGCTGGACGGTGTGGACGGGCACTCGCTCCTCCTTCGGTCTGATCGGATCCGGATAGTCTTCGCGCGTGCTACGGAGGCCCAGCGCGGCGCCCTGGCATTCCGTCAGGCTGTGACGGCGGCCGGCGCGCAACTGCGCCTTGTCCTACACACCGGGGAGACTAAAAGAGTTCCCGACCAGGCCGCAGCGGGTGTCGTCCAATCCGGGGAGATCCCGGAGGAGCTAGGAGCCAATCCTGAATTGGAGCACGCAGAGCGACTACTGCTGGCGGCACACCCCGGCCAGATGGTGGTCTCCGAAACGACGGCAGGGCTGCTCCGAGAAGATTCGTCGGCCGCCACCGCCGCGATGCTGACCGATCTAGGTGTTTTTCGGCTGCGCAGTTCGGGGCCGGTAGAGCGAGTCTTTCAGCTTGGGCCAATGGAAGAAGCATGGACCTTTCCGCCGCTACGCGCTGCATCCGCATACCCCGGCCATCTCCCGGTCGCCGCGACCCGGTTCGTTGGGCGTGAGCCGGAGCTAGCGGAGTTGGAAGGCCGGCTGCGCTCGTCCGGCTTCGAAGGGCGCGCCCGGCATTGGACGGTGACGGGCCCTGGCGGTACCGGTAAGACCCGCCTGGCACTGGAAGCTGCAGCACGACTGGCTCCCGGCTATCAGGGGGCGGCCTGGTTCGTTGCGTTGGACCACGTCGTTACGGGGGAACAGTTTGCCGGGGCGCTCCGGGAGGTGCTGCAACTGGAGCGCTTTACCGGCACGCCGCTGCGTGAGGCGCTCACGCAGGCGCTCTCCCAGCAACGGTCGCTACTAGTACTCGACAACTTTGAACAGATCGATCCCTCAGGAGTGGCGCTCCTCCAAGAGTTGCTCGAGCGCGTAC
The DNA here is from genome assembly GCA_031426395.1 of Actinomycetes bacterium. Taxonomy (GTDB): domain Bacteria; phylum Armatimonadota; class SYMT01; order SYMT01; family SYMT01; genus JANPLG01. Next base: position 11,033 of record JANPLG010000349.1, read on the forward strand.
CCGGTCTCACGGCGTTGGTCACATCCCGACGGCGGCTGGGCCTCCCTGGAGAGCGCGAGTTTCCGCTGAGCCCACTACCGCTGCCCGAGGTGGCGGGGGATCCAGAGCGCGTGGGTCTTGCCGAAAGCGTGCGCCTGTTTGTCGACCGGGCACAGGCGGTACGGCCGGATTTTCAGATAACCCGTCACAATGCGGCGCCCATCGCGGAGCTCTGCCGGCGTTTGGAAGGCCTTCCTCTTGCCCTGGAACTGGCGGCCGCGCGGACCCAGGTGCTGACCCCTGCCCAGATGTTGGCCCAGTTGGAGCAGCGGTTCCGATTCCTCGCCACCAATCGCCCCAACATCGGACCCCGGCATCGCAGCATGCAAGCAGCCCTTGATTGGGGGTACAGCCTTCTTTCACCCCAGCTCCGCACGCTCTACTCCCGTTTATCCGTGTTCCGTGGCGGCTGGACCCTGGAAGCGATGGCAGAACTCGCTCTCGCCGGGACGGAGTCGAGCTTGGATCCGGTTGAAGGGTTGACGGAGTTGCGCGAGTCGTCGCTCGTGGTGGCGGACGAAGCGGGCGAAGGGATGCGTTTTCGGATGCTGGAGACGATTCGCCAACACGCCGCACTCAAACTGCAGGAACAGGGCGAGGAGACGTCCTGGCGGGACCAGCATCTCGAATGGTACCTTGCGTTCGCGGAGTCCGCCGAGTCCGAGCTACGGGGACCCGACCAGGTGCGCTGGCTGGACCGGCTAGAAGCAGAGCGCGAGAACCTGCGTGCGGCCCTGGAGTGGTCGTATAAGCCGGGCGCACCGGAAGCGGGACTTCGGTTGTCCGTCGCGCTCTGCCGCTTTTGGGAAGTGCGTGGCTACCTTGTGGAGGGCAGGCAGTATCTGGAACGTACGCTAGCGCAGGCTCCGGATGCAAACTTGCTCCTCCGCGCGAAAGCCCTCAACCGGGCCGGGATTCTGGCCCGTGAGCAGGGCGATTTGGCGGCGGCGCAGGCGTTCGGCACTCAATGCCTGCAGTACTACCGGGAGCTGGGCGACCTGCGGGGTATCGCCTACATGCTGAACAACCTCGGGACGCTGGCCCGGCTGGAGCGCGATTACGCGCGCGCGCTGGAGCTTTACGGAGCCAGTCTGGAGCTCCAGCGGCAACGGGGAGACGAGGCGGCTGCGGCGGTATTGCTGAATAACCTGGGGTGTGCCGCACAAGATCAGGGCGACTACCCACTGGCGCGGACCTATTACGAACAGAGCCTGGCCTTGCAGCGGCGCCTCCAAGACCGGGGAGGCATCGCGCTCTCGCTGAACAACCTGGCGGACGTAGCGCGGTGGGCAGGTGAGGCAGTTCTGGCGACAGACTTGGCCCGGCAGAGCCTCGCCCTTTTCCGGGAACTCGGCGACAAGGCGGGAGCTGCGGCCTCGCTCCATATTCAGGGAGAGGCCGCACTGCAGCGGGACGACGCAACCGGTGCATGGCCCTTACTGCTGGAGAGTGTGGAGCTATTCCGGGAAGTGAGCGAGCGCGCAGGACTGGCTGACTCCCTGGACGCGCTGGCTGCGACTTTCATCACGAGCGGAGAAGAGGGTGCGCGCCCGGCAACCGTGCTGCTCTCCGCGTCGCAGTCCCTACGTGACCTGGTCGGCTCGCCCCTGCCTCCAAACGCCCAGGAGCAGCACGATCACCGGCTGCTGAAGGTACGCACCACTCTAGGGGATGCAAACTTCGCTGCCGCTCAAGCGAAGGGGAGGAGTCTCACCTGGGAGCAAGCGGCGGAACTCGCACTGGGCCTGGCTAACGCGAAGCTGCGTGAGGGCAGTTGACCGGTTGTTGAGAGCCGGATCCTATCTTGAGGTCGTAAGCGAAATGACCCGGCGCCCTTCAGCGCCGATCAGGAAAGGAGACCTCGATGCGTTCTCGAACATCCGCCGGCCTCTCTGCCGCCCTCGTGCTGGCCTGCTTCAGCCTCAATACCGCGGCCGCACAGGGACCGGCGCCATCCACCCCTGAAACGGTAACTCCGGAAAGCCTCCCGCAGACCTTTATCAATTTGGGCTACGAGCCTAAGGACCTGGGTGATAGGGCCTGGTATGTCCTCGTGGAGAGATCTGGATACACGCTGCCGGTCCGGTGCGCGCTCAGCTCCGACGGCTCCAAGCTCTGGTTCAGCTCGAAGTTGGGCATGGTCGATCCCGATCGCCTGCCGTCTCGGATCTATCGGGGCCTACTTTCCCGCGAAACCGGAACTGCCCGCTTCTACCTCTGCGACTGCGGCGACTGCGAGAAGCGCCCGGAGAAGGAGCTGTTCCTCTCCCAGCAGATACCCAACCGCTACCTCACCCCGCCACACCTCCGCCAGGAGTTAGAGAACTTCTGCAGCAACGCGATCCGGCTGGAGGGGCTCTGGAAACCTGCCGTGACGCCGATCCGCGCCCCGGCTCCAAGCGCGGCGCGGTAGCGCCTTCGTTGGGCAGCAGAACAAGGAGGCTCTAATGTTCCATCGTGGTGTCCGGTTCGACGAATTCCCAGTGCGCGTGCTGATCCCTCGGGCAGAGGAGGTCCGCAGCCGCTCACATGGAGAGGTGACTACTTCGGACACCCTCGACTTCGGGACCTTGAAGCCGCTCCCCGGAGGGCTGTTTTGCGAGCAGATCTTCGGCCCGGTCAACGACTGGCAATGCGCCTGCAAGGGCTGTATTGGCGCGGAGTTTGCCGGAAGAGTCTGCCCGACCTGCAAAGTCGAGGTTACTCGGAGTGACGTGCGCCGGGAGCGGTGGGGCCACCTTGAGCTCCCCTCGCCGGTTTGCCACCCGGAGTACGTGCGGGGCACGCCCAGAGCGCCCGGGCTACTGGCGCTCTGGACCGGACTGGATCAGTCGGACTTGGCAGGGTTGGTCTATCGACGGCACTACCGGGTCCACTCACTCGATGGCGGAAGGCTCCGTGAGACTCATGGACGGCTACGCCAGGCCCTTCGCTCGCACGGTCCTCCCCACGGCAACCTTCCGCTCATCGAGGGTGCGCTGGACCGCCTCCAGGAACTGCAGCCCGGCGACTGGATCTCCCGCCAGGAAATGGAGCACATCCATCTCTTGCGTTCGGCGGTCTCGGTCGCGGCGCCCGGTGAGTTTGAGCGCTTGGCGGCGATACACACCGGCGCTGAGGCAGTACGCTCTCTGCTGGAGCAGTCCGGAACTCAGGATCGGGGCCGCGTGACGTTGGAGTGCCTACCCGTGATCCCGGCGGGTCTCCGCGACTTCCGCAATCTAGATCAGCGGCGCATCGCCTGGCACGAGGTGAACAACCTCTATCGCCGCGTCCTCCACCGCAATCAGCGGCTGCGGAAGCTATCGGAAGTGGCCGCGCCGGCGGCCATTCTGGATGCCGAGAAACAGCGGCTGCAAGAGTTGGTGGATGCGCTCATCGACAACGCAGGTTCGCCCCAGCCGGTCCTTGATGAGCACGGTCGGCACTTGAGGTGCCTGGCGGACTTAGCAGAGGAGGGCCTGCTGGAATATAGCTCTTGAGAGACGGTTGAGCGACATCTACCCATATCATCCCGGCAACGATCTGACCGGTCTATCTGGCGACGTCTCCAAGGCGAGCCGCCAGGCTTCCGCGCGGGATCGCTGAGCCGACGCAGTGATGATTATGACCTGTCCGCCGTGCGCTTCGATGCAGACGCGCAGCAGGGTGTCGTGCTGCTCCCGGGGCCTGGCGCCTGGCGCTCCAAATTCCCGTGGAGAGCCTCGGGTTGGGGCCGTGGCACTGGAATCCCACCGAGATCCAGACCCAGAAGGGCGGGAGAGATAGGCAGGATCCGCGCCGGTAGCCACTTCCCTCATCCCGGCGTTCGCCGGGCAGACGCCACACCGGCGACCGTGTGGAACGACGGCTCCTACCTGGATCTCACTGCCGCCAGCAGAATCGCCGCCCCTGCCAGTCCGCCGCCACCCCGCCCGACCGCCAATAACCGACACGCCGCATCCGCCTCCAGCCGCACTCCCGTAGCCGACATCACCGGAGCTCAGAGGCCGTAGCGGTCCGGAAGTTTCCCTCAATCGGTAGACACACGCTGACGCCTTGGGCCGCAACAGCAGCTACGATCCAGTCACCGCATCTCTATCCGGACTTGGCCAGACACCTCCCCGGGGAGCACCCACCGATCCATCTCGCGCGTCGCGGTTACCGGCTTGCCGTTGACCCGAAACTCTGTCCCGCCGATTGCCACGGGCAACTCCACCCGCGCGGTGACTCCCTGGGGTAGCGTCAGAGTCAGCGAGAAGGTGCGCTCCCGCCGCCAGTTCACGCGCACCGGGCCTTTCGGAGTGGGGACCTTTCCGGCGGCGGAGGTGAGCGGACCGGGTTGCGGGTTAACCGTGACCTGGGTCCAGCCCGGGGACCGTGGCCGCACGCCCAGCACGTAGCGCGGCAACAGATTGGCGGGAGCCGCCCCCCAGGCGTGGTTCCAGTCCTGGTTCGGCTTGTACTTCTGGTCCCAGGCCTCCCAGGTAATGGTGGTGCCGCTCTCGACCATATGCCGCCAGCTTCGGTCGCCGGGAGCGAGCATCAGCGCGACCGCCGCCTCCGCCTGCCCGTTCTCGAACAGGCCCTCCAGCAGGTACTGCGCGGCGTAGACAGAGCACCGCATGCCGCGTTGCGCCAGCCAGGGAGCCAAGGGTCCCCGGTGCTCTTCCGGCGCTAGCCCAAACGCTAGTGGAAAGAGGCTGGCATGGAGCGAGGTGTGCTGGGTGCCCACGCCGTCGCGATACCGGCCGAGGTCGGAGTCGAACAGTTCCCGGTTGAAGACCGCCCGCACGCGGCGTTCGCGGCTGCGATACTCCGTGGCCTCTCCATCGCGCCCAACGGCCTCGGCCAACTCCGCCATCAACGCCAGCGCGCGCAGGTGAAACGCGTTGACCACGGTGTTGACGGGGGTGAAGACATATCCATCGCGCTCGGCGACGGGCCAGTCGACGATGTCCTCTCGCCGGATGTGACGCTGCTCGCTGCGCACCAGTCCGTCCGGGCCGGCACGCTCCAGCAACAGCTTAGACTTCAACGACTCGTAGCGCGTCGCCAGCCACTGCCGATCACCCGTGTGCCGCCAGACCGCATGCGCCATGAACACCATGTGCGGGGCCCATTCGCTCGGCCAGGTGGGGTGCTTCATCAACCAGTCGATCGTCTCGCGTGCCATCCGCACGTCCCGGTCCGTGGCGTAGTGACTTATCTGGTTCAGGTAGGCGTCCGCCTCGTACGGGATGCGCTCTCGGTCCCCATCCACGTAGAGGCCAGCGAATGTGGTCGCCTTGATGGAGTAGCGGCAGAGCTCCCAGACGCGGTCGAGCATCTTATCCGAGGACGAGAAGGAAGCCGCATCGTCGTCCCAGCCGACGGCAAAAGCGGCCTGCCGCTGGATCTGCGCGGGCCGCGGCGTTCCGGGCCAGCCTTCAATCTCCACCCAACGGAACGGCAGCACCACCCCCCACTCCGACGGGGTGAGAATGGCGGGCGGATGCTGGCTGGACTGAATCTCCGTGTTCCTACGGTCCGGCGGCGGCGCCACAACAAGCGGCTTCCCGCCTTCCAGTCTCGCTCTCGCCGTTGCGTAGCGAACGGTGCCCAGGGGCTTGCGGTTCACCCTCCCTCCGGCCAGCGCCTCGCCAAAGTGGACGGTGATCTCCCCTGTCGCCTCTCGCGGTGGTGTCAGCCGGAGATTGCCGAACGCGACGCGCTCGAAATCCACCAGCACGACACCCGGCGCGACTTCGGTGACGGTGGCGGGCCGCTGCTGGACCAGTTCCACGGGCGCACCCACCGGTGTCGAGGCACCGGCAAGCGCCAGGGGCGCACCCAGGAGTAGAAGGAACATAAGAAGGCGGAGCTTTGGCATGGGGCGGCACCTGGCGCGGAGGTAATCCGGTCGCACCACCCGTTCCACCACGGGCGGCAAGCGTTCCTGACCCTGCGTCCCTTAATACTAATCCAATCCCCCTCCAGGCCACCCACGAGCCGACGGCCATCCTTCAAACGCCGACCGGCCACGGCGTTTTGCGTCCCGAGCCCGTGCGCTACGGCCTCTGGCGTTGCGCCGAACTTGGCACGTTGGTAGTCGCCCCGGATGGTGAGCATAGAAGGTGCCCTGAGCACTTGGCCAGCACCCGTGCGAGGAAATCCAAATGGCGGCCACGAATGGGTCTGCAAGCTCCTTCACACTGGCCTATTCCCAATGCGCACCCTGATCCTCTTCGTGCTTGCCTCGCTGCTCACCCTCTCGTCTGCCCCACCGGTGGCGAGCGGAGGCACTGCCCCCACCCGCCCCAACCTGGTCCTCTTCCTCGCCGACGACCTCGGCTATGGTGACCTTGGCAGCTACGGTCACCCGCTCATCAAGACGCCCCATCTGGACGACTTTGCCCGCCAGGGCGTGCGCCTCACCCAGTGCTACGCCGCCAGCGCCGTCTGCAGCCCCTCCCGATCCGCGCTCCTCACCGGTCGCACACCTCACCGCAACGGCGTGTTCACCTGGATTGCCGAGGGGTCACCCGTGCACTTGCGCACCAGCGAGGCCACCCTCCCCCGTCTCCTCCGCGATGCCGGCTATGCCACCTGCCACACCGGCAAGTGGCACCTGAACGGCCAGTTCAATCGTCCGGAGCAGCCTCAGCCTGGCGATCACGGCTACGACCACTGGTTCGCCACGCAGAACAACGCCGCGCCTTCGCACCGCAACCCCACGAACTTCATCCGTAACGGCAAGCCCGCCGGTGCCCTGGAGGGTTACTCCGCCCCCCTCGTGGTGGACGAGGCCATCCAGTGGCTGGAACGCTCCCGCCCGCAGAACCGGCCGTTCTTCCTTGCCGTCTGGGCCCATGAGCCGCACTATCCCATCAAGTCCGACCCGCGCTTTAAGGAGCTTTACCCAGAGCTGACCGATGACGTGCAGCGCGAGCACCACGCCAACGTCACCCAGATGGATCACGCTTTCGGGCGGCTGATGGCGGCGCTGGACCGCCTCCAACTGCGGAAAGACACCCTCGTCGTCTTCACCTCCGACAACGGCCCGGAGGGAGACGGTATCCGCAGCGCCGGCCGAGGCTCCACGGGGGGCCTGCGGGGTCGCAAGCGAGACCTTCACGAGGGAGGCATTCGCGTCCCCGGCCTCGCGCGGTGGCCCGGCAAGATCGCACCCGGATCAACGTGCGCCACCCCCATCATCGGCAGCGACTTCTTCCCCACCATGCTGGCCGCCGCCGGCCTGCAGCCCCCCAGTGGTCGAATCATCGATGGAGTGGATGTCTCCGCAAACCTGCGGGGTTCGACGCGCGCGCCTTCCCGCCCGCAGCCCCTCTATTGGCGACTGCAAATGGCCCCCAACGCCAAGATTGCCATGCGTGTGGATGACTGGAAGCTCCTCTCCAACGACGCGCTCACGGAGTTCGAACTCTATGACCTGAAGGAAGACGAGAAGGAAACCACGGACCTCAAGGAGCGGGAGCCGGCGCGCTTCGCCACCCTACGCGAGCAATTGATCCGCCACACCCGCGCCATTGAGGCCGAAGGTCCGGACTGGTGGCGCACCCTCCATCCCAACGGCGGCCGTGCCCTCCGAGCTGATCCCAAGTAGGCGCCACTCCCTTCGAGCGCCGGTCGCATGGGACGCACTATCGCCGACGCTCTGCCCCTTCCAGTCAAGGGGAGGGTGCCGGTGAGCCTGCCAGTTCCCGCTTGCGCCATCAGGCGGCGAAGCGACTCACGGCATACTCGTCCCAAATCGATGGGGACCAGGGGAGACGATGCGACCACTCCGCTGGCGTCGGCTGCGTGCCGAGCGTGCCGCGCCCGCCGTCGCCCTAGCCGCCCCCGGCGAGGCGGGCCTATGGGGTGGCCCATCGGCTACCTGCCGCGCGCGGAGGGCCCGGATAGACGGACCCTCCGCACGCAGTGGGGCCGCACTCCTACGCGCCAAGCGGTTTGTTGTTAGCTTCCAAGGCATCCTTACAGGCGCCGAGCACGAGGGCCGCCTCGATGCGCGGCGATTTCTTCAAGAGTTCCGCCAAAGCCCGGAATCGGGATCGCGCCTTGCCGCCCGATCCCCTCTTGACGGGCCGACGCGGAAGATTTCACCCATGGTGCGTGTGGAAGAGTGGCCACCGTAAGGCGCCGCGGGCAGGCTCGAAGCTCGCCGATGCCGCCGCCTACCATCGGGCGTCGTCTTCATCGCACACGCCGGTCCCAGAGGACTTCCACGTCGTTTGTTTGTTTCGGCCCCGGCGTGCTCCGACCGTCCAAGACCCAGCGCTCCATCAGCGCCGTCAGTGCCTGCACCCTTTTCGGCTCAGTCTCGTAAAGGTTTCGCTTCTGTTCCGGATCGCGCGCTAAATTGTAAAGCTCGCCCGGGGAGGTGTGCGGCAGGTTGCTGCGGCGTTCACGAAACCAGGCTGGCTCGCCGGTCCTGCCGTTGTCATCCCCGCTCCCGGAGAAGATCAGCACCCAATCGCCCTTCCGAAGGGCGAACTTCCCCTGGCCGCTATGGTGAACGGTCGCCTCCCGTAGTGGTCGACGGCGCTTCTCTCCGCGGAGTGCTGGTAGAACGTTGACGCTGTCCACACCTGCCTCTGCGGGCACCTGGACCTTCAGGAGTGCGGCCAGCGTCGCCATGAGGTCGACGTGGCAGATGGTTTCGTCGCTGGTGCGGCCAGCCGGGGTCTTTCCGGGCCAGCGAACCAGGAACGGTACCCGGTGTCCGCCTTCCCAGGCGTCGCGCTTGACGCCCCGCAACGACCCCATGCTCGCGTGCCCGTACTCCTGCAACCGGTCGTAGGCGCCGGGTTTCACCTCGCCGGCGACCTCCGGGCCGTTGTCGCTGGTGACGATCACCAGGGTGTTGGCCGCAGTTCCAGCGCGCTTCAGTGCGTCGAGGACGGACCCTACCGTGCGATCGGTCTGCACCACGAAGTCTCCGTATTCCCCGGCCCGGCTCTTTCCCGCAAACTCCGGTGAGGGCGCGACCGGGTAGTGGGGGGACGTAAGCGGGAGATAGAGGAAGAAGGGTTTATCGCCCCTGGACGCCTGCTCGATGTACTCCACGGCGCGGCGCTCGAGACCGGGTAGCACGTCCACCAGCTTCCAGCCGGGAACCATCGGACCTGCGATGTTGAAGAGATCCCGGCCGACCGGCGCCATCTGCGACGGAATACCGACCGTGCGGTCATTTTCGATGAAGCAGTACGGCGGGTAGTTCGGAACGTCGGTACCGAAGTAGCTCTCGAACCCACGGGTGGTGGGCCCTTCGGGAATGGATTGGGTGAAATCCCGCTGACCTCCAGCGACGGGAGCAGGCCACCCCCATCCGAGATGCCACTTGCCAATGCACGCCGTCGCATAGCCCTGCTCGCGGAGCATGCTCGGGACGGTCCATCGACCCGCAGTGATCAGGGGAGGGGCGAACGGGCCGATCACGTTGCGCTGAAGGCGCGTCCGCCAGGCGTAGCGACCGGTGAGCAGCGCATAGCGAGTGGGCGTACAGACGGCGGACGGGGAGTGCGCATCCGTAAAGCGCATCCCTTCCTTTGCCAGGCGGTCGAGATTCGGTGTCGGAATCTTCGACTCCGGGTTATAGCAGCCGACATCCCCATAGCCCAGATCATCCGCCAGGATGTAGACGATGTTCGGTCTTTGATCTCTGGCCAGCGTGGGGTCTAGGGTGGCGAGAGCAACCAGCGCGCAGGCGAGTAAGAAGAGGATCCCAGGTTTCATGGTCAAGTTCAGGAGTACGGGCGATGCTCGCCGCCACGATTTGCCGCCGGGTCGCGAAGCGAGGTGGGTCTCACGGGTCCTTTTTCATCGGGTTCGACTTTCCTCGCTGATTGGCACCGCCGGGGCCCCAATCCTCGTTCTTCACGCTTGACCCCAGGAACACCGGAGCGATGAGCTGCCGGTCCCACCCATCAAGCTCTCGCGTCAGCCGCGCCGCCGCCTCTGTCTCCGTGGCGAAGACGTCGGTGGCCTCGGATGGGTCGGCGGCAAGGTCATAGAGCTCCGGTGCCTTCTCCTTCTGGCGGACTAGCTTCCACTGGCCCGAACGAACGGCGTGACCTGCCGCCACGCGCCAGAACAGGTGCGGGTGGGGCTCGCCTTTGCTTCCGCCAGTGAGAAAGGGAATGAGATTGACCCCATCAAGCTTTCGCTCCTTCGGCAGCCGTGCTCCTGCCACGGCGAGCGCAGTGGGAACCACGTCTAGTGAGGACACCGGGCGGTCATAGATCTTGCCGCCAGGTAGCTTGCCCGGCCAACTGACCAGGAAGGGCACACGGACGCCGCCCTCGTAAACCTGGCCCTTCTGGCCACGCAGGGGTGCGTTGCTCGCGCCCTGGGCTACCGGGCCGCCATTGTCACTGAAGAAAAACACGAGCGTCCGCTGGGCCTGGCCGGTTTCAGCGAGTGCACCGGTGATCTCCCCCACCGCGTCATCCAGCAGGCTGATCTGGGCCAGATAGCGCCGGCGAGCGACATTCGCGATCCTTGCGAACCGGGCTTCCCGCTCCGCCGTCGGTTGATGCGGGGTGTGTGGAGCGTTGAACGCCATGTAGAGGAGCCAGGGTTCGTTGCGATTCCGCCGCACAAAGTCCGCGCCCTCGGTGCCAAACGCGGGAGTGAGGTGCTCCGGAACCTCATCCAGTGACTGTCCGTTGCGGGACAGAGGTAGCGTGTACTGGCGACCGTTGGGTGTCCACTTCTGAAAGGCATGGCCTCCGCCGATGAACCCATAGGTTTCATCGAAGCCGCGTCGCCAGGGCGTATGGTCGGGAGACGCGCCCAGATGCCACTTGCCGACCCAGCCGGTCCGGTACCCGGAACCCTTCAGGTGTTGGGGCAGCAGGCGTTCCGTTAGAGGCAGCCCTTCCGAAGCGTCAAGCGGGTCGTAAACGGGATTGAATTCGTGACCGAAGCGGGCCTGATAGCGGCCCGTTAGCATCCCGGCCCGGGTCGGAGAACAAAAGGAGTGAGACACAGAGCCGTTGGTGCAGCGCACTCCGGAAGCGGCCAATCGATCCAGGTGCGGCGTCGCAATCTCCTTGCTGCCTTGAAAACCCACGTCCGCGTAGCCAAGGTCGTCACAGAGGATGATCAGTACGTTCGTCCGGGGCGCGGTGGCGGCGGCACCTTGCGATGCGGCAAACAGCGCCGCCGCGACGAGGGCGGCGAGCGTCCCGGCGCGGTCGACGCCGTGCCTGACTTCAGTCCCCTTGTTCATGATTCTGGCACTCCATTGGTCGGCGGGTGGGTGGGCCGAAAGAGACACCCCTTGCTCGGCTTCTCGTTGATGTGCGCGCGTCCTAGAGCCCGATGAAGTTCCGGGTCTGGATGACTGGTGATGATGTCAAGTCGAGAGCCCCTGCGGCCGAGCGCGCGGCCGCCCCGCCGAAGCGCCACTCCTTGAGGAGCTTGCCGTCCCGGTCCTTGAGGCGAATCCACTCGATGCGGATCTCGCCGGGAGCGGTGCCGGGGTCGATCCGCAGTCCTGTGAGCGCGGCATCCACGGGCAGCTTCACCAGGCAGTCGTGCCACTCGCCGTCGTGCGTGGGCGCGAAGACCTGCGACCGGTCACGATGGAACGGCGCATCCGCGGCAGTCCGCCAGAAGACCTGGCACGGTCCGCTGCTGTTCGAGCGCATGCGGAACTCGACCACGAACGGCCCAGCCCCAGCCGGCACTTCCGCCGTGGCGATGTAGGGGTCCCCGCCGTTGGAGGTGACCACCAGCGCACCGTCCCTGACCGCCAGCACTGCGTCCCGGCTCGGGTGCCAGCCCCGAACCATCGCCACGGCGCGCGCGGCCGTGTTAGCTTTCGGCACGACCGCCTCGGTGTCCCGCAAGAAGGAGTCCAGCAGGCGAGACAACTCGCGCACCCTCTCCGGTTGCTCCGCAGCCCGGTTCCGTGTCTCGCCGACGTCGATCTTCAGGTCGTAGAGCTCCAGCCGATCGGTTCGGTCCTCATTGCCCGCATAGAAGCGGATCAGCTTCCAATCGCCGCGACGCACCCAACTCGCGGGCCAGAAGCCTGGAATCTCGACCTGCTGCGTCTCGCTCCCGTGCGGAAAGTGCTCGAATACAGTATCCCGGCACGCCTTCTCCCCGAGGATCGCCGGCCCCTGGTCCACGCCGTCCCCCTTCGGGACGCTCGCGGCGGGAACCCCCGCCATGGCGAGGAGGGTGGGGAAGAAATCGACACTGCTGAACAGCGCCTCACTCACCCGGGGCCGCGTGTGCCCCGGCCAGGCGATCATGCATGGCACGCGCGTGCCACCCTCGTAATTCGACGCCTTTCCGCTACGCAGCGGCGCGTTGCTTGTCGCCGGGATCCCCGCGTAGCCCTTCGGATCAGTGGCCCGGGGCGGGTACGCCCAGCCCCCATTGTCCGAAGTGAAGACGATAATCGTGTTGTCGGTCACCCTGGCCGCGTCCAGGGCGTCCAGCAGCCGCCCGACGGCGTCGTCCATGCTGCGGACCATGGCTGCGTAGAGCGGATTGCGCTGGCCGGCGTTCGGGTCCGCAGTCTTCTGGTAGCGATCGATCAGGTCCTGCCGCGCGTTCCAGGGGCTATGCACCGAGTAGAGCCAGAAGTTGAGGTAGAACGGTCGATCGCGGTGATCGGCGATGAACCCCGAAGCGCGATCGGCCATCCACTCGTCGATGTGCTCCCCCGGCATACCACGGTACTGAGGCTCCCGCACAAACTTCCAGGGCGCCAGGTAACCCCCGCTCGGTCCGGATGCACTTGGCGTGTGGGGAATGTCGCTGTCGAACCCCTGATCCCGGGGCTCGTAGCCCGTTCCGTGGCCGAGATGCCACTTGCCGAAGTGAGCCGTGGCATAGCCGGATCGCTTCAGCACCTCCGGGAGAGTGACGTAGTCCCCCTTCAGGCGCGTCAGGCTGTCGGCATTCAGGACCCGCGAGTTTGGACTGGGAGCGGCGAGGCGCTTCTCGAGCTGGACCTGGGGCAGATGGCACACTGGGGCCGTGATCCCGGTTCGGGCGGGATAGAGCCCGGTAAGGATGCTGGAGCGGGTCGGCGAGCAGAGCGGGCTGGCCGAGTAGAAGTTGGTGAACCGCACCGCGCGCTTCGCCAGGCGGTCGAGGTTCGGCGTCTCGTGGAAGCGGCTGCCGTACGGACCCGTATCGGCCCAGCCGAGATCGTCCGCCAGGATGAAGACGATGTTGGGAGCACGCTTGGCGCCCGCTGTGGCGGCGCCGCACAGCACCACCGCCATCCCGAGAGCCAGCGCCAGATTGCGGATCATGATCATTCGTCGCTCCTAACCCCCGGAACGGGGCGTGGCCAGCATCATCAGTCTTCCGCGTGTATGTCTCGCCGGCCTGCACGCTTTTCGGTCTCCAGCAGCCCCTTTACTTCGACAATATGAGACGCCGAATGCCAGCACCTGAACAGCCGAAGGCCACAACCCTGCTAGAGCGCGGAGCGCCCACCTTGCAAGCCCCCGAGTCGGCCGAGTCGGGGCTGCTCGACGACCCGGAGCCCAAACCGCGCACCGCCTCCAGCAACACGGCACGGTTACTGGCGCGGGAAGCCAAGCTGATGGCGTCGCAGGGAGCAGGTCCAAGCCGAACGGCGTCCCAGGCCGTCGCGAAGGGGTCCGCGGCCGCGTGAGGTTTGGGCGCAGAATCTAAACAGAACCGCATAAGAGGATTCACATCTGCCCGAGGCGGGACAGGACGGCGTTCCGGTCACTGGCTACTTCGCGGAAGAACTCACGGGCCGCTTCCGTCAGCTCCTCCAGGGTCTGGAAGAGGTGGTTGTGGGTGACGTGGTCCCGCAGCCAGCGCCAGCAGTGTTCGATCGGGTTCACCTCGGCCCCGCTGTAAGGGGGCAGCCAGAAGCACACGATCCTGGGGTGTTCCTTCAGCCACGCGGCCACCCGATTGTTGCGGTGCGTCGGCCCGTTGTCCCACACCAGCAGCACCCGCCCAGCGGGATATGCGGCGTCGAGCTGCTCCAAAAGGGAGATCTGCTCGGCTCCGGAGAGGGAAGGCGATAGATGATGGAACATCCGCCCGGTGTGGAGATCCGCCGCACCGAAGACCGCGCACTTCCCGTGCCGGTCCAGCAGCGGGATCTCGGGATAGTGTCCTTTCTTGGCCCACTGCGGCGCCCGTGTCGGAAACAGCCTGGCGTGGCACTCATCCAGGAGCACCACGTGCCACCCCGGCTTGGGGCGGCGCTGCAGCCGGCTCACGAGGCGCCGCGCGGTCCTTTTCCCGCGGGGTCTCCCTTCGCGAGGCGCGGGCGGGGACGGACCTGCCGATAGCCGAGCTTGTGGAGGAGGCGGCGGGCCTGGTCGTCCGAGAGGAGGATCTGGTGCTTCTCCTTCAGATAGCGGCTGACCAGCGGCCCGGTCCAGTTGTTGGTCGTCAAGCCCTGGAGACGCGGGCTCTGGGACGCCGCCGCGACCAGCTGCTTCAGGACCTCGGCGCTGACCCGGGAACTCCGGCCGGGCCGCTGGGGCTCGTGAAGACCGGTCACTCCCTGGGCCTCGAAGGCGCGGAGCGCGTTCCCGGCCGCCTTCCGGCTCATGCCGACGAGCGTGGCCGACGCCTTGAGATGATGACCGCTCGCCGAGAGCAGGATGAAGTGGGCGCGGCGGCGCTCGAAGTGGATGTGACCCTGGCGATGGAGGGCTTCCAGGGCGGACCGCTCCTCATCGGTGAGCGGTCGGACGTAGCGTGTGCGCATGCTGGCCTCCTCCTTGAGGGAGTTAGACCAACTGAGCGCCGAAAGGATTCGCCTTTTCAGCGGTTCTGTTTAGGGCGACATAGGCTGCGGAAGGGCTGGGCTGGTAGAAGGGGACGATGGCGGGCACGGTGGGTCCCTGTGGCGGTTGGCTAGCCGCAAGCAGCTTGCTGGCCGCAGCGGCTAGCAAGAGAAAGTCCGTCGCTGCAGTTTGCATCGCACATCCGTTTGCCGATCGATGCAATAGCCCTTACAGCCCTTCGACCGTTAACCGCGTCGTCGCCCGCGCCCAAGCCTTCTCGTAAGCGGCTTTCGCAGATGCGGCTTCCGCTTTGCCCTGCGCTTCAAGCGCTTTCCAGAGGCCGAAGAGGGCGCGTCCGCTCCCCGGCTGCTCGCGCAACGCCTCGCGGAAGGTTTTCTCCGCTTCGGCTGCCTGACCGGTCTGCAGTTGCAGGCTTCCCAGCAACTCCCGCACCGGATGTCGCCACAACGGGGGCTCCGTGAACGGGATCGCGTCCTCTTCCTTGATCGCCTGACGATACAGTTCGATCGCCCGTGTGTTGTCCTTCTTCAAAAACGCGACGCGGCCCGCCAGCGCAAGGTGCGCCGTCTTCACAGCCCGGCGGAGGCCCTCCGAGAGACCAGGATTCGGGACCTCCGGCACCGCCTTCACCACCTCCGGCGTCATCCGGTCGAGGGTTGCTAGCTCCTTCTCCGCCTCCGCCACGTTGCCTCGCGCCGCCTGAGCCATGCCACGAGCATAGACCGAGAGGTGCGTTGAGAACGGGTTACTCGCATCGGGGGCTGGGGCTTTTAGGATCTCATCCCACTTCCCGAAGCGCTCATAGACCGCCATGATCGCAGACGGACCGCCGCAGAAGATCGGCATGACCTCCGGCGCGTACTTCCCGCCCATCACCGTCAGTTCTCGCGAGACGGCCACCGCATCCTCATACCGGCCCGCGAGCATATGCGAGGCGACCAGGAAATCGAGATTGTGGACGTAGTAGCCTGCGTAGGCCGTCCCCTTCCCGACGCCGCTGAAGTAGCGGTCGTCGACGTTCGACGCAGTTCGGTTCGTCGCCGCTGCCATGAAGAAGTCGCCGGTCCGGATATAGGTGTGCGACGGCATGTGCACCAGGTGTCCCGACCTCGGCGCGAGGGATCCAAGCTTCTTCGCGCTCGGAAGGGCCCGCTCTGGGTGTGGCGAGGCTTCCGTCGCGTGGATGTAGAAGTGGTGAGCGCCGATGTGCTGCGGGTCAAGGCGAATGGCCGCCTCAAGCGCCATGATCGCCTCCATTGTGCCCGGCTGTGGACGCCCGTCTCGGCTCCAGAGCGCCCACGGCCGCAGGTCCATGAGACTGGCGGCGAAGAGCACGGCCGCATCCGCGTCGTTCGGTCGCGCATAGAAGAGCTTGCCCATCTCGCGCCGGTACTCTTCCAGCAGCGCCGGCATGTCCTTGACTGTGTTCGCCGAGTGCCGCTTCGAAAGCGCACGGATGAACGCCTGCTCACGCGGGGAGGCCTTCCCGAGCAGCGAAATCGCCTTCGCGATCGCCGCGTCCGCCTCTCCGATCCGCATCGGATCGAAGTCGACGTTGTAGCTCATCCCCAGTGACAGCGCGATGCCCCAGTGCGCCATCGCGC
>JANPLG010000350.1:0-11371 GCA_031426395.1 Actinomycetes bacterium
CAGCAGCTCCCCAACGATCTCCGGCCACGGCTCACGGTGGAGAGCAAGTTGGACGGCGAAGCAGCATTGGACCGCGTCGGTTCCACGTCCAAAGGCAACCATGAAGGAATCGCCCTGGCTCTTGACCTCGTAGCCATCCCATTTCTGGATGAACTCGCGGATCAGCTCGTTGTGGCGATCCAGCACCGGCCGGAATCCGTCGCCCATCTTCTCCCAAAGCTGGGTGGATCCCTGGATGTCCGTGAACACCAGGGTTATCACCCCCGTTGGGGCGGCGTTGGCCATCCGAAGTCACTCCGCCAGACCGCTTGAGCTGCAGCAAGTCAAGATCCGTGGAAGCCCGCCGAGTAAGAGAGCCATCACCACATTCACTAGGTTCAAGCTCTGCCTTCTGTTCCCTCCACGGCAACCATGCATCGCTCAAATCTTGCAAGCGACTGAGAGCTCCGTCCAATCGCGTTGCTCTTGCGCTGGGAGCTACATCGCTTCCTTAAGTCCACTCGAAAATGCACAGCCCCGGACTGTTTGCACTTCAAGAGGAGGAGTTCGGACCCACGCCTCGCAACATTGAAACTGACACGGCTTCCCACCGATCCATTCCGTCCTCTTTAGCACCATGTCAACCAATCGTCCTTACTCACTCCTACTAGCATGCGCGGCGCTCACCTTCGCCGCCGTCGCCGGGGTCCGCGGCAGCGAGATCTCCCCGACAGCCTTCGACACCGGCATTTCCCTTCCCCGCCCCGCCAAGGGTGCGGAAGCCATCCAGATGCTGGGCGCGAACTTCAACAAAGTCGCGGCACTCAACCAAATGGCTCCGGGGGATCTCCACGCCGCGCTCCACCGGGACCATGACTTGACGGTGGATGCTGGAGCGAGGCTCGCCTACACCTGCGAGGGGTTGGGAAAGAAGGGACGCGAGTTCGCCGCCCGTGCGGGCCAGGGTTCCGGTGTCCGCGGGAATGCCGCCAGCGCGCCGCCCTTCGCGGAGACCGAGACGTTCCGGCTGCATAGCCGCGCCATCTCCACGAAGACGATCTTCCTTGATTTCGACGGCCACCGGACGCTGGACGGCCAGGGCTGGAACAACGACCAGGCGTTCGATTCGCTTGGATGGTCTCTGGATGCTGACCGCGCCGGCTTCAACACCGCAGAGCACGAAGTCATCCAGCGCACCTGGCAGGGAATTGCCGACGATTTCGCTCCCTTCGACATCGACGTGACCACAGAAGACCCCGGCGTCGAGGCGTTGCGCAAAACCAGTGCTAGCGACCAGGAGTTTGGAATCCGGGTGGTCATCTCCCCAACCACCACGCCGCAGCCCGGTGCCGGAGGCGTCGCGTTCCTCGGTTCATTCGACTGGCCTGATGATGTGCCTTGCTACACGTTCACCGACAACATCGGTATCCAAGATGGCCCAACCATCGCATTCGTGAGTTCGCACGAGATCGGCCACACGCTCGGCCTGCTTCACGATGGCTTGGCGGGCGTTGCGGAGTACTACGACGGCCAAGGGAACTGGGGTCCCATCATGGGTTCCCCCTACGGCAAGGCGATCACTCACTGGAGCAATGGTGATTATCGCAACGCAAGCAACCAGGAGAACGATGTCGTCGTCTTCCGGACCAATGGTGGCAACACCAACGTGGATGACTATGACGACGCCTTGAGCCGCGTCTTCTACGTCAATTCCACCACCGCCAGGCTGAACGGGGTCATTTCCACCCGCGGCGACACCGACCTGTTCAAATTCGACACCGGGAATGGTCCTGTGACGGCGACGGTAGTGCCCGCCCCCCACAATCCCAACCTGGACATCAAACTGGAACTGCTCTCGTCCAGCGGCAGCGTGCTCACCTCCGTGGACACCGCCAACTTCAACGCAGCGATCACGCAGAACCTTGCCATTGGGACCTATTTCATCCGCGTTGACGGAGTAGGCGCTGGGGATCCGCTTGCAACGGGCTACTCGGACTATGGGTCCATCGGTGCCTATCAGATCGACTTCAGCCTGCAGGCATCGGTCCCGCCGGTTGGACCCTCCAATCTGGTGGCCACCGCCGTCTCCAGCAGGCAGATTGACCTGGTATGGGCGGACAACTCACCCAACGAGGGCTCCTTTGAGGTTGAGCGCTCACTGAACGGCGTCGACTTCGCGCCCATTGGAAGCGTGGGGGGCGGCATCATCACCTACTCCGACACCCCCGTCTCAAGCGGGGTGGAATACTTCTACCGCGTCCGTGCGGTGAACGCTGCTGGCGGCTCCCAGTACTCCAATACCGCCAGCGCCACTCCGCCCTACGATCCACCCACAGCCCCTATCCTTGGCAGCGTGACGCTCACCACCCCTACCAGCGTCGATGTTGACTGGAGCGTAGGCGGCGGTGCGATTGACTCCTATGAAGTGGAGCGACGGGAGGGCAACGCGCCTTTCGGCCCTGCCGGCACCGTGCCATCCACCACCACGGTCCTGAGCGACATCGGTCTGACCGCTAACAGCACGTACACTTACCGGGTACGCGCTGTGGGACCCGGCGGCGTCTCCCCCTGGTCAAATGAGCTGTCCATCATCCTGCCTCCGTCGGAACCGATTGACCTCGTTGTCACCGGAATCCCCGGCGGATTCCGGCTGAACTGGGCACACCCCGGAAACGTGGGTTATCGAATTGAGCGGAAGGTCGGCAACGGTTCGTTTGTTCAAATCGCGCAGGTCCTGGACAGCTCCGCCGAAGTTGAGGAGTACATAAACCTCGGTTTCCTTCCGGGCGTGACGGCCACATTCCGCGTGCGGGCCTTCACCTCGGCCGGGATATCCATCTTCGGCAACACGGCCAGTGGGACCACTACGTCCGGCGTGACCTCGTTCTCGTTCGCCAAGGCAAGCGCCTCATCCGGCACTACGGTCCAGGCAACCATCGAGATTGCGCCGCGCGCTCCCTCCGGGGGCGTGGTGGTTTCCCTCTCCGGTCCCCGCACCCTCTCGCTACCTACCTCTGTCAGGGTTCCGGCCGGCGCGGACCGATTGACCTTCAAGGTCAGGGTGGGACAGGTGCAGAAGTCGCAGCTCGCCACCGCCAGGGCGAACTACGGCGGCCTTGAGCGGAGCGCGTCCATCACGCTGAAGAAGTAAGAGAACGGGCTCCGCGAGTAGAGTCAATTGGGGACGGCATTCCACACCGGGAATGCCGTCCCTTTTCTGCGCTCACGTTAGACTCTGGTCAGTCGTTCTAAGGCCACCCAGGCGCATCGGCACCAGCCACTCTCAATGGCACTTCCCTTCTCGAAAATGCACGGCGCCGGCAACGACTTCGTGGTCGTCACCGGCGACTCCCACGATTGGACGGCGCTGGCCCCCCGCCTCTGCGACCGTCACTTCGGCGTTGGCTCAGACGGCATCCTGGTGGCGATGCCTTCAGCCGTCGCAGACGTGCGCATGCGGATGTTCAACCCTGACGGCACGGAGGACGAATGCGGCAACGGCCTCCGCTGCCTAGCGCTTTATGCCCGGCGTAGGGGGCTGGTGATCAGCGATACGTTCGCCGTGGAGACCATCTCCGGAGTAAAGCGCGTCACCGTTACAGACGAGGGCACACTGGCCGGGGTGGTCACGGCTGAGATGGGGAGAGCGCGGCTGGACGCCGAGCACGTGCCGGCGGTCGGCCTGGGCGCGCAGGCTCTGGGCGTTCCGCTGAGTGTTGGCGGTGAGGAACTGGTGGTCTGGTCCTTCTCTACCGGCACCGCCCACACCGTCGTCTTCGGCATTCCGAACGAGGAACGCTTCCGGAGGCTCAGCCCGCTCCTTGAGCACCACCCCGCCTTCCCGGAACGCACTTCCATCATGTGGACGGAGGTCGCCAGCCCTAGCAGCGCCCGCGTCCGCATCTGGGAGCGCGGTGCGGGCGAGACGCTGGCCTGCGGTACGGGCGCATGTGCGGTGGGCGTGGCAAGCCACCTTGCAGGGCGCACCGGTTCCCGGATCGAGGTGGCTTCACGCGGCGGCACATTGACCGTTGAAGTCAGTCCGCAACTCGACCTTCAGATGACCGGCCCCGCCGCCTTCGTCTTCGAAGGTTCCTGGGGATAACATAACGCCACCAAGGCGCAGAAGTTTAACCTCCGGTATTGCCTCGTCTCGTGGGCACTTTCGCCCTTCCAGGGCTTTGAGGTTTCTTGGCAATGTAGCCAGGGGCTCGCGCCCCTGGCTACATGCTTTCGCCCCTCCGGGGCTTGAGGACGTGACGGGGTCTTCGAATCACCGGACTGCTGGGGAACCGACCAAGCTTGACGGGCCACCGGTAGATGTTGTTTCCGATTCTGATCCGCGTGAATCGATTAGATCCGCGTCATCCGCGTTCCATTCCCCCAACGCCAATCTCTCATGACCGACAATCGCTTTGATTTCCTAGAGATTGGTGACGCGAAGCCGAGCCCGTCCGCCCCAGCCGCCGAAGCCCCCGCGCCTCGTCCAACCTACCAGCCGGCCCCCGCCCGAATGGTGCCGGAGCTTCGGAACTCCGAACCCCGCTGGGAGGTCATGGAGGTGATTGGCGGGCCAGGAACCGGCACGGGGCAGTTCTCGTCGCCCGGCGGGTTGTCGGTCGACCGCTCCGGCACCCTCTACGTGGCGGACTCCTACAACCACCGGATCCAGAAGATCACGCCTGCGGGTGACGTCTCACCACTCGGTGCGCGCGGTGCGCGGCAAGCGCAGTTCCTCAACCCCCAGGGCGTGGTGGTGGACGCGGAGAACCGCATCTTCGTGGTGGAGCAGGGCAATAACCGCGTGCAGGTCTTCAGCGGCGACGGCGAGTTCCTCGGCGCGTTCGGCACCCTTGGCGTGGGGCTGGCGCAGTTCCACGGCCCCACGGGGATCGCCCTCGGCCCCTGCGGAAGCCTCTTCATCGCCGACCCCGGCAACCGCCGTTTCACCAAGTGGGCCCGCTACGGGGAGCCGCTCGCCATCGGCGGATTGACTCGCTCCGGCGGCACGCTGATGGACAGCCCGCAGGGAATTGCCGTCGACCGTACCGGTCGCGTCTACGTGACCGACCGTTTCCGCCATGTGGTCCATGTCTTCACTGCCGATCTCGTCCTGGAAGGGACGCTCGGCGGCATTGGGATCACGCCGGGGAAGCTGAGCCAGCCCCAGGACATCGCGGTGGATCAGGCGGGCAACCTCTACGTCGCGGAGACGGGGAACAACCGGCTGCAGATCTTTGACGCGCGCGGCCAGACCCTCGCCATCGTCGATGAAGCTCCGGGACACGGCTCCCTGGAGGGACCGTGTGGAGTGGCTGTCGCCCCCGACGGCAGCGTCTACCTCGCGGATAGCGGCAACCACCGGGTCGTCCGTTTGCAGAGGATCGCGCAAGGGGACGGCGAAGAGTAACGTTGCCGCCAGCGTTAGCGGTCTTGCTTGGCTCTGCAGTACTCCGCGTCCCTCGACATGTACGAGTCGTCGATCAACCTCAACTGGCAGCGCCGGTATCGCGGCCTCATCCCGGCCAGTGACCACTCCCTCGCTGCGGACGGGACCGCCATCCTCGTCCGCTCGGATCCGGTTGTAGCACGCACTTACCAGGTGCTCCAACTCGACACTTCGGGGAGTGAGACCGAGGTCTGCGCCATTGCCGTAGAGACGGTTCGAAGTTTCGTCCCGCTCCCGGACGGCCGGATGCTCCTCGGCATGACTGCGGATGATATCTACATCTTTCGCGAGGGCAAGAAGACGCGCTTCCTGCCGGATCGACGGGTCGTCTACACCGACCTCGCCCTGGCGCTCACCTCCGAGACCTTCGTGGCGGCCTACTCCGACGGACTCTTTTCGACCCACGGGGTTGCCTTCGCTGAGAGCAGCGGGCGGCTGATCTGGCACCGGGACCTTCCCTCACAGGTCAATTGCGTCGCGATCAACGGCAGTGGCAAAGCGGTCGCGATAGGCCTGCAGACCGGTCGGCTCTATGCCCTCGACCATCGACGCGGTGCGCTCTGGGAGTGCGTGCAAGATGAGCCAGTCACGGCACTCGCCATGGGTGCGGAGGGCTACGGCGTCGTGGCCGGAACGCACTCCGGCACGGTCTTCGCGCTCGACGACGAAGGTGGTTTCCGCTGGCGAGCGGCGGTCGGCCTTTCCGTCACGGGTATCGCGGTCTCTCACGGCTTCGAGTGGACCGCCGCCGTGGCGACCGACGGCGCAGCGCACCGGCTGCTCTGCTTCGACCGCGAGGGCCATCCGGTCTGGGAGCTCGATCTCGAAGTCAAGCCGACCGGCGTGGCTCTCTCCCCTTCCGGCGGCCACCTGCTCCTCACCTTTTCGAATGGCGGCGCAAGCCTCTTCGAGGTGCATTTCGCCTCGCGGCAAGAGGCGGTGAACGCCAGGCTGATTGATCAGGCGAGGGAGGCCAACGATGAGCAAGGACTCGTCAGCGCTCGCGAAGGGCTGCTCGCCGCGCTTCGCCGGGCCCCCCATCGGGCGGAATTCGCGGAGGAGCTGTCTGCGATTGAAGAACGGCTCATGGCAATGCTGCACGGTCACGCGGACGCTCGCCGGGAAGAGGGCGATCTCACCGGGGCGTTTCGCTCGCTTCAATGCGCTCTTGCGCTGCGACCCTGGGACCCTGACCTCTTCACCCCATGTCGCGCTGCGCGGAACGCCGCGGTCACGGACCTTTCCCAGCGAGCTGAGAGGGCCGAGGAGGTGCGCGATTGGGACGTTGCATTGGAACTGTGGATCGAGGCGCTCGCGCTCGATCCATTGCTGACGGAGGCGCGGATCGCACTCCGGCAGGTGCGCGAATCACAGGCACGCGATCTCACCTCACAAGGGGACTCCCGTGAACTGCTCGGCGACGCTGTTGGCGCGGTGACTCTCTGGCGGCAGGCCCGCGAACTTTGCTCGACTCCGGCCCTTGAGGAGCGCCTCCGCACCGCTGAGATCAACCGCTGCATGACCGCCGGCATAGCGTTCTATGAAGCGGAGCGGCTCCCTGAGGCGCAGTTCCAGTTCGCGAAGGTGCTGGCCCTTGACCCGGACCACGCCGAGGCCGTGCGCCACCTGGGCTACACCCACGGCAGAACCGAGGAGCGCTCCCTGATCTCGGATCGCTTCTCGCGGCTGGAGTAGAGATGCCTCAGGTGACCCGCTCGCTTGCCACGGTCGGCCCAGACTGGGTCCAGTCCCTCACAGTGCACGGGTTTACTGTGGTCAACGAAGTCCTGTCCCCTTCGCAGGTTTCCAGCCTCATCGACTCGCTTGCAGCCGTTGACCGCAGCAGTGTCCGCCGAAGAGAGGGCGAGACTTACGCCATCCGCGACCTTTTCCGCGCATGTCCCGGAATCGCCGCCCTGGCACGAGGCCCGGAAGTTCACCAACTCGTCGCGCCGGTGCTCGGTGCGGAGGCATTCCCGGTGCGCGGCATCCTCTTCGACAAGGTTCCAGAGGCCAACTGGAGCGTTGGCTGGCATCAGGATCGCACCATCGGCGTGAAGCGGCGCGTTGACGTACCGGGCTTCGAAGGCTGGTCCGAGAAGGAGGGAATCCCTCACGTACAGCCTCCGGCCGAGCTGATGGCCCGGCTCCTCACCGTGCGCATCCACCTCGACCCATGCGATGCCTCTAACGGTGCGCTGCGCGTGATTCCCGGAAGTCACCGCACCGGCCGGCTTTCCCCGGAAGAGCGCCACCGCTGGCTGCGTGATACCCCCGCAGTTACCTGCTCCTCTCCTGCAGGAGCAGCACTTCTCATGCGGCCCCTCCTGCTCCACGCATCCTCCCCGGGCTCAAGCCCGGCGCACCGTCGCGTCATCCACCTCGACTTCGCCGCTGAACAACTCCCAGATGGCCTTCAGTGGGACGCTGTCGAGCCTGCCTGATCGCCTGAAAGCGGCAGCAGGTTGCCGAGTGAAACGCGGCCTGTCAGACCCGGTGCACCCCTGCCGACGATAAGCTTGTGTCAAACAGTTGCTGTCTAGAATCAACCGGGAACCCCCGGTGATGCGCGTCCTTGGAATCGACCCGGGCCTAAGCATCACGGGCTACGCGGTGATTGAGATGAACGGTGGCCCCACATTGCTGGAAGCGGGCGTCATCCGTGGCAAGTCGCGGCTGCCGCTCCCGGAGCGGATCATGCTCATCAAGCGAGACCTGGACGAGGTCTTCAAGGAATTCTCCCCCCAAGTCATGGGACTAGAATCGCTTTACTCGGAGTACAAGCACCCGCGTGCCGCCCTCCAGATGGCCCACGTGAGGGGCGTCGTTTGCCTCCTCGGCGCGGAAGCGGGGATACCGGTGATGGACCTCGCGCCGACGGCGGTGAAGCAGGCGCTCACCGGCACCGGCAGCGCCACTAAGGCCCAGATGCAGCTGACAGTTCAACGCATCTACTCTTTGGCCGAGCCCCCCAGCCCGCCGGACGTTGCCGATGCCATTGCCATTGCCACCGCAGCGGCGTACCGCTTCACGGGCCGCGCCGGGGCACGCGGATGATTGGCAGACTCCACGGATGCGTGGTGGACGAGGAAGCCGACCGCGTTGTCATCGACATCGGTGGCATAGGGTACGAGGTGGTGGTGCCGCCGTACCAGATGAAGGTGCTGCGTGCCCGCTACCTACCCGCTGACGACCCCAAGGCGCGGCTGATGAACCTCGACACTCCGGTCTCGCTCTACATCCACCATCACGCCTCAGAACGGAACCCGCTGCCTACCCTCTACGGCTTCAACGAAGCGAATGAGCGCCGGTTCTTCGTGCTCCTCATCGGGATCAGCCGTTTCGGCCCCACGGCCGCAGCCAAGTCAATGATCGTCTCGGTGCCCGACTACGCGAGCAAGATCATGACGCGGGATGTTCGTGCTCTCAGCAAGCTGCCCGGCATCGGGGCGGCTAAAGCGGAGCAGATGATCGCGGCTCTCCGGAGCAAGGTCGCCCTCTTCGCGATGATGACGGAAGAGAAGCTTCCCGAGGCACCGGTCGGCGCACAGGACAGCGCGGCCCTCCAGGCGCAGATCGCGCTGGAGGACCTCGGCTTCAAAGGTGCCGATGCCGAAGCCATCGTCCAGACCGCTCGCAACCGCAAGCCGGACGCCGCTACAGTAGAGGAACTGCTCGACGTGGTCTGGGCGATCCAGCGAGAACAACGAAAGTAACCTCGTGCACCGCGTCTGCGCACTCGTCAGCACGCCGGACATTGGATACTAACGACCGAACACCGACCCCGAACCCCTGGCACCCTCGCCCAGTCCTCGTGTCCAAGCCCGAGCTTCCCACCACATACTGAACCCTGAACCCCGAACCCTTACCAATGCCTCGCGAGAAGAAGATCGTCAATACAGAAGCGCGAGCCGCCAGTCCGGAGGCCGCAGTGGGTGAGGAGCATCTCTTCACCAGCCTCCGGCCCGAGAGCCTGGACGACTATGTGGGCCAGGGCCAGGTGGTGGAGCCGTTGAAGATTGCAATGGAGGCGGCCAAGCGACGCGGAGAGCCGCTCGATCACGTCCTCCTTTACGGTCCTCCCGGCCTCGGCAAGACCACGCTTTCGCACATCATCCGCCGGGAGATGGGCACCGATCTTGTGCTCACCTCCGGCCCCGCGCTGAAGATCGCTGGCGACCTCCTGGGCTACGTCTCCTCCCTGAAGTACGGAGACGTCTTCTTCATCGACGAGATCCACCGCCTCGATCCCAAGGTGGAAGAGCGGCTCTACTCCGCGATGGAAGACTTCAAGGTCGACCTGGTGGTCGACCGCGGCCTCAACGCGCGGACCCTTCAGTACACGCTGAAGCAGTTCACGCTGGTCGGCGCCACGACGATGGCGGGAATGCTGAGCGCCCCGCTCCGTGACCGCTTCGGACTCATCTACCACCTGCAGTTCTACACGCCCCAGGAATTGCAGAGCATCATCACCCGCAGCGCCGCCATCCTTGCGGTTCCCATTGAAGCGGACGGTGCGTTCGAGATTGCCCGCCGCTCCCGGGGGACGCCGCGCATCGCCAACCGCCTCCTGCGGCGCGTGCGGGACTACGCCCAGGTCAAGAGCGACGGCACCATCAACCGCCGTCTCGCGGACGAGGCGCTACGGCTGGAAGGCATCGACGACCAGGGCCTCGACGCGCTGGACCGTCGGCTTCTGGCGGTAATCGCCACCACGTACCGCGGCGGCCCGGTCGGGATCGAAGCACTAGGTGCCACCCTCAACGAGCAGGCATCGACCCTTGTCGAGACCGTGGAGCCGTACCTGCTGCAGATAGGCTTCCTCGCCCGCACCCCCACCGGCCGCCGCATCACGGACGATGGCTTCATCCACCTCGGACTTCAGCCGCCCCAGCGGCCACCGCAGACTCAGCTCGGGCTGTAGCTGCGATCCGTAGGAGTTGGTGATCCGACCGGCCGGTCACGGCGCTAACCCACCTAGTAGGCGGCTACGAGCTATCCGATGACCGACGCAGCACCATCCCATTGAGCGGCTCTAACTTGCCCGATCACTGGCGCTCACACTTCAACTATGCGCATTTTAGTCGTCAGTGATCTTCATGGTGACCTGGAGTCGGCGTGGGCCGCAGTTCGGGCGGCGGGCCCGGACCTGCTGCTGTGTTGCGGTGACTGGGGCGATCCGGGAGAGTTCTCCCTAGCGGACGTTGAGGCATTCACGCGTGAGCTGCCGGTCTACACCGTGTATGGGAACCACGATGACCTTGACCTACTGGAGGAGTGGCGGAACGCGGATGGGTCGCCGGTCTTGCTGGCACCGGACCAGGTGGTCGACTTCCGAGGGTTGCGCCTGGCTGGCATCAGCGGGATCTGGGCGAAGAGCCACCGGAAGCCGTTCTATGTCACGGATGAGGATGTGGCCGGCTGGGTGACGGAGCTGAGCCGTCAGTCACCGGTCAACGTGCTGCTTTCGCACGGTTGCCCGCAGGGGGTCGCCGACCTCACCATCAGCGGCCACCACGGCGGTCAGCGGAGCTTCCTGGATGCCTTCCGCACGCTTCAGCCGCAGGTCTACCTGACCGGACATCTCCACCGACCCCAGCAGCATGTCACCCACGAGGGTCGCGTGGTGCGCAACATCGGCGCGACCCCTTCGGGTGATGCAACCCTGGTGAACTGGGAGCCTGGGATACTGGCACGCTTCACGATCAGCGTGCTGGACGGAGTATGACTGGCAGGTGGGGTTGTGGGAATGAAGTGCTGTTGGATGCTTCTCTTGCACGCCCGGCCCTGAAGGGCGCGGGCTGCCTTTGGGAAGGACCATGAATGGCCCTGGAGAGCTGTGATTAATCGAGCTTCAGAACCGAGTCGACTCTGACGGTCGAATAGGGAATCCAGAGGTGGCACCTTCGGTTGCGGCTCGGCGGAGCCTCGCCCTCCCAGGGC
>JANPLG010000351.1:0-5764 GCA_031426395.1 Actinomycetes bacterium
GCCGCGTCTATGTGCCGGCATTGGGGATCACCGCCTCGCCCCGGCGCTTTGCCCCGGCGCTTGCTGCTTCGAAGCCAACACCTTCACCCCGTTGGTCCGGAAGCGTGAAAGAAGCTCATGCGGAGTATCTGGCGTGGACGGAGGAGGCCACGCCACAGCCAGGAAATGTCAATCTCGGCCAGATCATGGTGTGGCTGCGCGACAACCTGCCGGAGGATACGATCCTGTGCAACGGGGCGGGCAACTACGCTTCATGGATTCACAGGTTCTTTCGCTTCCGCCGCTTTGCCAGCCGCTGAAGGGGCCAGCGGATTCACGCGGTGATGCCCATAACGCAGGGGCCGATCTCCATGAGCGTCATTCTTTCGATGGATGTTTGGCTCGGCATCTTGTAGGACGGCGGCAAACAAGGCATACCATCTTTGGGATAAGCGGCTGGTCGCTCGTGTAGAAAAAGGCCAAGGTCTTGGGGAAGGACCTTGACACCGAAAGAGCGAATGCCGTATATGTCCATTGGTTGTAGAGGGCACTCCTGGCTGCTAAACGGCCAGACGGAGATCCGAAGCGAATGCGTGACTTAAGAATAATGACCATGGGGCTGCGACCCCTCCTTTGGGCTGGTGCCGTGGCGCTTGGCTCGCTGGCGTTCCCTGTGGCTGCTTCAGCCCAGGTCAACATCTACAGCAACAATTTCGACGGTGGTGATCCGACCGCCGGATTCCAGAGCATCGCTGCAGGAATGGGCGGTCCCGGGTCATTTCAGGGGAGCGTAGAGGGCGTCGACGACTACGGCGGTGGAGTTGGTCCCTTTGGCGTCAACAATGCCAATATTCCGGTCAATGCCGTCGGCGGACCGGTTTCCGGCACCTTTGGTGGAAACTTCCTGCGGAACGCGACCACCAACACAGGAGGTCCTGACGGCTTCAACCCACTTCGCCCGACCACGTTGAAGGTTGATGGGCTGGGGTCTCACAGTAGAGTCAGCTTCAAGTTCCTTCTGGCGATCATCGACTCATGGGACGCGACTGGTCTTCCGGATGGTGTCGACCGCTTCCGCATTCGCATTGGTGACGGAGTGAACGGTAATGGGAGCCTCGTCAACGACCGCACCATCTTGGACCGGTCTGTTGGATCACGCGGCGGGAACAGCCGCGGTCCTATTGATGCCAACTCAGGCATCAACGCTACTTATGACCCGATGAATCCGAGCACGTATGACCCGAATAGAGTTGGATCTGACTTCCTGACGTGGGGACTTAGGCCCGAAGCTGGGAACAACGCAACGCACTACGGCCTCAACACGCAAAACGGCAATGCCGGAACCTGGAACCTCTTCGGTGGCGGTCACGGTGACGATGCCTTCGACATGGGCACACTGACCGCCCTGCAGAACGTCGCCCACTCGGCGTCCACGCTGGCCGTGTCGTTCGAGGCGTGGAGTCCCAGTGGCGGCAACGGCATCCAGGGCCGCAGCGATGAGTCCTGGGCCATCGATAACCTGGACATCACCTATAATGGTGACCCGCTTGGTGTCCCGGAGCCGGGTTCCATCGCGCTCTTCGTGCCCGGAGCCATCGGCTTGCTCGGCATCCTGCGCAAGCGCCGCAAGGCCTAATCGCCGTTCAGCAAAGCATTCGCTTTTGGGCCTTCGACCATTCCTGGTCGAGGGCCCTTTTTCGTGCGGCGGGACAATGCATCACGGGTAGCCTCGGCGCTTGAGGCCGTGGGTCTGACTTACTCCCATTGGGAGCACGGAAAGATCAGCCGAGTGAATGGGCCCCTTGCGGTTGCCTGCGAACCGCCTAGACAGGCCGGCTGCGCATAAAGGCACCATTTCACCGTTCGCGAAATGATTGTAAGGTGCCGAACGCACGAAGCACCGGTCGAAGGCAACAGATCCGAGGAGCCGCTTCCTCACGATCACGGTTCGGGAGATGTTGCTGGATGCAAAGGGGCCAGGGCGACATACATCGTGCGCGGAAAGGCCTCATCGTAGTCATCCGCGTAATGCATCGCTGCGACGCCGATCTGCCGCATGTTGGAGCTGCACTGCGTCTTGCGAGCCGCAGCCCTCGCCTGTGCGAAGACCGGGAAAAGCATGGCGGCTAGGATCGCGATCATGGCGATGACCACTAACAGC
The DNA here is from genome assembly GCA_031426395.1 of Actinomycetes bacterium. Classification (GTDB taxonomy): domain Bacteria; phylum Armatimonadota; class SYMT01; order SYMT01; family SYMT01; genus JANPLG01. Next base: position 2,141 of record JANPLG010000351.1, read on the forward strand.
TCGATCAGCGTGAAACCCGGTGATTAACACTGGTTCTTTCAGATGGCGATTGATAGTTGCAGCGACGCATTGATCCGGTTCGCCATTACTATCAAATCTTGGTTAATCGATGTCGTCTGACTATGCTGAGATATCCAGAGCGGTGATTGGAAGCAGGATCACCAGACGGATGTGCTATCACGAGGTAGTGCGGTGAGGGACCCTCGTATTGCCTTTTGAGTTGGTCTGGATAGTCCTAGCGGTCGTGGCGGTACTACTCGCCAGCTACGGCTTCGCCCGTCGGCGCGCTCGGTTGCGGCGCGGAGCCATCCTTCGAAGGGCCAAGCCGTGGCAGGAGCCGACGCTCCGGCGCTGGGTGGAGTCCCAGTGGCTGCCGGCGGAACTGCTCGATCTACTCCCGGAGGGCACGTCGACCGTCGAATTGTTCGATGGCTGGGCGAGGATCGATCCGGCCACCGCAGCAAAGTGGCGGTTCCGCTCACCCCTTGATGCGCGAGCGCCGCTGGAGATGACCGTCGCCGAGGTATGGAATGGCCTCGATCCTGCTGCTCAGAGCGGGGCGATCGATCGGCTGCGGGAAGCGTTGCTGGAATCAAGCAGTTGGTGGGGTGGCGCGGAGCGAGGGTGGAACGGCAGGCCCCTAGTGGTGCTCCGCGGCTCGCTGGGCAAGAGCGAACGGAGCCTGCCCCTGATCGAGGCCGATGACCTCACCGGAGCACCGCTCCCAAGCCCGTTTGCAACGGAGCGCGTGCTTTCAGAAGCGGCGGGACCCGATCTGGTGGTGATCCTCGCGGCTTCTGCCCGGGTGAAGCCGCGGTTCTCCCATCCGCTCGCACCGCGACAGGAGCGTGGTGGCTCCCTGGTTGCCGGACTCTCCTCTCGGGTGGCGTCCGATGTAGGACGCAGGGTGGGCGCAGGGCTCGGGGCCGCGCTCGGGCCGATTGGCTCGCTGGTGGGCCAGTACCTGGGTGAGATTGCGGGCAGGATGGGAGGCGAGGCGCTGGCGCGCCAGGCGGTTCCGGACAACCTGGGCGCGGCGCTGGCACGCACGGAGGAGGCGTTGGCCGACCTCGGCAAGCTGGCGGAGACGGACGACTTCGCCCGCGCCGCGCAGGGACCGGTGGACCAACTCGCAGAGCACGGCAAACGGCTGGATGCCCTGCGCCAGGACCGCCGCACGCTGCTGGACCGGATTTGGCCTTCCTCAACCGCCACGGTAATGGACGACCTTTGCGCGCACGCCGAACAGCAAATCGCCGCGCACCAGGCAGGAGCCGAGGCTTTCGTCCGGATTGCGCGGAAGGGTCCGGCCGCAGTTACAGGCGGACTCATCCTGCAAAACCCCTGGCTGGTGCGTCGCCTGCCAGGCGGGGTGGAGCGGCTGAACGCAGCGCGTCAGGCGCTCAACGGAGCGGCCCGCGAACTGATGCGCGGCCCCACGCCGGGCACCTGATGTAAGCGGTCATTCACTTGCGGATTGCGCGATGCAGGTTGGCTGGGGTCCCGGCGCCACCGTCGGCATGCAATGGTGGGTGCGGGCGGAGCGCCCGCGCTCCATGGGACATCCTCCTGCCGCCAATAGCCACGTATGCCAAGTCCGCAAACCGCAATTGAGTGTCCGGTTCAGTCGCCGCCGGTATCGATGGTGGCGCCAAAGACCCGGATAGCTCGCTTGACCCAGTCCTTGTAGTCCTCGGTACCGGGGTGATCCGGCTTGAAGGTGTCCTTCAGTAGGTCGAGAATCTCTTCCCGCGCGCCGGATCCCGCCACGACACCGCTTTCGTACTTGAAGCGGCCGGCCTCTCGGACAAGGCGCTTGAGAATCGTGACCTTGGCGTCCCACGTGAGGCTCCGGTTGGCGAGCATGGGCCGGAGCGTGTACACGATCAGATTGTTGTAGCGGCGCTGCGCCTCGCTCCGAGACATCTTCTCGCCGCCCCATGGATCATGGCTTCCACTCATCGTTCACCTCCATCCGCAGCGGGCGTGTCCTGTCGGTCCGAATCGACGTTCCCGCAAAGCGGTGATGGTTCCTGCCGGATTTCATGGCCGCGCACATCTGCAGGGTAGACGCAATAAAGCGGCGCGATCCCGGTCCCCTGGGGACCGAGGTCGCACCGCTACCGATTGATCGGTGCCATGCTCTCTCCGCGAGCAACGCGTCACGCTCGGAGGAATAGGACCGCCGCCTTCGCCTTGCTGCGCACCACCCGCTGGAAGTCATCCAGCGCCTGCTGACGCACCTCGGACGGTAGCGATGTCCACTCTTCAGCCGGGATGGCCCGCTGCGTAGAATCGACCAGCCGAAGCCGGCCACTGTGCAACCACTCCAGAAGCTGGGGATGAACCCCGGCTCCGGGTTCGGGCGGCGATAGATCCGCCGACCGTGCCTCACGCACGTTCGTCATGGGTCGTCACTCCTCCGTTCCCGCTCCCTCGCCTCTTAAGACCTACGGGTCAAGGCGCTGGACCAGAACCGGTTGAATGTTGGGTCCGGAAGATCTGTTCCGGATCAGGCAGGCGCGCACCCACGACTCAGCACCGGAGACCGCCACCTATAGCTGTAGCTTATCCGTTTATAAAGCGAATGTAAACGGACGGAAGGGGCCGATGGAGGAGTGTCGGCATGCCCAAGGTGTCTTCTGCAGGTGCGTTCAGCAGGCGTTGCCACGCACCTCTCGGAATTGGCCTAATCCCGGATGATCTCGTCGTCCGGGGCATCGCGGCGGACCTCCGCACGGATCTCGCGAGGCTCGTCCAGGATGCCGTCGATCATCTCGGGCTCGGAATCGATTCCACGCTCTCCCGCCAGGTCGGGCCGGCGGATCTGCTCGATCTCCTCGCGGCGGACCTCCATCTCCGCATCAAGGCCGCGGATCTGCTGACACATCATGCGGAGGTCCTGGTTCTTCACCAGGTCCCGCTCAAAGAGGTCGAACACCTTCTGCCCCATCTGGCAGAGCAGTTGGGTGCGGTTGGAGCGCATACGGGAGATTTGCGCCTGGAGCTTGAGAACCCGCGTCTCCCGGCGGGCCACCTGCTGGCTGCGGCGCAGCAGGCCCTGGGCGGCGGAGAAGGCACGTTCACCGATCTCGGTGGGGTCAGGCATGGACTAGAGATCCTCCAGGCTCTTCAGATTATCGCGGGCTTCCTGGGCCTCGCTGCCGTCCGGGGCGAGCTGGACCACGCGCTCCCACATCTCGCGCGCTTCCACCTGACGCTCCCGTTGCGCATACAAGTATCCCATACGAAGATACGCCTGGATCTCGTTCGGATTGACTTCCATAGCCCGTTTGTATGTATTTGCGGCCTGCAGGTCCTCGCCAAGTTCTTCGTGCGCGACGCCAAGGTTCACCCAGTAGTTGGAAACAGTTGGATCGGCATCCACAGCTTCCTGGAAGAGGCGGGCCGCTTTCACGACGTCGCCCGCTTCGTAAGCCTGGGCCGCCCGTTCATTCAGCGATTCCGCAGCGGCCGGGCTGGATGCTGAACGGCCATAGGGCTGATCGTCCTCACGCTCTTCCTGCAATGGCTGACCGATTGGCACCGAGGTGGAAGCTGAGCCAGAAGGTTCGCCGCCGCAGCGAGGGCAGCGGCCCCACTCCTTGCGCAGCGGTTCGTCGC